>NZ_BCVD01000016.1 GCF_001591565.1 Priestia flexa NBRC 15715 | reverse complement strand
TGTCTCAGTCTCTTTTATTTTAAACCATTTGACAAATCTTCAATTAAATCTTCTACATCTTCAAGACCTACTGATATACGTACTAGTCCATCCGTTATTCCTAATTCTCTGCGACGATCAGCTGGAATAGAAGCATGCGTCATTTTAGCAGGTAAAGAAATTAAGCTTTCCACCGCTCCTAAACTTTCAGCTAATGTGAAGTATTTTACCGTGGTTAATAGCTTATTAGCCTGCTCCTCACTACCTACATCAAACGATACCATACCACCAAATCCTCTTCCTTGCTGTTTGGCAACTGCGTGGTTCGGATGATTTTCAAGGCCTGGATAGTAAATTTTTTGTACCGCTGGATGATTGCTTAAATAGTCGACAATTTTCTTTGTATTTGCTTCATGCTCCTCCATACGAATCCCTAACGTTTTCATTCCTCTCATGAGTAACCATGAATCTTGTGGGCCTAAGATACCTCCAGTTGAATTTTGAATAAAATGAAGCTCTTCTGCAAGTTCTTTCGAATTTACAACTGCCAATCCTGCCACAACATCACTGTGGCCTCCTAAATATTTCGTTGCGCTATGGAGAACAATATCCGCTCCTTGCTCAATTGGATTTTGCCAGTATGGCGTGCTAAATGTGTTATCGACAATCGTTACTAAATCATGTTTTTTCGCTACTTGTGCAGCTTCCGAAATATCGGTGATTTTCAATAGCGGGTTTGTTGGTGTTTCAATGTACAGTGCTTTTGTATTTTCTTTGATTTCTTTTTCGATGTTTGTAACATCACTTGTATCAACAAATGTCGCTTCAATGCCAATGCGATTTAACACTTTCGTAATCACGCGATACGTACCGCCATATACATCATCCGTTAAAATAACATGGTCACCGCTGTTAAACAACATCATAACCGCTGTAACTGCAGCCATCCCCGACCCAAAAGCAAATCCCGCTTCTCCTCCTTCGAGGTCTTTAATTAGTTCTTCTAGAGCATGCCTTGTTGGATTCCCTGTACGTGAGTATTCATAACCTTTGTGTTTCCCAACTTCTTCTTGCTTGTACGTGCTCACTTGATAAATGGGAACTGAGACTGCTCCAGTATGTTGATCTCCCGCAATTCCACCATGAATAAGCTGTGTTTTACGCTTCATTATCTAAATACCTCCATCATAAATTTTTTTACTTAAATATCGTTCACTGCTGTCTGGAAAAATAGTAAGGATATTTGTACCAGGCTTAGCTTTTTGTGCTTCTTTTAATGCAGCCATAAAAGCAGCTCCTGATGAACTCCCTACTAAAAGCCCTTCCTTTGCCGCTAACTCTTGGACAGCTTTAAATGCTAAATCATCTTCAATGGTGTGAATGTCATCAAAGTAGCTTGTATTGATATAATCCGGTACAAATTCCATCCCAATGCCTTCTGTTTTGTGAGGACCTGCTTGACCGCCATTCAAAATTGAACCTTCAGGCTCAACAATCACTGTTTTTATTAATGGATTTTGTTCTTTTAAATATTGAGCAGTTCCCATGAATGTGCCACCTGTGCCTGCTCCTGCCACAAATATATCGATATGACCATCCAGCTGTTCATATACCTCTGGACCTAGCGTTTTGTAATACGTTAACGGATTATCAGCGTTTGCAAACTGCTGCGGGCAATATGCGTTTGGAATAGTTTCGATAAGCTCCTTCGCTTTTTGAATAGCTCCTTTCATTCCCTCACTCGTAGGCGTGTGAACAACCTTTGCACCAAGGGCTTTCATAAGCTCTTGTTTTTCAATGCTAAACTTTTCAGGGATACATACAACAACGTTTAAATTGTATGGAATAGCTGCTAAAGCAAGCCCGATTCCCGTATTTCCTGCAGTTGGTTCAACTATTGTCCCACCATCAGTAACTTTTCCTGTAGCTAGGGCTCTTTCAATCAGCTCTTTTCCAAGACGATCTTTAATACTTCCTCCCGGGTTAAAGTATTCAAGCTTCGCAAACAATCGTACATCTTTAGGAAGCGCGAATTTTGTAATTTCAACGATGGGAGTTTTTCCAATTAACTCATGGATACTTTTTACGACTTCCATGATGCCAACACCTCTTTAGCAAAAGTTTCCATCTATAGTTAACTCATCTGTTTAGTGTGAATTAAATCCCAATAGTACCAATACTATAAAATAGTATTGGTACTATTGGACAGATTTATTATTTTAATTTTGATAAAAAGTTTAATACTAAGTTTGTAGAGTTTACAGCTGCCTTTTCAAGGAACTGATCAAACGATACATCTGATTCTTTACCCGCAATATCAGATAATGCACGAATGATAACGAAAGGAACTTTAAACTGGTGACAAACCTGAGCTACTGCAGCAGCTTCCATTTCAGCTGCCATTAGTTCTGGGAATTTGCTTCTTACAAACTCAACGCGAACTGGATCATTCATAAATGAGTCACCCGTTGCAATTAAACCTTTGGCTACTTTCATATCCGTTACTTCTTGTGCACTTTGTTCTGCAATCTCAACAAGTTTTTTATCAGCTTGATATGCAGCAGGTAAATTTGGAACTTGACCGTACTCATAGCCAAATGCTGTTACATCAACATCATGATGACGTACTTCCGATGAAATAATTGCATCTCCAACATTTAGATCTGGATGAAAGCCGCCAGCAGACCCTGTATTAATCACATAGTCAGGCTGAAATCTTTCCAGTAAGATTGCTGTTGATAATGCAGCATTTACTTTTCCAATACCTGACTTTAACAGTACTACATCAATTTCATTGATTGTACCAGTTGAATATTCGCAGCCTGCAATGACTGTTTCTTCTCTGTTTTCTACCTTGTCTCGGAGAATCGTTACTTCTTCCTCCATAGCACCAATGATTGCTACTTTCATTATACGAACCTCTTTCTGTTATTGTTTCGTTGCCTCCACAATCCAAACGAAATGATTGAAGCGTTCAAAAGTTGCTTCAAATCCATTTTGTTCAAAAAGATTTTTTAAGACTGGAATCGTTGTATAATACTCTCTTTCTAAGTCTTCCGCTAAGTTAAAGAATTTATGTTGCTTAGCATATTCAATTGTTTCTTGAAACGACTCGTTTGTTTCAAACATCGTGTCAGCAAACACTATTTTACCATCTGTTTGTAGAAGGTTGCTATAGTTTCTAATCGCAAGCTCTTTTTCTTTATCTGTTAAGTGATGAAAAGCATAAGTACTAACAATTGTATCAACCTGCTCTTTTGGGGCAGGAAACGCTAAGAAGTCGCCATCAGATAAAGTAACCGATTCACCTAGCTTTCCTGCCGCAAGCTTTCGCATTGGACTTGAAGGCTCAATTCCTGTCACTGCTAGACTCTTTTCCAGTAGCTTTTTCGTTAAGTTTCCGGTTCCTACACCGAATTCAATTACGCTTCCCGATGAACGATTTGCAACTGCTTGTAAAATACCTTCATAGTTTCGAAAAACTTCTTCATATTCTTGATCATGTCCTTCAACAGTCGAATCATAGTTTTCTGCCCACTTTTCAAAGATGTTTAAAAACTCTCTACCCATCTTATCTCACCCTCATGTTTAATTTTGTTACTATCTAAGTTATTTTTTCACAATAAAAAATTGTTGTTATTTAACGATTTTATCTTTTCCTTATAATTCTTATAGATATAGTATGATTTAAAGTATTAATTGTTCTTAAGTTATCATAATAAATTTATTTCGGCAAGAATTCCTGCTAAAATAAAGTTTGGTAAATATGGGATGAAGAAGGTGAAGCGAGACGATGAATTTTCAGTTTGATATGATTGAAGACAAAATTGAGTTTTTCGAATCACATGACTTAAAAGATTTAGAGAAACAAATTAATGATAAAGTTGAACAAAATAAAGCCATCTTATTAGGAGTTCAAAGCGTTTCTCATCAAATGGCAGTAGACTATGAACAAGGTAAGAAGCTTTATTCTGCGGTTGTTCATTTCAAACTAAAAAAGCAGCGCTAATGAAAGCGCCGCTTTTTTTATTAAGATAATTTTTCAACAACAGTTGGTTTCCAACCTTCGTTTTCTATCCATTCAATTTCCACTCGATACTTTACCGAGCCTTCACCTTTAGGACTAACTGTTGCCACTGCTTTTTCAGGAGCACCATTGTTGCCTAAACGCCATACTGTCATATCGTTTGGATTAACGCCTACTCCAGCTCCAACTGCTGCAAGCATTTCATTCCAATCAGTTGAACCTTTTTCATACGTAGCTGCTGGCTTTTCACCTTGCTCTGTACCTACAGGCTCCCAGGATGGGTCTACAGTTCGGCTTTCAACACCTGGCTCAGGATTTTCTTCCACTTCTACATCAGAAGACTCCTCTTGCTCTGTTGCTTCATCATCTGTTGCGTTTTCATCTGCTTCTTCATCACTTGCAGGTTCCTCTGTGTTTTCTTCAGGAGTATTTTTCTCCGTATCATTATTGTTTTCTGACTTTGGTGTTTGCTCTGTGTTTTGTTCTGGAGATGTCTCGTCTGATCCTCCTCCAAGAATAAGTGAGCCACCGATAAAGACAATCAATACCGCAACTACGGCAATTAACACATTATATAATCGGTTAACCTTTTTTTCTTTGTTTTGATGTCTTGAAGAACGATTGTTATTCATTGCTACAACTTCCTCCAACTTTTATAATGTTCTATTTTACCATGTGTTTGGAAATTCATGAAGCACATACCTTCATTTGAAGCATTTTTGTAATATTTTTTACATACTTTTTAGTTATTGATGATTTAAATCATACATCTCTTTAACAATATCATAAAAAATCTGATTTGTAGACGATATTGTACTTTTTGTATTCAAATCAACAACTACTAGGGCATACTTAGGTTTATCAGCAGGAAAGTATCCAGCGAACCACTTATTAACGATTTCATTTTCTACATCAATTTCAGCAGTACCAGACTTTCCTGCTACTGAATAAGGAAGATCTTGAAAACGTCTTCCCGTGCCATCCTCACTTTGGACAACTTGGCTTAGTAACTTTTGAAGTTCTTTAACCGTTGGCTTTTTTATACTTTCACCAGACAACTTTTTGTTTTTAAACGTGTAAAGCGAAGTATTGTTTTTATACTGAATTTCATCCACTACTTTTACTTGTCGCTTTTCTCCACCTCTAGCAATCGTAGCCATCATATTGGCAACTGCTAGAGGAGTAAGCTTCACATCTAGCTGACCGATAGCAGTTTGAGAAATGGCGTTGGGAACGCGTTTATTGGCATCCTTCTTCCACACTGTTCCCTTTCCTTCTTGAAGCTGTGTAAAATGATCAAAGTGAAACACATCTCCGCTCCACCCTACCGGGTCCGTTACGCCTAATTTTCGGGCATATTGGTCCAATGAATCAGGTTTTTTCTCACTCATTTGCTTAGCTAGCTGTGCAAACGTCTTATTACAGCTTTGTGCAAAGCTCTCTTCAAAGGATAACATTCCTTTTTGATGATCATTCTCTAACGATTCGTCATATATGCTTTGATTGCAATTAAACGTCATATTCGGAGTAAGAATCCCTTCTTCTACTGCAGCTGCTGCTGTGACGGTTTTAAACACAGATCCAGGGACTTGTGGCATTAGCATACGGTTATAGAGCCCCTTGTTCTTTTCTTCGTACGGATGAGTTTGATTGATATTAGGTCTACTAGCCATGGCTAATATGTTGCTCTTTTCGATATCTAATAGTACTACGCCGCCTTCTTTTAAGTTATATTTTTCTAATAGCTCTTCTACCTTTTCTTGAATTGTCAAATCCAGAGTCGTTTTCACATTTACAGGATAAAAAGGATTAGCATCTCCCGTATACTTAACATCAATTCCAAACATCGGACCTCCAAACCGATCGACGTGATATAACAACTTCGACTCTTGCTGTGGTAGAAGAAATTCGTCAAATGTTTTTTGCATGCCCGTAATGCCAATTGGCGTAGTTGCCTTTAATTCCCCACTTTTCAATTTATCTTCATATTGTGCTACGATTTTCTCCTGACTTTGTCTTACTAATCCAATTACATGCTCTGCAATAGGTACGGGACGCTCATCCTTTAACGGTACCCCAAAAACTCCAGGTATCTTTAATTCATTCACTTGCTTTAACTGATCAATTGTTAGATGATCTCCAACAGCTACCGGAGACTTCGTATCTTTTAGCTTTGTAACCATCTCTACTGTCGAAATCCCCGTAATAGTAGACACCTGTTGCATGGGCCATTGCATTTCATTTAAAAACGGAAACAGCACAAGGCGATTATTCGTAACGGATGTAAGTGATTGACCGTTGCGGTCTATAAATTTACCTCTTCCATCATCTACCACCATTTCTTGTGTGCGCTGATGAACGCTTTCTTCAATTAAATTAACATTATGATTTGAAAATGATTCTGTACTAATAAGCTGTATTTGAACGAGTCTGCCAATAAGTAAAAAAATTAACAACATAATAATAATCAAAATCGATTGCATTCGTTTTCGAACTACTCTCAATGTCGATACACCTCACTCTGTATCATTGTCGCCGACGTAGCTTTTTTTCAAACGAATACAACAGATAAAATTCAGAATTAAACTTCTTTTTTCTAAAAATAGAAAAAAGAAGCGCCAACGAACGGTTTCGTTGGCGCTTCTTTCTAACGAGCTAATTCATTTACATTTATTTTACAGTAACGATTTTAACAGCCATTTCTCCACCTGGAGTTTGAACTGTTACTTCATCTCCAACCTGTTTGCCCATTAGGCTTTTAGCAATTGGAGAGTCATTTGAAATTTTACCTTCAAATGGATCTGCTTCTGCACTACCTACAATTGTATACGTTTCCTCGTCTCCGTCTGGTAGTTCAATAAACGTCACAGATTTACCTAGAGATACAATTGAAGAGTTCTCTACATCTTCTTCAATAATTTTCGCATTGCGAATCATGTTTTCTAGCGTTGTAATGCGCCCTTCAACGAAAGCCTGTTCATCCTTTGCTGAATCATACTCAGAGTTCTCTGATAAGTCACCAAAACTACGAGCAATCTTAATGCGCTCTACTACTTCTTTACGCTTTACCGTCTTCAGATATTCTAATTCTTGTTCTAATTTTAGCTTTCCTTCTTCCGTCATTGGAAACACTTTTTCTTGTGCCATAACCCTTCACTCCTTTATAAAATCGAAATACATTAGTGCCTTATACAGTGTTTTCTGTATGTACTAAAAGGTTTCATATTCTAAAATCTCAGTGAATAGAGAAATGACAGCTTCAAATTAGAAGCTGCTCGTTTCTCTACTATATGTGAAGACCTTGTTTATAGAATATGACGATTTTATTTTCAAAAAAATCCCTGTATCTATGCTATGTTATTATAAAATCGCATTTTGTTCAAGAATTGTTTGGATTTTCGTTACCATCAAATCAATTGCTACGTGATTTTGACCGCCTTCTGGGATAATAATATCAGCGTATCGCTTAGTTGGTTCAATAAACTGATTATGCATTGGACGTACCACTGAAATATATTGATCGACTACGGATTCTAGCGTACGCTCACGCTCGTTAATATCTCGCAACATTCTGCGGATAATACGCAAATCAGCATCGGTATCAACATATAGTTTAATATCCATTAAGTTACGCAGACGCTTGTCCTCAAGCACTAAGATACCCTCTAAGATAATAACATCCTTTGGGTCTTCTACAATAACTTCTTGAGAGCGAGTATGAATAGTATAATCATATACAGGTTTTTCAATGCTCTCATAATTTAATAATTTCTGCAAGTGCTCAATTAAAAGGTCATTATCAAACGCTAAAGGATGATCATAGTTCGTCTGTAAGCGTTGTTCAAATGGCAGGTTACTTTGATCTTTATAATAATAATCTTGCTCTAGAAGCATAATTGAATGACCTTTAAAATATTCATAAATTGCTTTTGTAACAGTTGTTTTTCCAGAGCCAGATCCACCAGCAATACCGATTACAACGGGCTTTTTCCCCATCTTCTTATTAAATCCCCTTTCGCATCATGTTGTAAGAAAACAATGGTTTGTCTACCTTAAACGTTACAATTTGTAGCGGATGACGAGCAGCGTCTAGCTCATTGCCTTTTTCATCCCAAATTGTGCCGACTACTTGTGTAAAGTTTTCGATTCCTGGTCCAAAGAACTCCACTTCATCTCCAGGCTTAAAGTGGTTTCGCTGCTGAAGTGTTACCATGCTTGTTTCCTCATCATAGTCTAACACTAATCCAGCAAAATCAAATGTTGTTTTCTTACCGTGAATGCCAAACATTTGCTCATCTACTCCTGGCACACCTTCAAAGAAAGCAGGAGCAGTATCACGATTAGCACATTTATCAAGCTCATCTAACCACTCTTTTTGAATCACAAAGTTTTCTGGATCTGCACAATAGGCATCAATGACTTTGCGATAGACGCTTACAACGGTTGCGATATAGTGGATTGATTTCATACGGCCTTCAATTTTTAAGCTGTCGATACCTAGCTCAATCATTTTTGGAATTGATTGAATTAAGTTTAAATCTTTTGGGCTCATTGCAAACGGACTATCTGACTCATTGAATAAAGGAACTTCTGTTGATTCGCCTTCTAATTTAAATAAGTCATAGTCCCAGCGACATGACTGACAGCAGCCACCGCGGTTTGAATCCCGAGCTGTCATATGATTACTCAACGTGCATCGACCAGAGTAAGCAATACACATAGCTCCGTGAATAAATGTTTCAATTTCAATATCTACTTTTTCTTTCATTTCACGGATTTCTTCAGCACTCGTTTCACGCGCCAATACCACACGTTCTAAGCCTTCTTCTTTCCAGAACTGAACAGCACGCCAGTTTGAAAGCGACTGCTGAGTACTTAAATGTACTTCTAGCTTTGGGGCAACTCGGCGGCATGTTTCAATAATTAACGGATCTGCTACAATGATTCCAGCTACGCCAGCCGTCTGTAATCCCATTAAATATTCATCTAAGCCATCCATGTTTTCATTATGAGCAAAGATATTTGTTGTTACATAAATACGTGCTCCATATTTTTTTGCAAATTCTACTCCCTCAGCCATTTCTTCTAATGAAAAGTTACCTGCATTTGAGCGAAGACCGAACTCTTTTCCACCGATAAAGACCGCATCAGCACCATAATGTACTGCTACTTTTAACTTTTCAAGATTGCCTGCTGGAGCTAACAACTCGGGCTTTTTCGTAATAACACGTTTCCCATTAACAACCGTATCAATTTGCACAGCCATAGTTAGTACCTCCTAATTGTCTACTTTTTCGATTTTTCTTTCCATTCTCATGACACTTAGTAAACAGTTTCTTTAAAGAAGAATCCTGTATCAAGAGGACGATTTGCTGGTTGCATTGCTTCAATTTCTTCTAAAAGCTCGTCTTTTATCTCTTCATACTCTTCACGATTTTCTACGCATAAATCAATGGCTTTGCGATACTTCTTCGTTACTTCAATAATGTATTCTGCGCTCTTTAGCACACCATCAATTTTAAAAACGTCAACTTGTGCATCAATCATTTCTGCAAGCTCGTCGATAATACAAATATCGTTTGGACTCATGATATGTGTACCGTTCTCATCTTCGTAAATTGGATATTTGTTATCGCGTTCTTTATCAAATAAAAACATGTCTTGTTCAAGCTTTCGATTTCCAACTTCCATTACTTTACCTTGATATTCAAAATAGTTACCTAATAAAGAGCGCTTCGATTGAAACATACATGTCATTCCATGAACCTGTACTTCCACTTCTACTTCTGCATTCTCTTTAATATCAATGATACTGTCCATGCTAAGTTCACGAGCTAACACCGCACGCTTAGCACCTTTTCGTCCCCAGTAATTACATGTATACCAGTTGGTTGCAGTCGTCTCTGTATTCCAGTGAAGCTTCATTTTCGGAGCAACTGCGCGAGCAGCCATTAATACTGCTGGGTCTCCAAAGACAATGGCATCTACGCCTGCTTCTTGTAAAAACAAGATATATTCATCTAATTCTGCTACTGTATCATTATGAAATAGCGCGTTCATAGCTACATAAACTTTTGTATGATGAGCGTGTGCAATATTAACTGCCTCTACGATATCCTCACGCTTAAAGTCTCCTGCAAGTCGTAACCCATATCGCTGTTCACCAATTACAAATGCGTTTGCACCGGCTTCTATTAATGGTTTAATATTTGAAACAGCAGTTGGTGTTACTAATAGTTCAGGTTTTTTCATTGTCAATCACCTCTTTTTATACTAATTGCAATTCCATCCCCAATTGGTAAAATGGTGGTTTGGAAATCTGGATGTTTCATTAGCCATACGTTGTATGCATCAATTTTTTTAATTAAACTTCGCTTACGGCGCGTTTCAATCTGCGATAAATCGGTTCCTACGTGCCCCTTGAATAAAATATTATCTGAAATGATAATACCTTTTTTATTTACTAATGGTGCATAATGCTCAAAGAAGCGCTGATATTGTCCTTTGGCAGCATCAATAAATACGGCATCGTAAGGGCCATTTTGTTCAATGTCTGCTTGAAGTTCTAAAGCATCTCCAAACAAGGTTTTAATCTGCTCTTTCTTTTCAGCTCGATTAATGAAGAACTGAGCTTGTTTATACCGATCTTCATTACGTTCCACCGTAACGATTTTAGCATTTGGTAATGCTTCAGCCATACGAATAGCAGAATAGCCGATGGCTGTCCCAATTTCTAATATATGTGCTGGCTGATGAAGGCGAAGAATTTGAAGCAATGCTTCAATTCCGATGAGTTCCATAATTGGTACTACATGTTCTTTTGCATAGTTCTCCATCTCTTCAACAAGCTCTGTACGCTTAGGAATAAGGTTTTCTACATACTGTTCAACATTTTGTAAAAGCAAAACACTTCCTCCGTTCAAAGAAGTATGTTTGACGTTAGTCAAAAGCGGTTATATATAGTTTGACTCACTAAATAAACGTGACTAAAGCTCAAAAAAAACCTTAGCTAACATGTACTAACGCACAAAATATACAACTAGTCTATTATAAGTGGTTTTTTTCTGAACGTAAACCCGATATATTTTAACATAAAAGTAGAGCAGATGCCAAAAAGTCGAATCAATTTTTTAAAGCTATCCACACAATTTTATAACTAAAACCCCCTTTATCTTTAAAAGTAAAGGGGGTTTTAAACGCTTAATTAACGGTTACTATTGCTTTTATTTCTTATCTTCTTCACGAGGCCCTGTGATATGAGTCGCTTTTTCTTGGTTATGCTCATCAAGTGTTTTGGTAAAGATGACTTCTCCATCTTTATTCGCTAAGAAATAGAGGTAATCGGTATCAGCGGGTTCCAAAGCTGCTTTAATAGACATTAAGCCTGAGTTTGCAATCGGTCCTGGTGTAAGTCCTTTCTCTCGGTACGTATTGTAAGGCGAGTCTACTTCTAAATCTTTATAGTAGACTCGCTCACGATGCTCACCTAAAGCATATAACACCGTTGGATCCGTCTGTAATGGCATATCCTCTTCAATACGATTATAAAACACGCTTGCGATTTTCTCACGATCCACCTGTTCCGTTGCTTCTTCTTCAATTAAAGAAGCCATCGTTAAAAGCTTATGAGCCGTATATTTTTTGCTCTTCATTTCCTTTTGATATTGAGCTAAAACGCCGTTCGTTTTACCAATCATTTTATCTAAAATGACTTCAAGCGAAACAGTTGAATCATAGTGATCGTAAGTAGCAGGATATAAATACCCTTCTAAAGGATGCTTAATGTCCTTATTAAACACTTCATCCGTCACAAGATCTGGGTATTTCTTCTTCATCTTCTCAATAAAAGCAGGGTCATCTAAAGTATTCATTACTTCTTCTTCCGTGTAGTTTGTTCGATTTGCAATAATTGTAGCAATTTCATCAAGCTGACGGCCTTCTGGAATTGCTAAGCGAACATCCGGATTCTTCGATACATCTCCTGTTTCCATCATATCGACCATCTCACTTAAGCTCATGGAAGGAGAGAAAGTGTATGTTCCAGCCTGAAATCCTGATACGCTAGACATTTTAATATAGTATCGAAAAGCACTTTCACTTTTAATTAGATTTTCTTCTTTTAACAACGTTCCAATCGACCGGACTGAAGAACCTTGCGGAATCGTTATATTTACTTTTTTACTACTGTTTTTATCAACGGGTTGTACAAATGATTGAGCATAAAAAACGCCTCCACCAATAAGTACGGCTAAAAGAATTATTGTCACAATGATAATTTTTTTTCGTTTATTTTTTTTAGGTGTAAAAAAAGATTGGTGCGACAAGTTGCATCCTCCTCTCATACGCACGCACTATTATACTACAATTTATCTCATTTTTCGTCATTATCATACAAGACCGCCTATAAAAGCAAGTGAAAAGACATGTCCTCATTAGGATAGACAGTAAAGATTTAAATTATTTGAAAAATAAACCATAAAAAAAGTTGGTAGCTCTCGCCACCAACTTTTTTATTCGCCTTCTTCTTCGTCAAGGAATGTGTTAACCATTTCCTCAACCATATCCCATTCTTCTTCTGTCTCGATTGGTTGAAGTTCACCATCTTCACCATTTTCGCTTGGTGTGAAAGCAGACGCATGAATTTCAATTTCTTCATCGTCATTTTCATCTGCACCAATTGGATAATAAATTACATAAGATTTACCATATTCTTCAGAATCAAATGTGAATAAAATCTCACATAATTGCTCGTTACCACTTTCGTCTACGATTGTAATTTTTCCTTCTTCTGTCATGTTCGACACCTCATTTTCCAGCTAGTTACTAGCAATTTTATGGCAAGTTGAAAGCCCTAGCTTCTTATCAAATTAGACTCTTTTTATCGAGGATAACCGTGCAGAAGCTAAGCTACAATCAACTTTATTGTTTGCTGTCTAAGTATCCTTGAAGAATCATAACAGCCGCCATCTTATCAATGACTTTTTTACGCTTTTTACGACTAACATCAGCTGAAAGTAAAACACGCTCTGCAGCCATTGTCGATAAGCGTTCATCCCACATCATCGTTTCGATGTTTAGATCCTTCTTTAGTTCCTCTGCAAATTGAAGACAAGCTTCACCGCGAGGACCAATTGTGCCATTCATATTTTTTGGTAGGCCAACAATGACTTTTTCAACTGAATATTCATCAATTAATTGCTGTAATCGAGGATAAGACTCCTTCATTTGCTCATCGGCAATTTTAATCGTCTCAATCCCTTGGGCTGTCCAGCCCATTTCATCGCTTACAGCTACGCCAATTGTCTTCGTGCCAACATCTAATCCTAATACGCGCATTTATGAATCCTTTCGATGCTGTTGTAAATAAGATTTCACAAGTTCTTCAATGAGCTCGTCTCTCTCTAATTGGCGAATTGTGTTTCGCGCATCATTATGACGAGGAATGTAAGCAGGATCTCCTGATAGCAAATATCCAACGATTTGGTTAATCGGGTTATATCCTTTTTCTTTCAATGCCTCATAAACCGTAAATAAAACCTCATGGACGCTTGTTTCAGCTGGCTCATCTTGAAAATTGAATTGCATTGTTTTATCAAATGAACTCATTTTCCCACCTCACTCGTTTAATTTGTGAGCACATTATGAATCATGTTAAGTCTTACTTCTATTGTACACCAAGAAAGAGGAGAATTAAACGGATTTAACCCATTCTTCTACAATCTTCAATGCATTTTCAATTTGGTTCGGATCTTTTCCACCTGCTTGAGCCATATCTGGACGACCACCGCCGCCACCGCCACAAATTGTTGCCACTTCTTTTACAATCTTACCTGCATGATGACCGTTTGCAATTAAATCTTTTGTCACTCCTGCAACGATATTTACTTTTTCACCTTGAGGTGCAGCTAGTACAATAACTGCTGAGCCAAGCTTTTGCTTTAAGTCATCTACCATTGAACGAAGGTTGTTCATATCCGTTGCGTTTACTTTTTCTGCTAAGACGCTCACACCGTTTACGTCTTTCACGCGGTCGATTAGATTGCCTGCCTCAATATTCCCTAGCTTCGTTGCTAATGACTCATTTTCACGATGAAGTTGGCGAATTTCTTCTAGTAAGCCTTCCACACGACCAACAAGATCTCGAGGGTTCGCTTTTGCTTTTGCTGCTGCTTCTTTTAACAGTGTTACTTGGTCATTCATCAACTGATAAGCTGCTTTTCCAGTTACGGCTTCAATACGGCGTGTTCCAGCTCCAATTCCTGATTCTGATACAATCTTAAATAAGCCGATTTCAGACGTATTAGCAACGTGGCAACCACCACAAAGCTCTAAGCTATAGCTTCCAACCTGAACAACGCGAACGATATCGCCATACTTCTCACCAAACAGCGCCATTGCACCCATTGCTTTTGCTTCATCAATTGCTTTATTTTCAATATTTACGGAAATGTTTTCCCAAATTTTTTCGTTTACAATCGTTTCAATCTTTTCAATTTCTTCCGCTGTTATTTGTCCAAAATGAGAGAAATCAAAACGTAAGCGATCTGGAGTTACTAATGAACCAGCTTGGTTAACATGCATTCCTAACGTATCTTTTAATGCTTGGTGAAGCAGGTGAGTTGCCGTATGGTTTTTCACGATTGCATCACGCTTTTTCCCGTTAATTGTCGCTGTGTAAGTTTCGCCCTTTACAAGCTCTCCGCTTCTTACTTCTACAGTGTGCACGTTCTGGCCATTCGGTGCCTTTTGCACATCTTTAACTGCTGCAACAGATGTGGCATTTGAGATTTCACCTTGGTCAGCAATTTGTCCACCGCTCTCAGCATAGAATGGCGTTTGCTTTAAAATAACCTGTGCTTCTTGACCTTCCGTTACTTTATCAACAAGTTCTCCATGTAAGATAATAGCTTCAATGAACGTTTCCACTTCGTCTTTATCGTAGCCGACAAACTCACTTTCAACTGTTAACTCGCCTAATACCCCACCTTGAACTTGCATAGAGCTAGAATCTTGGCGAGCTGCTCTTGCACGCTCACGTTGACCTTCCATCTCGCTTTCAAATCCGTCATGATCTATTTTCATCTTTTCATCTTCTGCATATTCTTCCGTTAACTCAACTGGGAAGCCATATGTATCATATAATCGGAATACATCTTCACCAGAAATTGTATCACTGCCTTGGTCTTTTGCTTTTTTAATCATTGTTGCTAAAATAGCAAGACCCTCGTTTAACGTTTCGTGAAAACGCTCTTCCTCGTTTTTCACAACGCGCTGAATGAAGTCTGTTTTGTCTTTCACTTCTGGGTAGAAATCAACCATAATCTCACCCACAACAGGTACTAGCTCGTACATAAACGGACGATTGATGCCTAGTTTTTTTGCATAGCGTACAGCACGACGTAATAAACGGCGCAGTACATATCCACGACCTTCATTGGATGGAAGAGCTCCGTCTCCAACAGCAAATGTCACCGTACGAATATGGTCAGCAATTACTTTAAATGCAACGTCTTTTTCATCTTCTGTGCGGTATTTAGCACCTGAGATGTTTTCAGTTGCTTCAATAATTGGCATGAATAAGTCTGTATCAAAGTTTGTCGGTACATCTTGAATAACCGACACCATACGCTCTAGTCCCATTCCTGTATCAATGTTCTTCTTTGGTAGTGGTGTATAGGTATGATCAGGGTTATGGTTAAATTGAGAAAATACTAAATTCCAGATTTCTAAATAGCGCTCGTTTTCTCCACCAGGGTATAGCTCAGGGTCAGTTAAGTCGTTTCCATAAGCTTCACCACGGTCATAAAAAATCTCTGTATTCGGTCCACTTGGCCCTTCACCAATATCCCAGAAGTTACCTTCTAAACGAATAATGCGCTCTTTTGGAACTCCAATTTTTTCGTTCCAAAGCTTGAATGCTTCTTCATCTTCTGGGTGAATAGTGACAGATAATTTTTCAGGATCAAAGCCAATCCATTTATCGCTCGTTAAGAACTCCCAAGCCCAGTCGATTGCTTCTTCTTTAAAATATTCACCGATTGAAAAGTTACCTAACATTTCAAAGAACGTATGGTGACGCGCTGTTTTACCAACGTTTTCAATATCATTTGTACGAATTGATTTTTGAGCATTACAAATACGTGGGTTTTGTGGAATAACGCGTCCGTCAAAGTATTTCTTTAGCGTCGCAACACCACTGTTAATCCATAAAAGAGATGGATCTTCATGAGGTACAAGAGAAGCGCTCGGCTCTACATCATGACCTTTTTCTTTAAAGAAATCTAAGTACATTTGACGCACTTGTGCAGATGTTAACTTTTTCATGATTGGTTCCTCCTTTAGAACTCTTCATTATTTATAGACAAAAACATAATGACCTAAAAGCAGCTTGCTTCATTACGCACAATACAATAGGGAGTTTTAGAAATTTGCACACAAAAAAACTCTCATCCCAAAAAGCAGGGACGAGAGTTTAGCTCGCGGTACCACCCTGATTATGAACATGTTAGAATGTTCATCACCTTCATCGCATTAACGCTGCTAAAACGGCAGGGTTTTCCTGCACTCAGGACTAGCATTCAGCTATTCTTTGTATCGCACCTCTTTCAGCCTTGGAAGTGCTTCTCTTATATACCAGTGTACAGCTTACTTGGTTCCTTCATTGTATTGTTTACTATGTAACGTTTTCTATGGCGATATTATGACAAATTCGGGTTGCTTTGTCAATGTTTCAAGGTATGCCCTCGCACATGTAAAATCGAAATTTTTACAATAGCTAAAATAGGAACAGCAATAATTAGCCCAAACACCCCTCCAAATTCTCCCCCAAGCAAAAGCGCTAAGATAATAAAAAGAGGGTGGATATGCAAGCTTTTCCCTACGATTAGAGGAGATAGAATATTCCCTTCTAGAAATTGAAGTACAAAGATAATGACGACAACAATTAATACGAGCTTCACAGAAACTGTCATGGAGAGAATTGCCGCTGGTACTGCTCCAATAATGGGACCGAAATACGGAATAATATTCGTAATGCCTATGATTATCCCAAGCAAAAGCGCATACGGTACGTTAAAAAACCAAAATGCAGTCGTAGCAATAGCGCCTATGATGAGACAAACAAAAAACTGTCCTCTAAGGTAGCTTCCCAATGACAAGTTTACATCATGTAAAAAATGCTTCCCTTCTTCATGCCATTTCTTTGGCACAATATATGCGACAGCTTTTCGAACAAGGCCGAAGTCTTTTAGCAAGTAAAACACAATAAACGGAATAATAATGAGAATTAAAAATGAATTGACAATGGACTTAACCCCCTCCATCACTCGCAATAACCATGTGTTAACAGTTTGCTCTAAATCAACGATACTCTGCTCAATTTTTTCATGAACTCCGTTTGGTAGCGTTGAGGTACGATCATGAATTTCATGCACCCATCCCTTATACATCTCCGTAAGCTCAGGCAGCTGTTCATTTAATTCTTTTAGCTGAATAACGAAAAGAGGAAACCCTTTATAAATACCATAACCTATTCCACCAAAGAAAATGAGATAAATTAGTAAAATGGCAAGAGGTCGTGGAACACCTTTTTCATGCGTTTTCTCTACAATTGGATGAAGTAAATATGTAATAAAGGCAGCAATAAAAAAAGGCAGCATTGCTTTAAAAAACATCTCAAGAAATGGTAGCCAAACAAACTTTATTTTAAATAAAAGTAAAATACAAAGCAGTGCTAGCAAAAAAATCCCCAAACGATAAAACCATTTAATCGGTACCTCTTTCACAATAAACTCCTCCTCATCTTTATTTTTCAACAAAGAAAAGAGTTTATTCATGATGTTTTTTTAGATAACTTCCCATGAGAAAAAGCCCTTGCTAAGCAAGAGCTTTTTTGTAAAGAGACCAACAATGATTTTAGTGCATTGCTTTCATAACACGCTTGCGCATTTTTTTCATATTGCGCTTTGTGAACATCTCTCGGTCACCTGCCATTTTGAACGCATATGCCCCTAGACCAAAAGCAACTACTGACGGAATAATTCGATTCATCGCAAAGCCCCCCTAAATGAGTTAAAAATTCATTGTACGCTCATCCTCTGAAAACAAATCATCCAATGAGCTTAACGTGCCATCCTCTTCTACTTGGTGGGTATTAATTTGTCCTTTTGAAATCGTCATCTCAATAAAACAATTCCAGCAATAATATTGATTAACCCCAATTTTACCAACATCAATACTTTTACAGTTTGGACACTTTAACAAAGTGAACACCTCTTTTATACGTTCGTTTATAAAACGTATTCTGTCCACTTTTTACCATGTCCATACCTAAACACCAGGCTAGGAGGAGGGAATTAAGCAATGCTTAATTCTTTTGTAGGTTGCGATATCTTACATAAAATCATACGGCGTAAGGTTTTCCATGCCAATATTTGCATCTTTCATAAATGGCACCTCAGGATCTTCTAACTCATCAACTAATTGCTCTTTGAGAAGGGCTTGTAGATTGGTCTGTCGAATGCTGTCTTCGTTACGATTTACGCCAATTTGAAACGCTTCTTCTTCACCACATAAGATCAAGAACTGCTTGCTCCGCGTAACGGCAGTATAAAGCAGGTTCCGTCGGAGCATGCGATAATAACTTTTCACAATAGGCAACACCACAATCGGAAACTCGCTTCCTTGTGATTTATGAATAGAGCAGCAGTACGCATGCGTAATCTGATTAAAGTCTTGTTTCGTATAGGTTACTTCATTTCCTTCGAATGAAATAACAAGCATATCCTGCTTTTCCGTGTTTTCCTTTGCGAAAAAAACAGACACAATCTCACCCATATCTCCATTAAAAACATTACTATCAGGTTGATTTACAAGCTGAAGTACCTTATCGCCTACACGATATGTTACATCTCCGTGCTTTAACTCTCTCCGCTGTTGAGAGGCTGGATTAAATAATTCTTGCAGTACTTCATTCATTTTATCAATCCCCGCTGGACCTTTATACATTGGAGCCAGCACTTGAATATCTTTAGCCGTATAGCCTTTTTTTACAGCATTGCCGCACACTTGTTTGACAACATCTGTAATTTGCGCTCCGTAACAACGAATAAAGGAACGATCGCCTTGCTGATTAGTCAAATCGGATGGAAGACGTCCTTTTTTAATTTCATGAGCCAAATCAATGATAGATGAGCCTTCTTCTTGGCGATATACATCTGTTAATCGTACGGTAGGAACAGCTTCAGAATGTAATAAATCTTTCAACACCTGACCAGGACCAACTGAAGGTAATTGATCTTCATCACCTACAAGCACTACTTGGATGCTAGCTGGAAGTGATTTAAAGAGCTGGTGAGCAAGCCATAAATCTACCATAGAGACCTCGTCCACAATCAGTAACTTACCATTGATTGGATTTTCTTCATTGTGGTCAAACCCTTCTTGTCCATTCCACTTTAAAAGTCTGTGGATTGTCACCGCTGGCAGTCCAGTAGCCTCGCTCATCCGTTTAGCAGCTCGACCTGTAGGAGCGACAAGCAGCACTGGAAATCCTTCGTCTTTTTTATAATCCCCTGGATTTAGCGAACAGCCATGAAGCTCTGCATAAAGTTCAACAATTCCCTTTATAACTGTTGTTTTACCGGTACCTGGTCCTCCTGTAAGCAAAAGCATTGGGGATAAAAGCGCTTTTTGAATTCCTTCTCTTTGCGAAGGTGCATACTGCACGCCTAGACGCTCTTCTAACTCCCCTAGAGCTAGAAGAAATTCTGATTCAGGAAATTGCTCTTCATACTCTGTTTGAGCCATTAGCTTACCAATCGCTTTAACGACTCCTTTTTCAGCATAAAAAAGCGGTGGGAAGTACATTTTATCGTCATCAATAATAATTTTTTTCTCTTCTTTTAGTGCATCAATCTCTCGTATAATATCCATTTCTGATAACGGTTCTTGACGACTTTTTTGTAACAGCTCTCCCGTTTTCTGATACAATTGCTCTGCTTTCACGTAGACGTGTCCCATTTGATTGCATTCATGCTCGATAACGTATAAAATTCCAGCTCGAAGCCGGTTAGGATGGTTGGTTGCTAACCCTAGCTTCCTTCCTAATTCATCCGCTCGGTTAAAGCCGATTCCTTGAACATCTTCAACAAGCTGATAGGGGTTTGTTTGAATCACTTCTAGCGCCTCTTGTTTATAAGCTTGGAAAATTTTCATGGAAAGCTGCGGACCAAATCCCAAATCTGTCAGCTTAACCATTACTTCTTCTAACCCCTGGTGCTCTCGCAGCTGAACGATTAGCTTTTCTGCTTTATCAGCAGATAGCCTAGACACCTTTTTCAATACCGCAGGGTCTTGTAGCATTCGATAAATTGCACGTTCACCAAGTGCTTCTACAATATTTTCTGCGGTTTTTTTACCAATACCGTTAAAGAGATCACTTGATAAGTACTGAATGACCCCTTGTTTTGACTGGGGAAGCTCTTTTTTAAATTGCTCTACTTGAAACTGAAGGCCAAATTTCGGATGCTCTTTAAAGTTTCCAATAAAAGTGTAAAGTTCATCTTCGTTCAAACGGGGGAAATATCCCGTAACAATCGCTTCTTTATCGTCCATGGATACATTTGTTTCTTTTATTCTAATTCTTGTTACGTTATACAAATTTTCTTCATTATGAAAGACCGTGACAATTGCCGTGCCTTTTATGTACGTTTTTTCTTCATCGGGTTGTAAAGGGTTTAGAACTTCCTCACTCATACTATTCCCCCATTTTTACATTCACTTCTTAGTGTTCCATCATTGAAAGAACATTTTTACCATTTGCTGCCATATGATGATCTGGCTGGATTTGTAGCGCTTGATCAAACATTGAGATAGCCTTATCCTTATCATCTTTCATCGCATAAGCTACTCCTAAATTGTAGTAAGCATCAGCATGCTCCTCGTCTTCTTGGACAACGCGCAGTAACTCCTCTACCGCTTCATCTACCATTTCTAGCTGAGCTAAACAAAGTCCAAGCTGAAATCTTGCTTCTGTATCGTGTTCATTAAGCTCTACTGCTCGTTTTAAATATGGTAGAGCATACGTTATTTGTTCTAAATGAAATAGTGTTAAACCGAGCATAAAATGCACATCTGACGAATTTAAGCCCTTTTTAATAGCTAGATCAAAATAATGCTTCGCTTGTTCTAACTGTTCAAGGTTAAAATATACGTTGCCAGCACCGTAGTAAGCCGTTGCTGTTTCCTCATCAATTTCAATGGCACGTTCATAAAATTTTAGCGCACGATCTGTTTCGCTAACCGCGGCTAAAAGGTTACCAAAGTTCACGTATACAACCGGGTCTTTGGGATTTTCTTCGATTGCTTCTGAAAATGTTTTTGCTGCTTCTTCAAATTTTCCATCTTGCATATATTGAATACCTAATTGATTTTTATCTGTCATTTTTCACTCCACCGTTGTTTTTTATTAGTTTATCCGATTACTAGTAGTATATCATAACAAAACCCCCGCTCTACAGAGCCGAGGTTTTGTTAAAAAGCCCTTGGATTCGTATTATACGTACCAAAGCTGCTCTTCATCTTTATATACATTATCAATTGTAGCTCCACCTAGACACTCTTCACCGTTATAGAATACGACAGCTTGTCCTGGCGTTACGGCACGAACTGGGTTCTTAAAAAGAACTTTAACCGTATTTTCATCTAGCTTCTCAACTGTTACTTCATTATCTTCTTGGCGGTAACGGAATTTAGCTGTGCAAGAAAGCGGTTCGTTCCATTCACGATCGCTTACCCAGCTAACGTTAGTTGCCGTAATAGAAGTTGAGTATAACAGCTCATTATGAAATCCTTGGTCGACATAAAGAACGTTTTTCTCTAGATCTTTACCAACAGCAAACCAAGGTTCTCCGCTTCCACCAATTCCAAGTCCGTGACGTTGGCCGATTGTATAATACATCAGGCCGTCATGGTTTCCTTTTACTTCACCATCTAACGTTTGCATAAGACCAGGCTGAGCTGGAAGGTACTGACTTAAAAACTGTTTAAAATTACGTTCTCCAATAAAACAAATGCCTGTGCTATCTTTCTTAGTAGCTGTCGCAAGTCCCGCTTCTTTCGCAATCTCACGCACTTTGGATTTTTCAATTCCTCCAAGTGGGAACATAACTTTTGATAGCTGTTCTTGACCAAGCTGGTTTAAGAAATACGTTTGGTCTTTATTATTGTCTACTCCTCGAAGCATTTTGTACTCGCCATCACGATACGCCACTTGCGCGTAGTGCCCTGTTGCTAAATAGTCTGCACCAAGCGTCATCGCATGTTCTAAAAATGCTTTAAATTTAATTTCTTTATTACACATAACATCAGGATTTGGCGTACGCCCTGCTTTGTACTCATCAAGGAAATACGTAAATACTTTATCCCAATATTGTTTTTCAAAGTTGACTGCATAGTAAGGTATACCGATTTGATTACATACGCGAATGACGTCATTGTAATCTTCTGTTGCTGTACATACGCCATTTTCATCCGTATCATCCCAGTTTTTCATGAAGATTCCAACTACATCATAACCTTGTTGTTTTAATAACAGAGCAGCGACTGAAGAGTCTACTCCTCCACTCATTCCAACAACAACACGCGTATCTTTTGGTGCTTTCGTCAACTTAGTCACCTCCAATAAACGTGTTCTTTTATTTTGCCAATCGCTTTACGATTGTTGCTGTTTTACGAGCTAATTCTTCTATTTGCTCCATTGTATTACCCAACCCAAAACTGAAGCGAATTGATGAAGTAATACGGTTAGAGTCCTTGCCAAACATGGCAACAAGTACGTGAGACGGATCTACAGCTCCTGCTGTACAAGCTGATCCGCTTGATGCAGCAATACCTGCTAAATCCAAATTCACAAGCATAGATTCAACGTTTACACCTTTGAAAGAAAGATTTAGTATATGTGGTAAAGAATACTCGACATTTCCGTTTATATCAAACGATACTTGCTCTTCTTCCAATACCTGTATCATTCGTTCTTTAAACTGCTTATATTGAGCTGCACGTTCTTTTAATGATTCTTGCGCAATGCGAACAGCTTGTTCAAATCCGACAATGCTTGCCATGTTCTCTGTACCTGCTCTGCGCTTTCTCTCTTGCTCTCCTCCAAATAAAAGTGGCGAAAGCGTAACGTGTGGAGCAGCATATAAAAAGCCAATCCCTTTTGGTCCGTTAACTTTATGAGAAGAAACGGAGAGAAGATCGACACCTAATTGTTGCACATTTAATGAAATTAATCCATAAACTTGCACTGCATCCGTATGGAAATAAGCACCATATTCTTTTAACAAGGCACCAATTTCTGAAATTGGCTGGATTGTGCCAACCTCATTGTTGCCGTACATAACTGAAACTAAAATCGTTCTATCCGTTAAGGACCTCTTAATATCTTCAACCGACACACGTCCAGTTTCATCAACCGGTAGATACGTCACTTCAAAACCTTGTTCTTCTAGAAACTGACAAGTATGCAACACAGCATGATGCTCAATAGATGTCGTAATAATATGATTGCCACGATGTTTATTCGCAAGCGCAACACCAATCAGCGCCATGTTGTCTGCTTCCGTTCCACCGCTCGTGAAGATAATGTCATTTTCACGTGCTCCAATACTGCTGGCAATTGTTTGACGCGCTTCATCCAAATATCTGCGACTTTCTCGTCCGTAGTGATGAATGCTTGACGGATTCCCAAAATGCTCATGCATAAACGTCGTCATTTTTTCAACAACTGCTGGGTGTACAGGAGACGTTGCTGCATGGTCTACATAAATACGCTCCAACTAAAAACTCCTCCTAACTCAACCAATTAAATATAAAACATATATGATTCTTCTTCATCACCTGAATGATTCGCTAAATCTTCAAGCGTTGTGCTATCTAACACTTCTTTAACTGCATCACGAATGCGAATCCACAGCTCTCTTTTAGCTGGCTCTTCGTCTTCCAATCCTTCTACTGGACTAATTGGTCCTTCCAGTACCGAAATAATGTCTCCTGCTGTAATATTGGTAGGTTCATGTGCTAAAATATAGCCACCGTACGCACCTCTGACGCTTTTTACAAGACCTGCATTACGAAGAGGCGAAATTAATTGCTCAAGATAATGTTCCGATAAGTCATGGTTTTGAGCGATTGTTTTTAATGAAATGGGACCTTCACCAAAGCGTTTTGCCAGTGCAATCATAATTGTTAAACCGTAGCGTCCTTTTGTCGAGATTTTCATTTTCTCCACTCCTTCTCATATCCATAAGGTGTTTATAATAGGTCGTTCATTATTCATTATTTCAAATTTAAATAGTCTATTTAAAAACGTTATACTGTTGACATTATATCATACTATCCCTATGAGAGAAATTTCAACACTTTTTTAGATATGATACAGTAAAATCAAACTATATATTTAATTCTAAAAGGAGGTCACTGCATGAATAATAACCCGCTTGCATTTCGCATGCGTCCTAAAGATATCAATGAAATTATTGGACAGCAGCATCTTGTTGGAAAAGACAAAATGATTTATCGAATGGTCAAAGCCAACCACCTAAGCTCAATGATTCTATACGGTCCGCCCGGTGTAGGGAAAACATCTATTGCTACAGCTATTGCTAAAACAACCAAAACAGCTTTTCGACAGCTAAATGCGGTTGTGAATAATAAAAAAGATATGGAAATTGTCGCCGAGGAAGCAAAAATGTCCGGGAAAGTAATTTTACTACTAGACGAAGTACATCGACTAGATAAAGGAAAACAAGACTTTTTACTTCCTTATCTAGAAAACGGACTCATTACGTTAATTGGTGCTACAACAAGCAACCCTTATCACGCTATTAACCCCGCAATTCGAAGCCGGTGTCAAATCTTTGAACTAAAATCGTTAGAGCCAGATGATATTGAACAAGCGCTGAACCGAGCACTGCATGATAAAGAACGCGGATATGGAAATCAAAATGTTCAGGTTGATCGTGATGCAATGCTTCATTTTACAACAAGCTGTAACGGTGATGTTCGTTCCGCGCTAAATGCCCTTGAGCTTGCTATTTTATCTACGGATGAAAATGAGGAAGGCGTCATCCATATCACGCTTGACATTGCCGAGCAGTGCTTGCAACAAAAATACTTTTCACACGATAAAGATGGAGATGCTCATTACGACGTACTTTCAGCATTTCAAAAATCCATTCGTGGAAGCGACGTAAACGCTGCGCTTCATTATTTAGGGAGACTGATTGAAGCTGGTGATTTAGTGAGTATTAACAGACGACTTTTAGTCATTGCGTACGAAGATGTTGGACTAGCAAGCCCTCAAGCCGGTGCAAGAACACTGTCTGCCATTGAATCAGCTGAGAGGCTAGGCTTTCCAGAAGCTCGTATACCATTAGCCAACGCTGTTATTGAACTTTGTTTATCTCCAAAGTCCAACTCAGCTTACAAAGCGCTTGACGCTGCTATTGCTGATATTAAAAAAGGTTTATCCGGGGACGTCCCAAACCATTTAAAAGACGGTCATTATAAAGGAGCAGCTAAGCTAGGGAGAGCACAGAATTATCAATACCCTCACGACTTTGAAAACGGCTGGGTTAAACAGCAATACCTTCCTGATAAAATAAAGAATAAACGCTATTATGAGCCAAAGAGAACAGGAAAATTCGAACAAGCATTGGCACAGGTTTATAAAAATTTATCTCCATGAAAAAAGCCCCAAAGAGGCAGTGCCTTAAAAAAGATAAAGGTAAACTTTATTTTTTAAGGCACTGCCTACTGGGGCTTTTTATTACTTATCGTCGCCAACACGCTTAATTGTTACGTCTGCTAGCAGTTCATTAATGACGTGTCCAGCCATGATTAAACCTGCAACAGAGGGAACAAATGCATTTGATGATGGTGGCATTTTGGCTTTGCGAATTTCCGCTGCATCGTTTCCTACTTCTTTACGGATTTCTTCACGAATGACGATTGGTCTTTCATCAGAAAAGACAACGTTAATTCCTTTGCGAACTCCTTCTTTACGAAGTCGCGTACGCACGACTTTCGCAATTGGGTCCGTATGAGTTTTTGAAATATCAGCAATTTTAAAGCGCGTTGGATCCATTTTATTAGCAGCGCCCATGCTTGAGATTATCGGGATATTTCGCTTTAAACACTCTTTCATTAAATGAATTTTATACGAAATAGTATCAGAAGCATCAACCACAAAATCAGGTTCATAGCTAAAAAACTGCTCATATGTTTCTTCTGTATAAAACATTTTTAACGAGATGACTTCACACTCAGGATTAATATCAAGAATTCGATCGCGCATTAAATCTGCCTTAGGTTTACCTACTGTTGATAATAAAGCATGAATTTGACGATTTACGTTTGTGATATCCACATCGTCTTTATCAACCAAAATTAATCGTCCAACACCTGAACGAGCAAGCGCCTCTGCCGAAAACGAACCAACGCCTCCAATTCCTAAAATAGCTACTGTACTCCCTTTTAAAGTTGCTAAGCCATCTTTCCCAATCGCTAGTTCATTACGTGAAAATTGATGCAACATTGTTTCAACACTCCGCCTTTCTATTTCAACACTTTTTAGTAGTGTATACTTTTCAAGTTTTTCTATCATCGCAAATGCTTGCATAATGATTTTATACGAATTAGACTATAACACACTTTTCTTCAAAAGCAAGCATGTCTATCGGTTTACGTATTAAAACTCATAAAAAAACCTTCTCTATACGACAGAGAAGGTTTTTATGTAGGCTAGTCCCAATAATGCCGTCTTAATGCTTTCGTTTTGAACCCGCTCTCGGCAGGTGGGTACTCTGTTTTACACACTGTAAGTCCTTAGAAAAGGCATGTACGCTGTATAAAAACTCCGAGTTCCCAAGCAACAAATTGTTCGGTCAAAACTGTTGTAAAGACGAACATATCAGGACTCTATTGTTCTTGAAAGTATCTTATCACAGAAGATTTTGTTTTGCAATATTATGCTTCTGTTTTTGCTTTTCGAATATCTAGATTTAGTTCCTCAAGCTGAGCTTCGCTTACTTCACCCGGTGCGTTTGTTAGTAGACAGCTTGCACTTGCTGTTTTCGGGAATGCAATCGTATCACGAAGGTTCGTACGTCCAGCAAGCAGCATAACAAGACGATCAAGTCCTAATGCAATTCCACCGTGAGGAGGTGTACCGTATTCAAATGCTTCAAGTAAGAAACCAAATTGTTCATGCGCTTCTTCAAGCGTAAAGCCAAGCGTTTTAAACATTTGTTCTTGAATGTCACGCTCATAAATACGCAGTGATCCACCACCAAGCTCATAGCCGTTTAGAACAAGATCATACGCTTGAGCGCGAACGGCACCTGGATTCGTTTCTAACTGTGGTAAGTCTTCACGAACCGGCATTGTAAACGGATGGTGAGCTGCATAGTAACGACCTTCTTCTTCATCATGCTCAAGAAGTGGCCAATCTGTTACCCACAGGAAGTTAAATAGTGACTCATCAATTAGGCCAAGCTCTTTAGCCAGCTTTAATCGGAGCGCACCTAATGCATCTGCCACTACTGATTTTTTATCTGCAACAAATAATAATAAATCGCCTTCTTCAACCTGTAGCGTGCTCATAAACTGCGCTTGTTCTTCTTCGTTAAAGAATTTACTAATTGGTCCTTTCAGTCCTTCAGCTTCAACTTTTAGCCATGCAAGACCTTTCGCACCGTAAATCTTCACAAAATCTGTTAACGCATCGATATCTTTACGAGAATAATTCCCCGCAGCTCCTTTAACGTTAATTGCTTTAACTTGCCCACCGCTTTCTACCGCGGCACTGAACACTTTAAACCCGCAATCTTTTACAAGCTCAGATAAATCGACAAGCTCCATAGCAAAGCGCGTATCTGGCTTATCAGAACCAAAGCGACTCATTGCTTCATCATAAGAAATGCGTGGAAAAGGTGTTTGAATATCTAATCCTTTTACATTTTTCATCACTTTTGACATCATTTCTTCTGTCAATGTCATGATTTCTTCTTGCGTTAAGAAAGAAGTTTCAATATCGACTTGCGTAAATTCAGGTTGACGATCAGCACGTAAATCTTCATCACGGAAGCATCGCGCAATCTGATAGTAGCGCTCTACGCCGCTTACCATTAACAGCTGTTTAAAGATTTGTGGCGACTGCGGAAGCGCGTAAAATTCACCTGGGTGCACGCGGCTTGGTACAAGATAATCACGAGCACCTTCTGGCGTACTTTTTGTTAGAATTGGTGTTTCTACATCTAAGAAGTCGTTATCATCTAAGAAATTACGAATTGTTTTTGTAACGTCACTTCTCATCTTTAACGTTGAAAACATTTCTGGACGACGAAGATCTAAATAACGATATTTTAAACGAACATCTTCTGATACATCCGTTTGATCATTAAGAGCAAATGGAGGCGTCTTTGCTTCATTTAATACCGTAATACGCTCAGCGTGAATTTCGATTTTACCTGTTTTTAAGTTCGGGTTAATCGTTCCTTCTTGTCTGCCGACTACTTTCCCCTCAACTTGTAATACATACTCGTTACGAACGTTTTCTGCAATTTCAAGCGCTTCTTGTGATACCTCAGGGTTAAATACGACTTGTACTAAGCCTCCTCGATCACGTAAATCGATAAAGATTAACCCTCCTAAATCACGGCGTTTTTGCACCCAACCTTTTAACAATACTTTTTCACCAATGGCCGTTTCCGTTACGTCACCACAGTAATATGAACGTTTTGTCATGACTGTTCCTCCTTAAGCTTTGTTCTCTAAGTAAGCTACTAGCTCTTCTAACTTCACTTCTTCTTGCTCGCCTAGTGCCATATCTTTGACGTTGGCTACGCCTTTAGCTAATTCATCATCACCAAGGACCACTACGTATTTTGCTTCCAAACGATCTGCTGATTTGAATTGACCTTTTACTTTTTTATCTTGATAATCTTTTTCTGCTACAAATCCTGCTTTTCGTAGTTTATTAACAAGCGCGACTGATTTTGCTTTTGCTGCATCACCAAGTGTTACAACATAGCAATCAATGCCTTTTTCAACTGGAAGCTCAATGTTTTCAGCTTCTAATGCTGACAATAAGCGCTCAATACTTAAAGCAAACCCAATTCCTGGCGTTTCAGGTCCACCAATTTCTTGAATAAGTCCGTTATAACGTCCTCCGCCACATAGCGTAGTGATAGCACCAAATCCATCTGCTTCACTCATTAACTCAAACGCTGTGTGATTGTAGTAATCTAATCCGCGAACTAACGTTGGGTCAACGACATACTCAATATCTAAATCTGTTAAGTATTGCTGTACGCTTTCGAAGTACTCTTTTGAATAGTCATTTAAATACTCTAAGATAGACGGCGCTGTGTTCATAAGCTCATGGTCACGATCTTTCTTACAATCTAAAATGCGAAGTGGGTTTTTGTGCAAACGATTTTGACAATCGCTACAAAACTCACCGATACGCGGAGAGAAATGATCAATTAGCGCTTGGCGATGCGCTTGACGACTTTCCGTATCTCCCAGGCTGTTTACAACTAGCTTTAGCTTTTTTAAACCTAGCGATTGGTAAAAATTCATTAATAACGCTAACACTTCTGCATCAATAGCTGGATCGTTTACTCCAAGAGCTTCAACACCAAACTGAACGAATTGGCGGAAGCGCCCTGCTTGCGGTCTTTCATATCGGAACATGGGACCAATATAGAAAAGCTTCGTTGGTTGATTTGGATTTCCAAACATTTTATGCGTTACGTAAGAACGTCCAACAGCAGCAGTTCCTTCCGGACGAAGCGTTAAGCTTCTATCCCCTCGGTCTTTGAAGGTATACATTTCTTTTTGAACAATATCAGTTGTTTCTCCCACACCACGCTGAAATAACTCCGTATGCTCAAACATTGGTGTACGAATTTCTTTGTAGTTAAATGCACGACAGATTTCACGAGCTTTTTGCTCCACAAACTGCCAGTATTCTACTTTTCCTGGTAAGATATCTTGAGTTCCTCTTGGTATTTGAACTGACATAAAGCGTCATATGCCTCCTATAACTTCATTTTCTATAACAAAAAAACTCTCATCTCTACTAGCAACTAGTAGGGACGAGAGTTTAAATCACGTGGTACCACCCTAATTGAAGCATACATGCTGTACACTTCCACTCATTCGTTAACGTACGAAACCGTTCAGCTCCTACTAACCGTGCTTTCAGAGCGAAACCTCCGAAGTGTTCATTCATTGAGTCATCATGTAAAATGCTTTCAGCCCAAGGCATTTTTTCTCTCTCCATGTGTCATCTCAATTACTTTTCTTCATCATAGGTTCTATTCATATAAAATTAAGCTATGTAATAGCCTTTCGTTAAAATATAGCAATTGTTTACTATATTACGAATGAAATGAACAGTTGTCAAGAACTTCACGGCCATAAATTATTGGTAAGTTGGAAACGAAATGAATTATGAGCGGTTTAGCTGTTTCCTAAGCTTTTGCACATCTCGAAGCGACAAACCAAATTCAGACGCTAATTCAATTGACGAAGCATCCTTTTCTTTATCTACGAAGTCGTGGAACTGCATGCCGAAAAGCGACTGATTTTGTTGAAAGGAATGCTCTCCTTTATCACTAAATTTCATGTACGTATCCCTTCTTTCTAAGTGCTTTCACACTAAATATGCTCTTTATAGCATTGCCAAAAAAGTCGACATCTTTCATAAATGAAAGGATTTTTTTTCACAACCTCGAATTACTTAGTCTGTGATAAAGGAGGGATACGTATCGCTTTTTTTCGTTCATCTAAACTTTATTTCTTGTTGTCTGTTATCATACTCGTTTGTCTCTCTTCCTTCGATGAGCCAGAATCTCCGAGTTTTTCACCTAGAATCGTTACAGCCGATACCTTACATGTTCGAACAGGACCAGGTTTAGCTTTTTCCATTTCAGCAACACTTAAGCAAAATGATCGGGTTAGCGTTATAGATCAGCAGGGAAATTGGCTTTTTGTACAATTTCAAGACCTTGAAGGCTGGATTTCTAAACCACATACAGCGTTATTAGACTTTAACAACCTCTCTCCACAGCAGCAAATTGAGCTAAAATCTACACCTGTTATCCAAAACGCACCTACAGATTATTTAAAAGGGAAAACCATCATTTTAGATCCCGGACACGGTGGGAAAGATAAAGGGGCCATAGGTACACAAGGTACGTATGAAAAGGACTTAACGCTCCGAACTGCTCGTTTCGTACAAGAAGAGCTTCAAAACGATGGTGCCACCGTAAAATTAACAAGAACAGACGATTCATATGTAGAGCTGTCCAATCGTATTCTAGCTTCAAACAGCGCTGATTTATATATTAGCATTCATTATAACAGCGTTGCTAACCCTGACTTAACAGGACTCATCACGTACTTTTACCATGATAACCAAGACTCTATTCTAGCTGGCTCTGTCCACGCTTCACTTGTCCATCACAGTGACTTAAAGGACAAAGGAGTGCGTTTTGGAGACTACTACGTGCTGCGTGAAAATAAGCGCCCAAGCATTTTATTAGAGCTAGGTTTTTTAAGTAATAAGCGTGAGGAAACCTACATTAATTCCGTTGGGTATCAGCGAAGAGTCGCTCACCAAGTAGCCGTAGGAATTCAGCAATACTTCAAGCAACAATAGAAAAAGCGCCTGTTTGCACATGGTGCAACAGACGCTTTTTTAATCATTTATTTATCTTTGCTTTCAATAATTAACGTAACAGGCCCATCATTGGTGAAGCTAACGTCCATCATTGCTCCAAACGAGCCGGTTTGAACACGAACTCCCTTTTTTTCTAGCTGCTCGTTAAAATAATTATACAGCGTAAGCGCTTTGTCTGGCTTTGCCGCTCCCATAAAATTTGGGCGTCTTCCTTTTCGACAATCACCATATAACGTAAACTGCGAAACAGATAGAATTTCACCTTCAATATCGAGCAATGAGTGATTCATTTTTCCTGTTTCGTCTTCAAACACTCGTAGGTTGACTATTTTATCTGCAAGGTAATCCGCATCTTTCATTTCATCTTCATGCGTAACTCCTACTAAGAGCATAAAGCCTTTGCTAATTTCACCAACGACTTCACCTTCAACGGTAACATTTGCTTCTTTTGCACGCTGCACTACAACTTTCATTCTTCACGTACCTTTCTTAATGCATAATACGACGAACCGAATAGATATCACGAATTTGCTTAATTCGTTCAACAACTTTATGAAGATGACTAATGTTATGAATAGAGATTGACATATTAATGGTTGCCATTTTATTTCGATCCGATCGACCAGAGACGGCTGAAATATTGGTTTTTGTTTCATTGACAGCTTGAAGCACTTCGTTTAACAAGCCGCGACGATCATAACCAGATATCTCAATCTCGACGTTAAATTCTTTACCTTCTTTAATATGCGTTTCCCACTCAACTGGAATTAAACGATTTTCCGAATCCTCCGTATGGACATTTAAACAGTCTGCGCGGTGAACAGATACTCCCCGACCCTTTGTAATGAATCCCACAATCTCATCACCAGGAACTGGATTACAGCATTTCGATAAACGAATAAGCATATTTTCAACACCTGGTACAATAACACCAGAGTCTTTGCGCTTATGCTGACGTACACGCTTCGCTGCCGTATCTCGAGCCAGATCATCTACCTGCACTTCCTGCTCTTGATCACGCTGCTTTCGCCATTTCTCTGTCAAACGATTCGCAACCTGAGCAGCAGTTAAACCGTTATATCCAATTGCTGCATACATATCATCTTCATTTGAGAAGTTAAACTTTTCGGCTACTCGTTTAATATTATCGGTTGTTAATACTTCTTTTACGTCAAATTCCATTTGACGAATTTCTTTTTCAACAAGCTCTTTGCCTTTTTCAATATTTTCATCTCGGCTTTGCTTCTTAAAGAACTGACGTATCTTGTTTTTTGCCTGAGATGTTTGAGCAAGCTTCAGCCAATCTTTACTTGGTCCATAGGAATGCTTAGATGTTAAAATTTCAATGATATCTCCCGTTTTTAGACGATAATCCAGCGTGACCATCTTTCCATTGACTTTCGCACCGATTGTTTTATTCCCAATTTCTGAGTGAATGCGATATGCAAAGTCAATCGGAACTGAACCAGACGGTAATTCAATCACATCGCCTTTTGGCGTAAAAATATAGACCATGTCCGAAAATAAGTCAATTTTCAATGATTCCATGAACTCTTCTGCATCATTAGCGTCATTTTGGAACTCTAAAATTTCGCGGAACCAAGTCAACTTCTCTTCGAAAGATGCATGTTCCGTTGACTTGCCTTCTTTATAAGCCCAATGTGCAGCAATTCCATACTCTGCAATTTGATGCATATCAAAAGTACGAATCTGAACTTCCAAGGGATCGCCTTTTGGGCCAATAACAGTTGTATGAAGAGACTGATACATATTTTGCTTTGGCATTGCAATATAATCTTTAAAGCGGCCAGGCATTGGTTTCCAACAGGTGTGGATAATACCAAGTACCGCATAGCAATCTTTAATGCTGTCTACAATAATACGCACTGCAAGCAAATCATAGATTTCATTAAACTGCTTATTTTGAAGGGCCATTTTGCGATAGATTGAATAGATATGCTTTGGTCTACCTGAAATCTCAACTTTAATCGACACATCATCAACGTTCTCGCGTACTTCATCAATAACTTCTTCTAAGTACTGTTCGCGCTCTGCTCGCTTTTTCTTCATCAAGTTTACAATTCGATAATACTGCTGCGGATTTAAATAGCGCAGAGCTGTGTCTTCAAGCTCCCACTTAATCTTTGAAATCCCCAAGCGATGAGCAAGCGGTGCAAAAATCTCCAGCGTTTCGTTTGAAATGCGGCGCTGTTTCTCTTGTGGTAAATGCTTTAATGTACGCATATTATGCAAACGGTCGGCTAACTTAATTAAAATAACGCGAATATTTTGTGCCATTGCAACAAACATTTTGCGATGGTTTTCTGCCTGCTGCTCTTCTTTTGATTTATATTTAATTTTCCTAAGTTTTGTAACACCGTCTACTAACATTGAAACTTCTGAGTTGAAAGCTTTCTCTAAATCTTTTAGCGTTATCTCTGTATCTTCAACGACATCGTGTAAGAATCCAGCTGCAATTGTGGCTGGATCCATGTCAAGATCAACTAAAATCCCTGCAACCTGTATAGGATGAATGATATACGGTTCTCCTGATTTACGATATTGCTCTTTATGTGCTTCTTTTGCAAAATCATATGCTGCTTGAACAAACGCAACATCCTCTTCATCCAAATACCGTCTCGAATTATCAATGACCTGTTCTGCTGTTAGGACTTGCTCATTTGCCATGAAATCACCTTTATCAACTAGCATTTTTATTAATTCATATTGTAACTATTATCATGAAAATTAATAGAGATGTAAAGTCTTTGGTAATAATTTATCAAATAAAGTCACATTTCAATCTTTTGCTTTCTTCGTATTAAACAAAAAAGCGCCTAATTCATTTAGGCACTTCTCTGTTTGATTATAAATCCGTTCATTAGTACGTCATTAATGTAAATACGTCGTATCCTTCTAGCTTTTCGCGTCCATCTAAGTATGATAACTCAATAAGGAACGCAATGCCAGCAACTACTCCGCCTAGTTCTTCAACTAGTTTAATTGTTGCTTCAATTGTTCCACCTGTTGCTAATAAGTCGTCTGTAATTAATACGCGTTGCCCTGGCTTAATTGCATCTTTATGGATTGTTAATACGTCTTTTCCATATTCTAAGCCATAATCAACTTTAATTACCTCACGAGGTAATTTACCTTCTTTACGAACTGGTGCAAAGCCCACACCTAGCGCATACGCAACTGGACAACCAACGATAAACCCACGTGCTTCAGGCCCAACGATGATATCAATTTCTTTATCTTTTGCATACTTCATGATTTCATCTGTCGCTGCACGATACGCTTCACCATTATCCATTAATGTTGAGATATCTTTAAACTTAATACCTGGTTTTGGCCAGTCAGGTACAATTGTAATATAATCTTTAAAATTCATTCTAATGTTGCCTCCTCATTCATCCGCACTTGCAAGAAGCTTCTCAAACTCACTTTTTAACTGTGCATATGAACTATAAATAAAGTTTTTTTCCATTTCAATTTGTTGCTGTTTCTTGCGATAAGTCACAGACTCTATTAAATCACGTTTAGGACTATTTTTCACTAGCGAAATTAGACCATTGTTTATTGTAACAAATTCTAGTTCGAAAAACACCTGGCAGATAAAATCAATTGTATCTTTTGTCCAGCCTTTATGAATGGCAATCTCTTCTTTATAGTGTTTTAAATCAAACGGGCTTCTTTTAGCCAGCAGTCCATAAAACCACTTAAAATGTTCACGAGTCGGAATCGTATCAAAATAACTATCATTTTCTGTTACGAACATCGCATAAATTCGAGCCGGCTTTCCTTCAGCAAATAAGAGATTTAACCTCTCTTTTGAATCTGGTAAATCTAAAAGAATCATTTGTTTATCAGCTGAATTATATAGACTAGCTTGTTCATCTGTCGAAATCTCAACGACTTGATCCATCGGCAAAATCGCTGCATGCTTTTGAACGGTTTGTTGATTAAACGTCACGATATCCATTTCTTTCGTGAAAATTTCTTGAAAGAATCTCTTCATATCAAATGAATTACGATAATCAAAAAGCTGCCATTCACTCACTGCTACATCTTCAATCATGAGCTGTGGCTTGCGTATATTATTCCATTCGTTAATTGAAAGCTCACCGACTAACGATACTTTGGCTAACGGAGAGACTTCATCTAATACATGTCCTAAACCAAACCCTACGACGTCAATTGATAGCCCATTATCTTCTACAACAAGCTTTAAATGGTTTTTATCACTGCCGATTTTACGCATTGATGTTGGCGTAACACGCTCAACAAGCACCTTCGGCTTGGGGTTATGCATGCCAAAAGGAGCGAGTGTTTGGAGCTCTTCAATACCAGCGATTGTAATATCCTCAACTTTGCATATCGTATCAATCGAGGTAATCGGAATGAAGTCTTGTTCAGTTAGCACTTCTCGCGCTTGTTCATTTAAACGCTGGCGCAGTAGCTCAACATTCTTCGCTTCAAGCGTCATCCCTGCAGCCATCGGGTGGCCCCCGAAATGCGGTAAAATATCACGACTCTTTGATAAGTTTGCAAATAAATCAAATCCAGCAATGCTTCTTGCCGACCCTTTTGCTAAGCCGGTTTCGTGATCCAGACTTAACACAATAGTTGGACGATAGAACTTTTCAACCAACCGAGAAGCTACGATTCCAACAACTCCTGCGTTCCACCCTTCACCTTCAATAATTAAGACTGCATTTTCACTAGGCGGATATAGGCTTTCTACAGTATCGATTGCTTCTTGCGTAATTTCATTTACAATCTGTTGGCGCTCTTTATTTAAAGCATCAATTTCTTTTGCTAACTCGATTGCTTCTTCATAATGAGCAGACATAAGTAAATCGACTGCCGGGTTCGCATCTTGAAGACGACCTACAGCATTAATTCTTGGAGCAAGGGCAAAACCAATTGTGTCTTCCGTAATGTCTTCTTTCTTCACACTGCACACTTTTAATAGCGCTTCAACTCCAGGTCGAGTTGAACTTTTTAAATAGCGTAAGCCCTTTTTCGCTATTAGTCGATTTTCTCCTACTAGCGGCACCAAATCAGCAATTGTACCAATGACAGCTAGCTCCAATAAATGTTCAGGAGCTTCACCGAGCAAAGCGTGAGCTAATTTAAACGCTACTCCAACTCCAGCTAGCTCTTTGAATGGATAGCCTCCACCTGGAAGTTTAGGATGGATAATCGCATAGGCTTCCGGAATTTCTGGACCTGGTTCATGGTGGTCTGTAATGATTAAATCAAACCCTATCTCAGCTGCTAGCTTTGCCTCTTTAACAGCGGAAATTCCAGTATCTACTGTAATAACTAATCCATATCCTTCATCACCAATCTGTCTAAATGCCTGTTCGTTTGGGCCGTAGCCTTCTGTAAAACGATTGGGTATATAAAAATCAACTTGCGCTCCGAGTTGACCTAAAACAGAAAGCATAACGGACGTACTGCTTACACCGTCAGCATCATAATCCCCATATATCATAATACGTTCATTGTTTTCAATCGCTTGACGAATGCGCGCAACCGTTTCTTCCATACCTTCTAAAAGAAATGGGTCATGAAAAGATTCATCCTCAATATGTAAAAACTGTGAGGCTTCTTCTACTGTTTGAATTCCTCGATTAATAAGCAGTGAAGCAACAAGAGGTGTAATATTGAGTTTCTTTGCAAATTCATCAACAAGTGGATCATCTATATGTTTTACATTCCAACGCTTCTTTGACTGTAGCATATCTCATCTCACCCCTTAACCCACATAATTATACTAAAGGCAACCCAAACGGGCAATGAGTGAGCTTAATCTTAACTTTCTGAATATGGGTTAATATGAACAAATACACCTTGAATATTCGGTTCTTCCAGTAACTTCTCTTTTACTACTTTTCCAATTTGATGGCCCTTTTTCACCGTGATAAACGGATCGACTGAAATACGCAAATCAACAATAACATAGTAACCATGCTCTCTTGCATGAAGCGTGTCAATTCGTTCAACACCTTCAACGCCTAACACGATCTCTTTTAAATGTGCGATATCTTCCTCATGAAGAACATGATCCAACGTATTGTGAAAAGCCTCTGCTCCTAGTGTCCAAGCTGTTTTTAACACAAGTACAGAAACAATTAATCCTGCGAGAGGATCCGCATACACTAACCACTCTATCCCAATTTCATCGCCAATAAGAGAAGCTCCAATACCTACAAGCGCTGCAAAAGAAGAGAACACGTCCACTCGATGATCATGAGCATTAATCATAACAGCGTCACTTTTTATTTTCTTTCCAATACGGTATGTGTAGCGGTACAATCCTTCTTTAATAATGATAGCCGCAACTAGAGCATAGACAGCAAAAATTTTAGGAGGCTCTATCCGATTAAAAAATGCTTGAAAAGAAGAAGTTAAAATTTCAATTCCTACAATGGCTAAAAGAACGGCTACGATAATAGCAGCGATTGATTCAGCTTTTCCATGTCCATAAGGATGATCTTCATCAGGTGGCTGCTTTGCAATTTTCACACCAATAAAAACCACAAGTGAGCCTGCAACATCTGAAACAGAATTGGCGGCGTCGGCTATGAGTGCTCGACTGTTTGCCATGACGCCTACAATCGATTTCATGATAGCCAAGACAATATTACCAACCATCCCTACCATCGCAGCAGTTTGTGCTTCTTTAAACCGCTGTTCATTGTCCATTTTTTCACACCCTTTCTAGAACGACATTATTCATTAGCGTACCCAAAATTCTCTTGTACTACTAAGCTTATGATGTGAATTGAAAGGGCAGACACAGAAAAAGTGCACGGAATAATCCGTGCACTTTTTCATTCATTTATTCTGTTTCGTTTTCAACGACTCTCTTACGTTCTAGCTGCTTGCCTTTCCATACAAGCCACAGCTGAGAGGCAATGAAAATCGATGAGTACGTACCTGCAATTAATCCTACTAGTAGAGCGATAGAGAAGTTTAGAATTGAGTCACTTCCAAAAATCAACAGTGCTGCTACAGCAATAATTACCGTAATAATCGTATTCAACGATCGAGTTAGGGTCTCACGCAAACTTAAGTTCACGATAAACTTTAAGTCCTCAAACGTTTTTGATTTGAACTTCTTCATATTCTCTCGAATGCGGTCAAACGTTACAATCGTATCGTTGATTGAATAACCAACGATTGTTAAGATTGCCGCAATGAATGTCAAATCAACCTCAAGACGAGTTAAACTGAAGAAAGCAATGATGAAAAAGGCATCATGTAGTAAGGCTACAATGGCAGCTAATCCCATATACAGCTCAAATCGGAACCCTACATAAATAATAATTCCAATAGAAGCAATTAATACGGCAATCATTGCATTGCGTGCTAGCTCTTTTCCGACAGTCGGAGACACTGTACTTACGTTAGGTTCTGAGCCATACTTTCCACTGAAGTAATCCTTTAAATCAGCAATTTCCTTTTGTGAAAGTACACCTACAAAGCTGGCAACTCCCGTCTTTTTATCATCACCCGTGATAATCACATCGTCTGACTCTAATCCAATTGAAGACATGTCCTTTTCTACCTGTTCTTGAGTTAAAGCTTTATCACTTGCTACTTCAACTCGCGTTCCGCTTGCAAAATCAATTCCTAGGTTAAGCTTGAAGATAAGCAAGGCAATAACTCCGGCTACAACAAGGATGCTTGATAAAGCAAAGAAGCGTTTTCTGTATTTAACAAAATCAAATCTGTCCCAAGCGGTTGGTAAAACTGTTTGACCATCGTCTTTGCTTAAATCATGAATTTCAGATTTTTTCACACCGAATAAGTGAGGTTTTTTATTTAACCAACGGCTGTTAACTAGTAGAGCTAGCAACAATCTCGTTCCATATACAGCTGTCACAAAGCTCAGTACAATCCCAATCATTAACGTTGTCGCAAATCCTTGAACAGAACTTGTTCCATAGATAAACAGCACAACAGCTGCTAACATTGTTGTTAAGTTTGCATCGAAAATCGTTGCAATGGAACGGCGATTTCCTGCTTTAAAAGCAGACATTACAGATCGACCTGTCCTTAATTCATCTTTAATTCGCTCGTATGTAATGATATTAGCATCCACTGCCATCCCGACTCCAAGAATTAAAGCTGCTATCCCTGGAAGAGTAAGAACAACATGCATAAGATCGAATACTAAAAGGTTTAAATATACGTAAAAGCTTAGCGTAATTACCGCGATAAGCCCTGGTAGACGGTAGAATGCAATCATGAAAAGGAAGATGATAGCAATTCCAATTGCTCCGGCAAACATGGTCATATCGAGAGCTTTCTCACCAAATTGAGCCCCGACAGATGTTGAATAAATTTCATCCAATTTAACAGGCAAAGAGCCTGCATTTAATAGATCTGATAATTCTGTAGCACTTTTAACTGTAAAGTTACCACCCGTAATCGATACTTCTTTTTGAGAGAAAACTTGATTTACAGTTGCTGCAGATAAAAACTTAGGATTTTGCTTAGCTGCTTCTGCCTTATAGGAATCTTTTCCTTCCTCAAAATCTAACCAGATGACCAATAAATTATTGGGTGCCATATCTAGCACTTTCTTTGTTACTTCTTTAAACTTATCCGCATCTTTTAGCTTTAACGAAACGCTCGGCTGATTGTTTTCATCAAACGATTGTTTTGCACCATTCTGAGCAAGGTCAGAACCATCCATTAAGATATTGTCATTTACATCACGGAAGGTTAAATTTGCTTCAGTTGATAATAGCTCACGCGCTTGTGACTGATCCGTAACACCAGCCAACTGTACGCGAATGCGATCATCTCCTTCAATTTGAATACTAGGCTCGCTTACACCGAGCACATTCACACGCTGATTTAGCGCTTCAACGGTGCTTTTAAGTGCACTGTTATCGATGACATCACCTTTCTTAGCAGGTTTTACATCATATAAAATTTCAAACCCACCTTGAAGATCAAGGCCAAGCTTAATATCTTTTGCAATACCTGTAACCGTTGTTCCGATTGTACCAAATATTAAAAGTACTAAGAGGAAAAAGGTAACGATACGTCCTCTTTTAACCATGAATAAGAAATCCTCCTTCTTATGTAAAACACATGAGCTGATCGCTGTAAAATACCAACTTAATTATCTTCGATAACTAGGGGTCTGTCAAATGACGAACCATAAAATTTGCATTACTTTAATAATTCTTTCCAATCTTCATTGTCACTAACAGTTTCGAACATATTTGATTTATAAGATTCAATTGTTACATAGCTCATTACATCAGTAATCTTAACAGTCAACACGTCACTAACAACCTGATGCAACGAAAATTCTTGACGCTTTTTCCACTTCTTTTGGTTCAAATACCCCCACAATTCTGCTTCCGTTACGTCTTCGTAACCAATTAAATGAAATTCTTCTAGCTTACTCTCAATTACTGGTTGAATGATTGTCTTTTGCTCATCTGATATTATCGAATTCATGTTCACGACTCCTTTTCTCACACGCATGCAAAATATATAAGCCAGCAAGCTCTCTGTTATTTCTTTGATTCCTTGTCATGCTTGGACACATTCCCTGCATATATTGGATTACATCAATTATAATTTGTCCAAGAAGGCAGTGAGGATCTATGTCTAAATTTTTGCAAGGTACTATTATTTTAATTATAGCTGGATTGATTACAAGAGTTCTCGGATTCATTAACCGCGTTGTTATTGCAAGAATGATTGGGAACGAAGGTGTTGGCCTATACATGATGGCTGTTCCTACTCTTGTACTCGTTATTACGTTAACGCAGTTAGGTTTGCCTGTAGCCATTTCAAAGCTAGTTGCAGAAGCACAGGCACTCGGTGACAAACGAAAAATTAAAAAGATTCTGGTTGTTTCTTTAAGCATCACGTGTACATTGAGTTTTATATTTACGCTCAGTTTAATAGTATTCGCTCCTATTATCGCAAAAACCTTTTTTACAGATGAGCGTACCTTATATCCACTATTAGCGGTTATTCCTGTTATTCCAATTATCGCTATTTCATCGGTTATTCGCGGCTATTTCCAAGGTCTTCAGCAAATGAAACCCGCTGCTTATTCGCAGGTCATTGAACAAGTCGTTCGTATCACTTTAATCGCTGTATGTACAAAGGCATTCTTACCTTATGGAATTGAATATGCCGCTGCTGGCGCTATGCTCTCTTCGGTATTTGGAGAATTGGCATCTCTATTTTATATGTTCTATATGTTTAAACGAAAAAAGAAGTTAACCGTTCGTCGTAACTTTTTTCAATCACTTCGTGCTGGCAAAGATACCTTTTATGACTTGATGAGAATCGCTGTTCCCACTACAGGGAGTCGTATGATTGGTTCAGTTTCTTGGTTTTTAGAACCAATTGTTGTAGCCAAGAGCCTAGCGATTGCTGGAGTAGCAACCACCGTCGCTACTCAGCAGTACGGAGAATTAACGGGCTTTGCACTTCCATTATTAATGCTACCGTCCTTTATTACCGTTTCTCTTTCAACTGCACTAGTACCTGCTATCAGTGAATCCTATGCAAAGAACCATATGAAACAAATTCAGTATAGACTTCACCAAGCGCTGCGCCTATCGTTTATAACAGGGGGACTTGCCGTTGTCGTATTATACGTATTCGCTAACCCCATAATGGAATTGATGTACGGATCAGATAAAGCAGCTATCTTTGTTAAAGTCATGGCACCCTTTTTTATCTTCTCTTACTTTCAAGGACCCCTTCAGGCCGTCCTTCAAGCTTTAGACTTAGCTAAAGCCGCCATGATTAACAGTTTCATTGGCGCAGCTGTGAAAACCGCATTGATTTTTTTATTAGCTTCTCAGCCTACTCTCGGCATTATGGGCGCCGGACTTTCTATTGTAGTTGGCACTATGCTCGTCACTCTTCTTCATTTATCAACCGTTACGAAACAAATTATGTATAAGCTACAAATCATGGATTATGTAAAAAGCTGTATCGTCATGTTAGCTGCTGGATGGGTGGGACAGTATGCGTTTACACATTTTTTTGCCAACCTTCCACTTGTACTACAAACATTAGTCTCTATAATGCTAACAAGCCTGTTATACGTTATTCTTTTATTACTATTCAAGCTTATTACGAAAGAAGAGCTCAACCGCTTTTCAATTCTACGACTGTTTAAAAAGAAATAAAGAAGATGAGCAACCATACTCATCTTCTTTATTTTGGTTCGTCCACTTTATCTACAAAAAAGGTGCCATTATTGTAGGTACAATATGAAATATTCTTTATTTCTTGATAACCTAGCTTTTTTAATTCTTGGCGAAGCCATAGCGTTGTACGGTGATCGAGTGCTAAATGTTCTTCTTGGACTACGCCATCAATAATGTAAGGCAGATTTAAGCTTTCTTTTCCAAAAGGAGCGGTATTATTCTTTTTTTCAAAAACAGAAAGCTTGCCAGAAGGTTCTAAAATAGCAAATTCAACGTCAGCAATATCCTTCACATTTTTATCACGAAGCTGTATGAGTAAATCGTTAAAGTTATAGCGCTGCTTTTTCATTTCCTTTTCACGAATTTCGCCATTTTGAATAATAACCGTCGGCTGACCGTCTAAGAAGTTGCGCATGCGATTACTTTTGAGTGACCAAAGAGCCAACCCAATTTGAATCACAAGTAAGGTGATCATCGGAACTAAGCTATGATGCAATGGATCATTTGTATTTTCAATTGCCACTACCGCTAGCTCTGCTAGCATAATAAACACGACAAGGTCTAAAATACTGAGCTCGCCAATTTCACGCTTACCCATTAGTCTAAAGATGACTAATACGATAAAATATAACAAAATAGTACGAAAAACCATTGTTACGATCTCCATATAAAAACCTCCGCACTTTGACATTCCTGACTAGTTTTCGTTTAAACACAAAAAATAGACGGATTTTTTTGCGTCTATTTCTTCCATTTTGTGAATATGCTCGTACTAAGATTGCAGTTTGACATATAAGGGGGTTTTTAGTAATGGAAGCAAAAAGAATGAGCAGTGCTATCTTTTTTGGAGTAATGATCATCTTTATCATCGGTTTTGTCATCAGCCTTTTGTTAGCACTTTTGTTAAAGTTTTCGTCTGTTACTGAACAAGCTTTGCAACTATGGATTGCTATTTTATCCTTTTTGGCAGTCTTTATTGGTGGATTTATGTCAGGTGGAAAAAGTGGCTCAAAGGGTTGGATGATTGGTGGAGCAACTGGTCTTATCTACTCTGTTCTTATGCTTATGCTACAATTTCTTGGATACAACGAGCTCTTTTCAGCTCAGCAGCTTTTATTTCACGGTGGGTTTTTACTGGTAGCCATGCTCGGCGGTGTGATTGGGGTCAATTTATCAGGCTCTAGAACAGCATAAAA
>NZ_BCVD01000015.1 GCF_001591565.1 Priestia flexa NBRC 15715 | reverse complement strand
CTTATGTCCCAGCCTCTTTTTTGCTATTCTAAATTAGCATGTTTACCGTACATTTTGTGCGTGTCTAAACCTTTCTTTTCCATAAAGCGCAGAATAAGCGCATCGTAAAAAAGCAAGAGCGTTTGTTCAAATAGAGACCCCATTGGCTGTACAGTTTGATAGTCACTATTTGTTTGGTCTTTTTTTGCACCTGGAAGTTTGACAGTAAAATCAGCTAACGTTCCAAGCGTCGATTTAGGAGAGATGGTAACAACGCTAACTTTACCACCAATTTCTTTTGCTTTTTCCACAACTGGAATAAGCATTTTTGTTTCACCAGATCCAGATCCTAAAATAAGCAGGTCATCTTTGGTAAATGTTGAGGTAACGGTTTCGCCGATAACATAAGCATCAATACCCATATGCATCATTCTCATGGCAAATGATTTTCCCATGAAGCCTGAACGACCAGAGCCTGTTACGAAAACGCGCTTTGCTTCAATGATGGCATTAACAAGCTGCTCAGCTTCACTAGATGAAACACGCTCTGTAGTCTGTGTCAGTTCGTCTACAATTTGACGTAAATGGCTGTTAATATTCACGATTCGTTCCTCAGTTTGAAATAAGTTCTTTCATTTTAGCAGCTGTCGCTTTTTTATCGTCTTGACCTGTAATACCGCCACCAACAATAACAAGGTCTGGCTGAGCTTTTACTACTTCTGGTAACGTTTCTAACTTAATGCCACCAGCAACAGCGGTTTTTGCATTTTTAACAACGCTTTTGATCGTTACTAAGTCTTCAAATGAGTTTTGGCCAACAGCTTGTAAATCGTAACCAGTATGAACACAAATATAATCAACGCCAAGCTCATCTAATTCTTGAGCACGACCTTTAATATCTTTAACACCAATCATATCAACAAGGATTTTTTTGTTTTGTTTTTTTGCTTCTTCCACAGCACCTTTAATTGACATATCTTCAGCAACACCTAAAATCGTCACAATGTCAGCGCCAGCTTTTGATGCTTGCTGTACTTCGTAACCGGCAGCATCCATAATTTTAAGGTCAGCTAATACTTTTAAGTTTGGAAATGCTTCTTTAACCTCTTTTACAGCACGCAAGCCTTCGTTAATGACAACGGGCGTCCCGATTTCTACGATATCAATATGATCTTCGACTTCTTTAATAACCTCTTTTGCTTCAGCGATGTTTACTAAATCTAATGCTAATTGTAGTTCCATGCTTTCTTCACTCCTTAGAAATTCTATCTATTCACTGTTGTGTAACAAAGCAACAGGTGTAAAAGTAGTATACCCAGTTTTATTTGCTGCTAAAAGTACGCACTTTGTAAACAACTACTATAGAATTTGATAGTATACTAAGGTATACTTTTGGTGATAACAGCTATGTAATCGCTTTATTTACTTGGGAAAATAGAGATGATGCATAATGCATCATCTCTAAAAAAATTTATTTCACAATTCTTATTTGGTGATTGCTTCACTTTTTTCTTGATTTACTAGTACAGTTTCACGGTAACTTTGTCCCCAGCTATACATAGCAGTTAAGACTGGTATCAGGCTTTGACCATGTTCAGTTAGCGAATACTCAACCTTTGGAGGAACGACAGGGTATACCTCTCGGTGGACGATTACATCATCTTCTAGCTCTCGTAGCTGATTTGCCAGCATGCGAGGCGTGATGTCAGGGATTAAGGCTTTTAATTCACCAAAGCGCTTTGTCCCTTCATGACCTAAATGCCATAGAATGAGCATTTTCCACTTTCCGCCGATGATAGCGAGCGTCAATTCTTTCTCACAATTAAATTCTTTATTTAGCTGACTCAATTGGTTCACCTCATTTTTGTTCCATTACTCAGTACCTTTTATTATACTTCTTACATTTCTATTTTTTCAAAAGTTTAGCTTGCAGCGCGTGCGATTATACAGTTTGTTTAATATGATCAATAAATGCTTGAGTGGCGTATGAAATATAGCGATCTTGTTTTGTAATAAGAGCTAGTTCCCAAGGAATCCCGTTTTCTAACTCAACAACTGTGAGCTGTTCTAAATCAATTTTTTCACACAAAGAATAAGGAAACAGCGCAATTCCTAAGTTAGCGGCGACCATTTCGCTAATAAAATCCCACTGTGAGCTTTTATAGCCAATAGTAGGCTCAAAGCCGCTTTTTAAACACTCATTGTAAACCATCTCATACATCGTAAAGTCTTCGTGAAACGAAATAAAGGTCTCATTTTTTAATTCTTGCAACGAAATGCTTTTATGACGAGCAAGAGGGTGGTTTTTATGAACAATGAGCTGCAAGGTTTCTTTTGCTAATGGGGTAAAGGAAAACATGTCCTCGTTTACTGGCAGTAGCACAACTCCTACGTCTACGTCTCCTTGTTCTACGATTTTCTCCATCTTTTTTGCTCCGTACTCAATCATTTGAATTTGAACGTCAGGATATTGCTCTCGAAATGATTTAATAATACGTGGGAAAAACAATGTACCGATAATGGGAGGAATGCCAATCTTAATGATTCCTCGTTTTAAATGCATTAAGTCATATAAAGAATTAGATAGGTCGCGTAAAGAAGCGATGATGCTTTCAGCTTGTTCATACACAATGGCTCCCGCATCAGTTAGTTCTACTTTTTTAAAGGAACGATCTAATAGTGGAGTTCCAAGCTCTTCCTCTAAAGACTTCACCATCTTACTTAGTGAAGGTTGTGAGATATGTAAAGCTTCTGAAGCACGCGTGAAATTTTTATGCTTAGCAACCTCAGTAAAATAATGTAGATGACGTACATCCATGAAAGCATTCACTCCAATTAAAATTTGTTTTTAGACTATGGAATATTGTAGCATCATATTCGGGAATTTTTAATGATTAAAATGGAAAATTCTCAGAAAAATTACTGCATATATATATTTACACCTTCTTTATTTTAGAGATATAATAAATGAATTGAAGGAACGTATTTACTCTTTGAAATGAATTGGTAAGGTGGTTAGGAAGGTTGAGTAAAGCAGAAGGAATGAAAGATGTCGTTTATATAAATGGAAATGTAAATGAGAAGTGCTTTGTCACGCATGGCATTACGTTTAAAGAGTTCTATCAGTCATTGCGTAATCCTCTCACGAACCTTTTGTTATTAAAACATCAATTTGAAGATAGCGATTACCATTACTCTACTCATATGGACTATCTTGAAGAGGAACAGGTTTCTTTATTAGTAGACGAAGAGGTATCAGATTACGGTGATTTTTGTTGGATAGATGTAGATGATGTGTCTTCACTTGATTTATTGGAGCCACAAGATGTTGCTTCTCTCTTGTATTTAGGGCACATGAAAAAGCCCTTACATTCACCTTTTGTGAATAAATTAAGCAATCAGTTTGTTTATTTAGCTGGTGAAGATGGCTATTATAATAAAACGTATTATCGAGATGTATACGATATTAAGCATATGATAAGCCGTGTGATTCCGTTGAAAGCATCTTCTTTGAAGCAAAAAGGTTTTGGGTTTCGACGAAAAAAATCTGAATATCCTGCTTTACCACTTGTAGTAGCTAATACGCTTTTAATGTTGACGCAGGACGGCTTGCTCTTTGATTTTGAACAACAGGCTCAGTCACGTAAAGATCTGCATATTCCAGTCTATACGATCGGTCGATTTACGGATATGGAGGATATGTATAACGAGCGTTTTAATAATCAAGAAGAGAGTAAATTAAGAGCTTATTTGATTTTTAACAAAAAAGAAGCAGAGTGGACCCTAGAAGAAGTTTAGGAAAAGAGCATTGAAGAGATGCTCTTTTTTTATTTGAGTCATATCTAGATTTTGTGATACTATTAAAAAGATTCAGATAGTTAATAGACGATAGGCGGTGTCAAAGTGGAGTTGAATTTAAAGGAGAAAACAGCCTTAGTTTTTGCAGCGAGTCAAGGGCTTGGCAAAGCAATTGCAACACAGTTTGCTAAAGAAGGAGCGAATGTTGTAATAGCTAGTCGTTCTGAAGACAAGCTTCAAAGAGTAGTAAGCGAATTGAACAAAATAGAATTACATAATGTACGTTATATCAAAGCTGATGTAGCAAGCCTACAAGATATTGAACAAGCCGTTCGGTTTACGGAAGAAGAGTTTGGCACAATCGACATTTTAGTAAACAACGCGGGGGGACCAAAGGCAGGTAACTTTCTAGAGATGACTGATGAAGACTGGTATACGGCGTTTGAAAATAACTTAATGAGCTGTATTCGAATGACTCGGACTGTCGTTCCGATTATGAAGAAAAGCGGTGGCAAAATAATTAATATTGCCTCGTCTTCTATTAAAGAGCCAATACCTGGTCTTGTTCTGTCAAATACGTTTCGAACAGGAATTGTTGGCTTAACTAAAACGCTTGCTGAAGAGTTAGCAGCTTATGGTATTTTAATTAATACCGTTGCTCCAGGAAGAATTGCAACGGATCGAGTAGGAGAATTAGATTCAATTCGGGCTAATAAGTTAGGGATAACGAAAGAAGAAGTACAAACAGAAATGGCAAGTCAGATTGCTCTCGGACGCTATGGGAATCCTGAGGAGTTTGCTAAAGTCGTCACGTTTGTTGCTTCAGGAGCAAATTCGTATATGACGGGGCAGTCCTTTTTAGTAGATGGAGGCTTAGTGAAGTCCATTTAATAGAAAACACGCAAACGATGTGTTTGCGTGTTTTCTATTATTAGATCCATGTTGTTACTTGGTCTAATGGTAAACGATCACTAGCATGAGCAGGCTTTGCAGCTTTTCCAACAGAGATTAACATTACTGGGATGTAGCGATCTTCAATTTTAAATTCTTCAACAAATTTTTGAGCGTTAAAGCCACCCATTGAGCATGTATCATATCCTTTTGCTTTCGCAGCTAGCATGAACGTCATGGCAGCTAAAGAAGCGTTTGTAAATGCTGCATCACGTGCAAACGTTGCATTTTTATAAGCACCGTTAATTTGACCAGCTAAAATGTCTTTTACTTCCGCAGTCATGTGACCAGTGTCAACTAATGGGTTATATACAGCATCTGTGTTTTTGTTTGCTTCTAAGTCACCTAAGATTGCGATAACTGCACCTGCTTCAACAATCTGTTTTTGATTGTATGCAATTGGAAGCAAGCGTTCTTTTGCAGCTTCGTCTGTAATGACAACGAAGTGCCAGTGCTGTAAGTTCCATGCAGAAGGTGATTTCACTGTTGCGTCTAGTAGCTCAGTTAATTCTTCTTTACTTAATTTTACAGATGTGTCATAGTGGCGAATTGATGTACGCTCGCTTACAACATCAAAAAAATTTTTAGACATACTAAAAAACCTCCAATAAATAAATGTGAAAATGATGGAATTGATGCACATTCTATCCTGTTTATAGGATGAACGTCAAGATATATGCTTTAGTATGCCTAAGGGGTTGTCATCACAAACATTGAGCTTGAAAAGAAAAGAGGAGACTTTATGAAAATTGGATTTATCGGTAGCGGTGTTATGGGAAGCAGCATGATTATGCATTTACTAAAGGCAGGTTATTCTGTGAATGTATATACGCGTACAAAAGAAAAAGCAAAAGAGGTTATTGCTAAAGGAGCTATGTGGAACGATAGTCCAGCGACCGTAGCAAGCGAATCTGACATCATTATTACCATGGTAGGTTATCCAGCTGATGTGAGAGAAATTTATTTTGGGAAAGAGGGAATTTTACATAATGCGAAGGCTGGTTCATATGTTATTGACATGACCACTTCGGAGCCAAGCTTAGCTGTTGAAATATACCAACAAGCGAAAGAGTTAAGGATTCATGCGTTAGATGCTCCCGTATCAGGTGGAGATGTAGGGGCTAAAAATGGAACATTAACAATTATGGTCGGAGGAGACAAGAAAGCATTTGAAGCGTGTAAAGATGTCTTTTCGCTCTTAGGAACAAACGTTATTTTACAAGGTGATGCAGGAGCTGGTCAACACACAAAAATGTGTAACCAAATTACGATTGCTTCCAATATGATGGGCGTTGCTGAAGCGCTTGTTTATGCTGAGAAAGCAGGCCTTGATCCGGAGAAGGTATTAAGCTCAATTTCTGCAGGAGCGGCGGGAAGTTGGTCGCTGAGCAATTTAGCTCCGCGTATGATAAAAGAAGATTTCGAACCTGGCTTTTATATTAAGCATTTTATAAAAGACATGCAGATTGCTTTAAAGGAAGCAAAAGAGCTAGGAATAGAAACACCAGGGTTAGCTCTTGCGAATCATCTATATGAACAGTTAGCTGCAGAAGGAGAACAAGATAGCGGAACTCAGGCTTTATATAAGCTATATAAAAAAGAATAAAGTTCTAGTTAAGGTTGTAAAAAAGTACATTAATAAAAAAGCGTGAGTTTCCATGAGAACTCACGCTTTTTTATTAATATATATCATTAGTAGGAGGTTAGATAGGATACGTATAGAGGTCATAGCTAAACAAAGCTCGTTAAGTCATTTTTAGCCTTTTTTTGTTTGCAAATAGGATTCCATACGGTCCATTGCTTCAACCAACGTCTCCATTGCATAAGCATAAGAAAGTCTAACATAGCCTTCACCTAGGTCTGAAAATGCACTACCGGGAACAAGAGCTACGCCTGCTTCTTTTACTAACTCAAGTGCAAAGTCAAACGACGACATGTTAAGTGATTGAATCGATGGGAAAATATAAAAAGCACCGTTAGGCTTTTCCACATCAAAGCCCATCTTAACAAGACGCTCGTAAACATAATTCAATCGTCTTTCGTATTCTTTTTTCATGTCTACAGCATCATTTTTACCTGCTGTTAAAGCGTTAAGAGCCGCAGCTTGCGAAATGGATGATGCGCAGCTGACGTTATATTGATGCACTTTTAAAATATGCTTTGTTAAGTATGCTGGCGCAAATAATAATCCGATGCGCCAACCTGTCATCGAATGAGACTTAGATACGCCGTTTACCACAATGGTTTTATCACGCATTGAAGGAATGGCTGCAATCGAATGATGGTTACCTTCAAATACAAGTTCACTATAAATTTCGTCAGATAAGACAAAAACCTCTTTATCCTGTAACAAGTCAGCAATCTCTTGAAGCTCTTCTTTGGACAGTGTTACGCCGGTTGGATTTGAAGGGTAAGGTAAGATAACACATCTTGTTTTATCCGTTAGGTGCTGCTCAATTAAATCAGCAGTTAAACGAAATCCAGTTTGTGTTGTATCAATATGTACAGGAATAGCACCGTTTAATTTAATGAGCGGTTCGTATCCAGGATAGACTGGACCTGGTAAAAGTACCTCTGAGCCTTCTTCTAAAATTGTTCGCATCGCAATATCAATGGCTTGACTCGCTCCAATCGTAACAATGATCTCAGATGATGGATCGTAGGATAATTGATACTTTGTATGTACAAACTCAGCGGCTGCTTTTCTTAGCTCAATTGTTCCTGCATTATGTGTGTAAGACGTAGCGTTTTCATCAATAGCCGTTTTAGCAGCTTCTTTCACATGAGGCGGCGTTAGAAAATCAGGTTGTCCAATTGTTAATGACAATACGTTATCATACTGAGCTACCATATTATAAAATTTGCGAATACCCGACAGTTCAATGCCTTTTACTCGTTTGTTAATTAAATGTTCCATACTAGTCGTTCCATCCTTCCACAGTGTTTCACTCATTTTATCATAATGTATACATGTAAAAAACCACTATCTTCTCAATGCAGATTGAGAAGATAGTGGTTTTAATCATTCACTTTATAAAAGGTGAGAATAGCGAGCTATTAATTTGTAAAAAAGTTCTTCATCTCTGTTATCAAGCGCTTCGTCAATTAATTCTCTTACATGCTTTTTGTTAAAATCCGTTGATAACTTTTTCAACAATAGACTTGCTTCTTTTGAATAGTATGGTTGGACAGGTCTAAATGAAGTAGATGTGGCGAAATTTTTATTTTTTCGATAATCGTTCATCACTCAACAACCCCTTTAATTATACTTACTAATCTATACCCTCTTATGGCGCATGTAACCCTCCGTTTTCTAAAAATCATAAATAGACACTGTGTTTTTATGATTTTATTGCTAAACGAGAGGGGGAGTTTTATTTAAATGTATGTATTTAGTTGAAATACAGTGAGAGGTAGTCTACTTAAAATTATTATGTATGTAACAGCTTCGTAAGGGTAGTGGAAATCACGCCAATCGAAGAACAGAAGCTAGTGTTAGCCCCCTCATAGTTACACACAAAAAAGGCTTAACAACAAAAGTTGCTAAGCCTTTCAAAGCAATTATGCATTATGTTTATAGTTAGAATCAGTCAGTGTGTATGTTTCCTTCGCGCCAGTACACAGGAGATACATGACCGAAGTCCACCGTTTGGTCGTCTAATGTCACGATACAGTGATCTGTGCCAGCTTGCTCTTTAATATTCTCGTAAATCTCTTCTTCTACATCTTCAATAATAGTCATTTCATTTTCATCATTAAAAAGAATGACGGAACCTTTCATTAAACATACACCTTCTTTAAGTAATTGTGGTTTATCATGTGTAGTATAAAGGGTTTCAATTCAATCGTCCACAGGTATTACAAAGATTTTCGTTAACATTTTGTGAACGAGTTATATCCTAGAAGATAAGAATTTGTTATTAAACCTCTCGCACTTTCAGCCGATAATTACTAATACAGAGATGAAAACGTTTTATGTTAAAAACATTTATTTTTTAGGTGGTTTTACTTTACGACTATAAAGTTTCATTACTATAATAAAGGACGACCACTACATAAGTACACTTTACTATGGAAGGGCGAAAATTTATGCAGCACGATAAAGGAATCCTATTAGAAAGCGGAACAAATGAGCTAGAAATTGTTGAATTCTCAGTCGATACTATTCGTTTTGGAATCAATGTTATTAAAGTTCGAGAAATTATTAACCCAGTAACCATTACACCGGTTCCTAATTCCCATTCTTACATAGAAGGAATCATTGAGCTGAGAGGAGAAGTTCTGCCTGTTGTTGACGTTGCGAAGGCACTAAAGCGCCCAGCATCGAATCAACCTGCTAAGGATAAATTTATTGTCACAGAATTTAATCAACAAAAAATTGTTTTTCACGTTCATCAAGTCACGCAAATTCATCGCATATCGTGGATGGAAATTGAAAAGCCTTCAGATTTATACCAAGGGCTAGAAACTCAAATCACGGGTGTAGTAAAAGATGAAAGCGATATGATTTTATTACTGGACTTTGAAAAACTTGTCACCGACGTTAATCCTGAAGCTGGAATTGATCAGTCTAAAATTAAGCGATTAGGTCAGCGCCAGCGATCAAGCAAGCGATTAGTAGTTGCTGAAGACTCACCGTTATTACGCAAAATGATTTCAGATACATTGGAAACAGCAGGCTATGCCAATACAGAGTTTTTTGAAAACGGGTATGATGCGTTACTTTATCTACAATCACTCGTAGAGTCAGGTCATGCCATTGAAGATGAGGTACAACTAGTTATTACAGATATTGAAATGCCACAAATGGATGGACATCATCTTACCAAGAAAATAAAAGAAGATGATCGTTTATCTGCACTCCCTGTTATTATTTTTTCATCTCTAATCACAGAAGATTTACGTCATAAAGGAAAAATGGTTGGTGCACAAGCACAAGTAAGTAAACCGCAAATTGGTGAACTAGTGCAAATGATTGATGAATTTATTTTATAAAGTAGTTGTGAGCAATATCAAGTTAATGAAAAAAGTGCCTCAATTGTTTCTTTGAGGCACTTTTTATTTACTTACCAATAGCTTTTACCTAGTGGCTTAAAAACAGGCGCCTGCCGTTTGCGAACATTAGAAGGCTGAACAGGGTTAGGTGCTGATAATAAAAAGCCAGTATATTTGGATAATAATCGTTTTGCATAAGATAGTGACATTGTCGTTTTGGGATTTCGATATTGATGGTTTAAGTGACCGAGGTGTGTTAGTTCTTTGAAGTCCTCTTTCTTAGGAGGCATATGGAAAAAGTAATCTCCAACGGATACCAGCACATCTGATTTTTGCTGACTTTTACCTGGGTTAGGTGAAAAATGAAGTCCTTCTTTTTTTGCTTTTCCTTCTGAAATCAGTTGCTCAAGCGCAAGCTTTTTTAACGTATAAAGCTGCTTCGGATCAGGGGCTGCTTTAGCGTGCCTGTTTACCGTGAAAATAGCTTGTGCAATCTCAGCAGTAGATGGATTGAACGTTTCTTGGTTGGTTGAATGAGGCATAAATAAATTCACTCCCTTTCATTAGTCGCTTCATGAAGCAAATGCTGTTTCATAAGGCTTAGTTCTTTTATTATAGCGTGTCTTGTCCAATTTGAAAATAATTACACAGAGATTGGATAAATTCAAAAATATTTTTCTTTTAGGTTTCGTTTAAAAATGAGAGGTTATACAAATAATACAACAAAAGTTTGAAAGCATAAGAAGGTGTTGAATGAAGTGGATATTTTAATTGCATTAATTCCCGCTGTCATGTGGGGGAGTATTTTACTTGTAAGTTCGAAGCTCGGAGGCAAAGCTTATAGCCAAACAATTGGTTTAACTGGAGGAGCGCTTTTATTCTCGATTGTAGCATTTTTTATTGTCTCACCTGAACTTACATGGAAAATCTTTATTGTAGGTTTTGTTTCAGGTTTATTCTGGTCAGTTGGTCAAATGAACCAATTCTCAGCCGTTGAATATTTAGGTGTATCAAAAACACAGCCTATTTCCACAGGTATGCAGCTAGTCGGGACATCGTTATTTGGTGTCTTACTGTTTGGTGAATGGTCAACTCAAACAAAGCTACTAATTGGAATTGCTGCTCTTGCGTTTATTATTGTAGGTGTAGTGTTTACGTCATTAAATGATAAAAATAACAAAGAAGCTGATGGGAAAAGTCAATTTGGTAAAGGGATGTTTACACTTTTCATTTCAACATTAGGTTACATAGGTTATTTTATCGTCGTTCAATGGTTTGGAGTAGAAGGCTGGTCTGCGATTTTACCACAGTCTTTGGGTATGCTAGCAGGTGCATTGCTTCTTACTTTCCGTCATAAGCCATTTAACAAATATGCTACACGCAACATCTTAACAGGATTTGTTTGGGCAACAGGTAATATTGGTCTATTAGTAGCAGCTCCTCGTGTCGGAGTAGCAACAAGTTTTTCATTCTCACAAATGGGAATTATTATCTCAACGTTAGGTGGTATTTTCCTACTTGGTGAAAAGAAATCGAAAAAACAAATTACGTTTGTCATCATCGGCTGTATTCTAATCATCGTAGGTGGGGTACTGCTTGGATTTACGAAAAAATAAATAAAACTCTCATAAAAAACGAAACCAGAAAAAAAGGAGCGATTACTGTGTATAAAGATTTAGAAGGAAAAGTAGCAATCGTGACAGGAGCGGCAACTGGACTTGGAAAATCAATTGCAATAAGATTTGGACAAGAAAAAATGAAAGTGGTTGTGAACTATCGTTCAAAAAGTGAAGATGCTCAAAAAGTAGTGGAAGAAATTAAGCAAAATGGTGGAGAGGCAATCGCTGTACAAGCTGATGTATCAAAAGAAGAAGATGTGAAGCGATTGATTGAATCAGCTCATACGACATTTGGATCGCTAGATGTCATGATGAATAATGCTGGAGTTCAAAAAGAAATTCCCTCTCATGAAATGTCGCTTGAAGAATGGAACAAAGTCATTTCTGTTAACTTATCAGGGACGTTTATGGGGTGTAGAGAAGCAATTAATTACATGCTTGAACATAATATCAAAGGTACGGTCATCAACATGTCAAGCGTACACGATATTATCCCGTGGCCACATTTTGTTCATTATGCATCAAGTAAAGGCGGCATTAAAATGATGACAGAAACGTTAGCATTAGAATATGCGCCAAGAGGAATTCGCGTAAATTCAATTGGTCCAGGTGCGATTAATACGCCAATCAATGCTGAAAAATTCTCAGATCCATCAACCAAAGCCGATGTGGAAAAGCTGATTCCAATGGCTAAGATTGGAGAACCAGAAGAAATTGCAAGCGTCGCGGCATGGTTAGCATCGAACGAAGCTAGATATGTTACGGGCATCACGCTGTATGCTGATGGTGGAATGACCCTATATCCAAGTTTTCAAGCAGGAAAAGGTTAATTCATTCTTCTAGAAGGACGAATATACACACCGGTACCATTTGGCACAATGGAAGCAAGTTCGTTTACTTGTTCGTTTTTCATTCGAATACAGCCTTTTGAAACGGCTTTTCCAATCGAACTAGGGTCATTTGTTCCATGAATGCCATAGGATTGTTTTGAAAGGCTTAGCCACATTGTACCAAATGGTCCACCGGGATTTGGCTCTCTATTCACAATGACAAAGTCTCCAACAGGTGTTGTGCTAAGCATCTGCCCAACAGCAATTGGGTAAGTTGCTTTCACAACATTATTTTCTCTTAGCTCCAACTCTCTCTCCGCGATAAAGACATGAATGGAATATGGAATGGTTGTTTTATCTGGTAGGTCAGGAATAAGAATTACTTGCCCTGGTACGATGATGTTTGGGTTTAACCCTGGATTGGCTGCAAGAATCATACTGAAAGGCCTTCGATAATCAAGTGAAATTTGATACAATGTTTCACCTTGTTTCACAACATGGAGCATGACTTTCCCTCCTTAATCATAAATTTTTTTAAAATTAACAGAATTTTTCGTTATTATATAAATCTATAGGATTATTTGTTACTATATGAACAGCGTGAGGAGAAAGTGAGCAATAGAGTAAAGGTTTCATATATACGAAATTAGAAGGTGTTGAACAAAAATGAAAATGAAGCACGGAATGATTGACATTGGGTCGAATACAATGCGACTAGTGATTTATGAAAATAGAGAACGGAAAGGCTTTAAGCAAATTGAAAACCTCAAAGTAGTAGCCAGATTACGTAATTATTTAGATAATGACAGTTTGTTAAATGAAGAAGGCATTCATGTTTTGCTTCAAACGCTACAAACGTTTCAAATTATTACGCGTCATCACGAATTAACACAAGTTAGCTGCGTAGCGACTGCTACGGTTAGACAAGCTAAAAATAAAGAGTACATTGTCCAACTGGTTAAAGAAAACACTGACTTCTCAATGAAGATCTTATCGGAATATGAAGAGGCCTTTTATGGTTTTTTTGCCGTGACGAATTCAACTTCAATAGAAGAAGCTGTAACAATTGACATAGGAGGAGGGAGCACAGAACTTACTTACTTTCGAAATAGAGAACTTGTTGAATATCATAGCTTTCCTTTTGGTGCGCTCTCCTTACGTTTGCAGTATGTGAAAGACCATGTACCGACCAATGAAGAAAGAGGCAAAATCCGTGATTTTGTACGAAGTGAATTTCAAACGCTATCTTGGCTTAAAAAACGCTATGTACCAATTGTAGCAATCGGTGGAAGTGCGAGAAATCTTGTACAGCTCCATCAAAGTTTTATTCAGTATCCGCTTGCTGGGGTGCATCAATATAAAATGGCACCTAGGGACATTGCACAAGTGAAAACAATTATTACCCCCTACTCCTACGCTGAACTTCAAAAATTAGAAGGGCTATCCAAAGATCGAGCAGACACCATTATGCCTGCTATTGAAGTGTTTCAAGCCCTGTGTGAGGTCGTAAACGCGCCTTCATTTATTCTCAGTCGTAAAGGGCTTAGAGAAGGAGTGCTATATAAAGAAGCACATGAGCAAAGCCAGGGAACAATGTATCCCGACGTAGTGGAACGTAGTTTTCAAGAACTTGTCGATGACTTTGAAATTAATCCAATTTACGTTCAACAAGTAACGCGTACCGCTACAATGCTGTTTCAGCACCTGCGAGTGAATGCTTTACCAACCTTAACAGATGATGACCTCGAATTGTTAAGAAAAGGGGCTCAAGTGTTTCATTTGGGAGAATATATTGATTCAGAATCCAGCAGTCAGCATACGTTTTATTTATTAGCAAATCGTACAATTGACGGGTTAACGCATTTAGAACGCCTAAAGTTAGCATTAGTTGCTTCTTATAAAGGGAAATCTACGTTTAGACAATATATTGAGCCGTTTCGTGAATGGATTTCAAAAGAAGAACAGAGAAAACTCTTATTAGTAGGAGCTCTATTAAAATTGGCAACAAGCTTAAATGCAACTAAGCGAAATGTGGTAACACATATAGAAGTCAAGATTACGGATGCAATGTTAACTTTTACGCTCGTGTGTAATGGTAATTATAAAGCGGAAGAATACCAAGCTGAAAAACAAAAAAAGCATTTAGAAAAAGTGTTAAAAAAACCTATTGCGTTGAATTTTAAATACATTACGAATTAAAAGGTGATACTATTCCTGTACAAAATAAGAAATAAAAAATATACATGTCGTTCATCTTATCTTTATAATTAGTTCATAATTAGATATTAATTAAAAAAGGAGAGCATTTAGGGGGAAATGTAGATGGTGGATGTGGATAAAATATATAGGCTGGATAAAGAAAGTGAACTGACAAACCCTTCTTATTATAATAACCGGGAACTAAGCTGGTTGGCATTTAATCAGCGCGTACTAGAAGAGGCGATTGATAAACGGAATGCTCTTTTAGAACGATTAAAATTTCTAGCGATTTTCAGCTCTAATTTAGACGAATTTTTTATGGTAAGAGTAGCAGGAATAAAAGATCAAGTGAAAGCAGGCTTTAATAAGCCTGAGAACAAAGCGGGACTGACCCCCAAACAGCAGCTTTCAGCAATTGCAATTAAAAATCATGAGCTCATTAAAGTTCAATCTGAAACCTATATGCATACTTTATTGCCATTGTTAAAACAAGAACAAATCAACTTTGTTTCAATCAAGGAATTAACGACGCATCAGAAAGAGTTTTTAAAATCTTATTTTATAGATCAAGTGTTTCCTGTTTTAACTCCAATGGCAGTTGATGCATACCGACCGTTTCCGATACTTCTCAATAAAAGTTTAAATTTAGCTGTGGTATTAAAAGAAGATAACGAAGAGCAGCAAGTTACGGGGATAAAAGGAAGACTTGCCATTGTGCAGGTGCCTGGGGTTTTAGAACGGTATATTGAACTCCCAACGGATTCATTGGAACGCTCATTCGTTTTATTAGAAGAAGTGATTGCCCACTTTATTCAGCAATTGTTTAGCGGTTATGAAGTAACATCTGTGACGCAGTTTCGCATTACGCGAAATGCGGATATGACCATTCATGAAGAAGGAGCTCGAGATCTTTTAAAAGAAATTGAGAAAGAGCTGAAAAAACGAAAATGGGGCGCTGCTGTGCGTTTAGAAGTAAAAGCATCTTATTATGATGAACAGGTTCTAGCCTATTTAAAAAGAGTGTTGGATATCCAAACGAAAGATGTGTACGTAGTTGACTCACCTCTTGATTTAACCATGCTGTTTTCGTTTTGTGACAAGATTAAAGTGACGCATGAGCATTTAGGTGTTGAAATGTTTATCCCGCAGCCTCCGCAAGATTTAGCATCGGATGAAGATATCTTTGAAAAATTGTTAGAGCAGGATTTATTGTTTCATCATCCCTACGAGTCGTTTGAGCCGGTTGTTGACTTTGTAGCCGATGCGGCAGAAGATCCTGATGTATTAGCCATTAAACAAACTTTATATCGTGTAAGCGGAGATTCACCCGTCATAAAAGCGCTGCAAAGAGCTGCTGAAAATGGAAAACAGGTTACCGTATTGGTTGAATTAAAAGCACGGTTTGATGAAGAGAAGAACGTTCAATGGGCAAAAAAATTAGAAAAAGCGGGTTGTCACGTTATCTATGGGATGACACACTTAAAAACGCATAGCAAAATTACGCTTGTTGTCAGGAAGCGCCACAATCGAATTGAGCGATTTGTTCATCTTGGCACAGGCAATTATAATGACGCAACGGCTAAAATCTATACGGATATTAGTTACTTAACATCAAAGCGCCAGTTTGGTATTGATGCAACTAATTTCTTTAATTACTTAAGTGGCTATACGCAAAAGCCAGCTTATCACCACTTATCAGTTGCGCCGTTTGATATTCGAGATGATTTCCTTGCGTTAATTGATAAAGAAATAGCATGTCATAAAAAACACGGCAATGGCCGAATTATTGCTAAGATGAATTCCCTGACAGATAAGGTATTAATTATGAAGTTATATGAAGCTTCGCAGGCTGGTGTGTCCATTGATTTAATTGTCCGCGGTACGTGCTGTCTGCGTCCCAAAGTGGAAGGGATTAGCGAACATATTCGAGTGAGGAGTATTATAGGGAGGTTTTTAGAGCATAGTCGCATCTATACATTTCATCACAATGGAGAAAAAAAGGTGTATTTCTCATCTGCTGATATGATGACAAGAAATATGGTAAAGCGCGTTGAAATTCTATTTCCAATTCTCGAAAAATCGTTAAAAAACAGAACGCTAAAATGGTTAAACCTTATGCTTGAAGATAACATAAAAGCTAGAGAGCAGGATGCGAGCGGAAATTACTATTACCTGCCGCAGGGGCAACAAGAAGCTGTTGATAGCCAAAAAGTTTTTAGGCAACTAGCATATCAAGTCATGGAGGATGAAGAGTAAACAAAAAAGCCGATAGAAATCGGCTTTTGCACTTGTTATCGAGGAATGGGGCCAAATCCTGGTGTGCCTGGAGCTCCATAGAAAGTGTTGTAAACATGTGGACCTCCATAGTATGGAGTAGGTGGATATGGGTAGAACGGAGGGCAACAACCCGGGCGTCCACCGAATCCGCCCACTGCTAGTCCTCCAAGTAAGCCACCAGCTAGGCCAGCTACGAATGGAAAAGCAAAAAAGCGCTGTTCACCGTTAGGAGCGGTACGATATACGCCATACGGATAATATTGATGATACATAATTCAACCTCCTTCAATGTTGTCTATGTAGTGTATGGTGGTAGGTTTCATTATGAGTCTGTCTTACTATATGTTTCTAGTGTAATCACAAAAAAACGTCTAACTAGACGTTTTCTTCAGTGTGAATAATGTAATTTCAGGTGTAGCTAAAAATCTAAAAGGAATGCGCGTTGTGCCGATGCCGCGGTTCACATATAGCTGCATTTTGCTTTCTCCAACCTCGTAAAATCCTTCTGGATAAACTGTACCAAAAGGAGGAGTGATTAACGGCCCGAAAAATGGAAGCTGAATTTGTCCTCCGTGACTATGCCCTGATAGCTGTAAATCAACGGGAAATGCCGCAGCTTTAACTGCTACGTCAGGTTCATGAATCATAGCGATTGAAAAAGTAGAAGGCTCTAATCGACTAAGTGTTTGTTCATATTGAGGATCTCCTAACATCACATCATCTAACCCACAAATCTGGATATATTCGCCGCTATCAAGTGTAATGGTGCGTACGTCATTGACTAGAAGTTGGAAGTTTGATTCCTGAATTATATCTTGATAAAGCGTCGTACCATATCCTCCATGATCATGATTTCCGTAAATTGCGTACTTTCCAAGAGGCGACTTTAATCGGTGTAAAATAGGAGGAATTCGATGCGGATAAGCATATTCATTCGGTGCATCCATTAAATCTCCTGTAAACAAAATGACATCAGGTTTGAGGCTGTTAATCTTACTAACAAGCTCTTCTAGCTGCTGAAGATTATAAGAAAGCCCAAGGTGAGTATCACTAAATTGTAAAATTGTCCGATTGTGAAAGCCGGTTGGAATATTGTTTGAAAAGATGTTTTTACGCGTTATCTGGAGTCGCCTTGGCTCAATATACTTCGCATATGTATAACCAAAGGAAGTCGTTAATACAGTTCCTAACGATAAAGAAAGTAAACCTTTTAAAAAAGAGCGTCGTGTATACGTCTTTTTCATTTTAAAATCAACCTATTCTCTTTCATATTGCCATTCTACTTATAATGGCTAAAGTTTAATTATAGCACCTCTGAAAAAAGGATAAAACTTAAAACCCTTATTTACCTAAATAACTAGTAAAAAAACTTATTTTCGAGAAAAGTGAATAACTATTCATTTCTCTTTTAGATAAAAAAAGGTAGAATAAAAGAGTAAGAGTTTTAATAAAAGGGGGATAACAGAATGAAGGAGAAAGTAGTGATTGTAACAGGTGGTTCAAGTGGGATGGGCAAACATATGGCGAAGCGTTTTGCTAGCGACGGAGCGTATGTCGTAATTACTGGAAGGTCTCTAGAGAGGTTAGAAGAAACAAAAGTGGAGATTGAAACATTTGAAAATCAAGTATTACCTGTGCAGATGGATGTACGAAACCCTGAAGATGTAAAGCGGATGGTAAGTGAAACTGATAAGCAGTTTGGGCGAATCGACTACCTTATTAACAATGCCGCAGGGAATTTTATATGCCCTGCAGAAGAGCTTTCAGTAAACGGTTGGAAAAGTGTTATTGATATTGTGTTAAACGGTACATTTTACTGTAGCTCCGAAGTAGGAAAGTATTGGATTGACCACAAGATTAAAGGAGCCATTACGAATATTGTAGCTACATATGCCTGGAATGCAGGTGCTGGAGTTATTCATTCAGCTTCAGCTAAAGCTGGCGTGTTAACAATGACAAGAACATTAGCTGTTGAATGGGCAAGTAAATATGGTATTCGAGTGAATGCAATCGCTCCTGGACCAATTGAGCGTACTGGTGGAGCAGATAAATTATTTCAATCCGAAAAGATGAAAGCGCGTACACTTAATTCGGTACCACTTAGACGATTTGGTACACCAGAAGAAATTGCAGGACTAGCTGCATTCTTATTTTCGGATGAAGCCTCTTATATTAATGGTGAATGCATAACAATGGATGGAGGCCAATGGTTAAACCAATATCCTTTTTAAATGAAGGAAAAAGCAGACAGCCGAATGTCTGCTTTTTTGAACTTTACGAAAGCGTTACTTCATTGCAAAGACTAGCAAAAACAGGATTTTCATATTATACTTACTAAAAATGTATATATAGTAATTGAGCACATTGAATGCTACAAAAAAGCTTGAATATTCATTGCGCTTACGTAAACCAATGAAAGTAGATCAAAAGGTCTGGAAAGAGGATTGAATTGAATCTATATGATAAGGGGGGAACGTCATGGATCCTTTAGATGTGTTAACAAACATAGAGAACACCCTTCCATATTATCAAGCAATTTTTAGTGCGGATGAACACAAGATTGTTGGGTATGAAGTGTTAGCAAGGATTAAACAAGATGACGAGATTGAAAGTTTAGGAGCTTTTTTTCACGATGATGCGATTCCGGATGAATATCGAATTGAAGTGGATTATGCCGTTTTAACAAAAGCATTGAATCACATTTTAGAGCAGAAAGAAGAGTTTTTAATCTTTATTAATCAAAATCCCAATTTATTGATGAATGACCATGGAGAATCACTGTTAGAACTATTGCAGTATTTTGAAACAAAGGGGTTATCACTTAATCGAGTTGTTTTAGAAATTACTGAGCACAATTTTAATGGTGATATTGAATCTCTTCAGCATTTGTTGAAATATTATCAAACGTATGGCATTAAGGTGGCAATTGATAATATCGGTAAAGAAAGCAGTAACTTAGATCGCATTGGTTTGCTTTCACCAGATATCTTAAAAGTAGATTTGCATATTTTACGACAAACCGCTATGACGCAGTCTTATCAAGACGTTTTGTACTCGTTATCATTGCTAGCGCGTAAAATGGGAGCTACCCTGCTGTATGAAGACATTGAGGCTTCTTACCAGCTGCAATATGCATGGCGTAACGGCGGGAGGTACTTTCAAGGTTTCTATTTACATAAACCATCAGCTGAGTTGGTTGACCCGTTTCTGTTAAAAGATAAATTGAAAAATCAATTTGAAATGTTTATTGCTCATGAAAAGAAAAAATTACAGGCTATTTATGAATTAACGGAGAGTTTCGAAGTGAAAATGCAGCAGTTAATGAGTCAATGTCGCAAGATGGAAGGCTATGACGAGATGCTTCAGTATATTGCGAGTGAGCTTTCAATCGCATGCTTTCGAGTATATATATGCGACGAGAATGGGTTTCAGCGCTCATCAAACTTCTTAAAGAAAGAACATGAATGGATTGCTGAGCCAGATTACCTTCACAAAAACTGGAGCTGGCGTCCGTATTTTCTCGAAAATATCATCCGAATGAATCATGAGCAACGTGGGATTTTATCGGACTTATATAACGATATTGAAACAGGAGAGAACATCCGAACCTTTTCGTACCCAATTGAAAACGGTCATTATCTATTTATTGATATTTCATACGCCTTTTTATATGAGAAAGACGCATTATAAAAAAACATGCCCACTCTTAGTTGGGGGCATGCTTTTTTTTATTTCTAAAAATGAAAGAATATGGGGTTAAAAAGAAGGAAAGCTATTACTAATTAAAACGAAAGGGATGATCGTTTATGAAAAAAGTAGTAGCATCCATAATCATATTTTTATGTGTAGTGTGTTTGTATACGCCCGCCCAGGCTGAAGTTGACGGAGATACGCGCAATGAAATCTTTACTGCGCTACATGAAGCATTTCAAGCACAGCTTCGTTTAACGAACGAGCATTATTCAAAGGAAAAAGCAATGAATACACTGCTTCCATATTTTGAAAAAAGTTATGCAGAGAAATTTCTAGATGACAATATGGTTCAAGAAGCTCAGGGGTATACCGTATACGGTTCTGATTTTGCTCTTCATTATATCCCGTATTTTTCATATGATGAACAGACAAAGGTAGCGGTTCATCCATCTATGCAAAAAGCTTACGTCTTCGAATATTTTCCGGCTGTAAAAGATGGCCCCGTATCTTATGTTGGGCATTATGAGATGCTGACGTTGACTCGCCATGAAGGAAAATGGAAAGTGTCAGGATTTACATATAGTAATCAAAAGCCGAGCTAACCTTTTCCCATAAAGTGTTTAACTTAAGAAAGATCTAAAAGTTTTTCTAGTGTTTGTAAATCAAAACCTTTTACCACATCATTGTTGACTTTAACAGTTGGTGTTGAATACGATTGAAATACGTCAATCATACGATTTCTAGCTGCTATATCTTTGGAAACGTCATATTCTTTATATGAAATATTATTGTGTTTTAAAAACAGTTTAACAATTTCACACGGTGGACAAGCTGGTTGTGTATATAACTCTACGTTTTTCATCTTAAAACTCCTTATTGTATAATATGATATTATAATCAAAAACGACAAACTGCGCCATAATAAGCCAATTTCTTACGAAAATTCATGTAAAGTACTTGTGTTTTTTCTATATGTGGCATATAGTGAAATGGTGTCTTTTATGCATGAGGATTCATGCTGAAGAAATGAGAATGAATAAACAAGCCTTAAATAGGGTAAGTAATGATGTAATCGTTGAAAGGAGAGATTATATGTCACAATTACAAGGTATTTTAACTCGTCTTGTGAATCTCCGTGAGCAAGCAAGTGGAAGTGAAGCACCACAACGCTTCTTCGAAGTAGATGGAAAACGAATTTGTAGCGTGAAATATCATGCGAAAACTGAAACGTTTGAACTTGAAGTATATCAAGATGGCGAGAAGCCAAGCGTTTATCAATTTGATAATATTGACATGATTGCAATTGAGATTTTTGAATTAATTCATTAATGAAGCCATTAATCAGCTTAGATCTGTAAATTGTCGATGATTCGAATTAAAGCCTTGGATGCACATTTACGTGTATCCAAGGCTTTTTATATGTCAAAAATAACTGATATACTAAACGTCCTTCATTTTATATAAAAAGTTAAAAAGAATCTTGACAATAAATAACTTTTGTCTATCTTTCTGAAGCATTTTTTTATATGATTAGAAGGTGAAAAAGTAAAACAATGTGTTGAGAGGAATAGCAAAATGCAATTAGTAGAATGTCGCATGCTTGTCGTATTGGCCCAAGAATTAAATATGAGAAAAGCAGCTGAGCGCTTATTTGTATCGCAGCCAGCTTTATCACAGCGCCTGCAAACAATTGAGCGGGCATGGGATACTCAAATCTTTATCCGTTCCCAAAAAGGTCTTTCTTTAACACCAGCTGGTGAAAAAATTGTGCAGTTTGCAAAGGAAGTTGTTGAAAAAGAAGACCAAGTAAAAGAAGATCTTCATCATTTAGACACCGAAGTATACGGTACGTTAAAGCTCGCTGTAGCCTCCATTATCGGCCAGCATTGGCTGCCAGCGGTTTTAAAAAAGTATATGGATAAATACCCCCATGCAAAGATTTCCCTTGTAACGGGATGGAGCAGCGAAATGCTTCGCTATATTTACGAAGATGAAGTTCATATCGGAATTATTCGAGGAAATCCCGAATGGAAAGGTGTAAAGGAACATCTCTTTACCGACCCTTTATATTTAGTAGATACTGAAATTGAAGATGCCTCTGAGGTACCAAATAATGATCGACCGTTTATTCAATTTAAAAGTGATTCCACCTATTATCAAGAAATACTCGATTGGTGGCACAGGGAGTTTCATACAACTCCAAAGCGAACGATTGTTGTAGACCAAATTGAGACGTGTAAACAAATGGCTTTAAACGGTCTGGGTTTTGCCATTTTACCGTCAATTGCTGTGAAAGATGCGCAGCACTTACATCGCATTCCACTATTAAAAGAAAATAAAGAGCCGATTACTAGAGATACTTGGTTAGTAGGATATGAGTCAGCGTTTAAGCTGAAACAAGTGCGTGCATTTATGGAAATTGTCAAAGAGTATATCAAAGAACAGCAAGAAAAAGAGCTATCATAATACATCTACGCATTATGTGAAAAAATGAGAAAATTACGTGACTTCTAACTTGTCATGTGGAACTCATTTTGTTACATTAGTAAAATGAAGCAAATGCTAACTTAGGAGGAATACATAATATGAAAATGATGGATGCAAACGAAATTATTTCATTTATTCAAAACAGCACAAAATCAACACCTGTAAAAGTATATGTAAAAGGTGATTTAGAAGGAATCGACTTCGGCGCTTCTTCTAAAACATTCGTAACTGGCAACACAGGTGTTGTATTCGGTGAATGGAAAGAAATTCAAGCTGTAATTGAAGCAAACGAAGGAAAAGTAGAAGATTACGTTATCGAAAACGATCGTCGTAACTCTGCAATTCCGCTTTTAGATATGAAAAATATCAAAGCGCGCATTGAGCCAGGTGCAATCATTCGTGATCAAGTTGAAATTGGAGACAATGCTGTTATTATGATGGGTGCTTCAATCAACATCGGTTCTGTAATCGGTGAAGGTACAATGATCGATATGAACGTTGTAATGGGTGGACGTGCAACAGTAGGTAAAAACTGTCACATCGGTGCAGGTTCAGTATTAGCTGGCGTAATTGAGCCACCTTCTGCAAAACCAGTTGTTGTTGAAGACGATGTTGTAATTGGTGCAAACGCAGTTGTTCTAGAAGGTGTAACAGTAGGTAAAGGTGCAGTTGTTGCCGCTGGTGCAATCGTAGTTGAAGATGTACCACCATATACGGTAGTAGCAGGTACACCAGCTCGTGTTATTAAAGAAATTGACGAAAAAACAAAATCAAAAACTGAAATCAAACAAGAGCTTCGTCAACTAAACGACTAATAAGCGAAAGACACAGAAAGCGTGGGCAACCACGCTTTCTTAACTATAAGGAGGATTTTTGGTACGTGGACATTTCTCAATTTGCTGCTTTGCGCAGAGAATTACATAAAATACCTGAGCTAGGCTTTCAAGAAGTAAAAACGCAAGCGTTTTTACTACGCTATATTGAAAGTCTTCCTCAAGAACACCTTGAAATTAAAACGTGGAAAACCGGCATCTTTGTGAAAGTGAAAGGGAAAAAACCAACGAAAACAATCGGCTATCGAGCTGATATTGATGGTCTCCCAATTACGGAAGAAACTGAGTATGAGTTTTCGTCCACTCATGAAGGTTTAATGCATGCTTGTGGTCATGATTTTCACATGAGTATTGGTTTAGGCATTCTAACACACTTTGCAAACCATCCAATTGATGATAACTTGCTGTTTATCTTTCAACCCGCTGAAGAGGGGCCGGGGGGAGCTCAGCCAATGCTTGAAAGCGAGATTATGAAAGAGTGGAAGCCTGATCAAATTGTTGCGCTACACATTGCTCCTGAATATCCAGTAGGATCAATTGCGGTGAAAGAAGGCATTTTATTTGCGAACACATCTGAACTGTTTATTGATTTAAAAGGAAAAGGAGGACATGCAGCATACCCACATAACACAAATGATATGGTGGTAGCCGCTTGTCAATTGGTTTCACAGCTACAAACAATCGTTGCTAGAAACGTTGATCCATTAGATAGTGCTGTTATTACCGTTGGCAAAATTACTGCTGGAACGGTTCAAAATATTATTGCTGAGCGCGCTCGCATTGAAGGAACCATTCGTACGCTATCTCCTGAGTCAATGGCACGTGTTAAAGAGCGGATTGAGGCTATTGTAAAAGGTGTGGAAGTAGGTTATCAGTGTGAGACAGTCATTGATTATGGTTGTATGTATCATCAAGTTTACAACAATCATGATATGACAAAGGAATTTATGACATTTGCTAGAGCTCAAGAAGAAGTTGAGGTTATTGAGTGTCAAAAAGCGATGACGGGAGAGGATTTTGGTTACATGTTAAAAGAGATTCCTGGCTTTATGTTTTGGCTTGGAGTAAATTCTCCTTATGGTCTTCATCATTCAAAGCTTCAGCCTGATGAGAAGGCAATTGAGGTAGCCATTTCTCTTATTACTCGCTATTTCGAAATGAAAGGCATTGCATAAGAAAACCCCGGAAGCTAAACTTCCAGGGTTTTTTCGTTATCCGTTATCTTTAGCGGGCTGTGGTGATTCACCAGTCGGCTTTTCAACGTATACTTGGTGTGGGAAAGGAATTTCAATTCCATGCGCGTCAAATGCTTCTTTAAACGCTTTACGAAGCTTACGTTCTACTCCCCATTGCTCGCCATTTTTCGTTTTTCCAACTACTCGTAGTACAACGTCTGATGCACCTAGCCCCTGAACACCAAGAACGTTTGGTCCATCTACAATGTTTTCATCTTCTTGTGCAATACGATCACATACTTCTTGTAAAATAGAAACTGCGCGATCAATATCGTCATCATATGAGATGCCAATGTCTACAAGCGCACGCATATTTCCACGAGAGTGGTTGCTTAGGCTTGTAATCTCACGATTTGGCACATAGTGTAATGTTCCGTCAAATCCGCGAATTTGAGTTGTACGAAGTCCTACAGATTCAACAATGCCTGAAAAGCTCCCTGTTGTTACATAATCGTCCACATCAATTTGTTTCTCAAGTAGTAAGAAAAATCCTGTAACAATATCGCTCACAAGTCCTTGCGCGCCAAAACCAATTGCTAATCCCACGACTCCAGCACCGGCAAGAAGCGCTGTTGCCTGCACGCCAACAGTTTCAAGTAACATTACAATAACAATAAAGATAAGAACGTATGAAAATACATTTACCATTAAGCTTTTAAGCGTAAGTGCTCTACCTTTTGACACGCTATCACGTTCCATCATACGGTTAAAAGAACGATCAATAATACGAGTTCCAATGGAACGTACGATTAAGAAACCAATTAAGATGAGGATAAGTTTTAACGCAACTACCCCTGCAACTGTCAGAAGTTGTTCCCAATTGACTTCTGAAAAATTCAACATAAAAAATTCATCCTTTCTAAACATAAATCCTTAACTGGAAATAAATGAAGAAGATAACCATATGTAATGTAAAAACTTGCTTAGTTTCTGGCTCTTTCAGTACATTAATTTATTCCCGCTATTAGACATGCTAAACTTAATTTGTCCCTTTTTGCAAGTCATTAACGTTATTTTTTCTAGAAATGAGCAAAAAAAGTTCGTTTATCTTAGATAAAAATAGGGCATAACATGTATGTCGTCCTATTTCATGTAGTTTATAACGAATTAATAGGTATAATTTACTGTATTTAAATGAAGAGCAGAATAAACCTGAGTTTATTATTATGTTGGAGGGATGATTCATGCCAGAACGCATGGTAGCCAAGCAGGCCCCACGCTTTGAAATGGAAGCAGTATTGCCGAATAAAGAGTTTGGAAAAGTAAGCTTAGAAGAAAATATGAAACAAGATAAATGGACGGTTCTGTTCTTTTATCCTATGGATTTTACAACAGTGTGTCCAACTGAGATTACGGCTTTATCAGATCGATACGATGAGTTTAAAAAGTTAGAGGCAGAAGTAATTGGCGTCTCAACAGATACTATTCATACGCATTTAGCTTGGATTAAATCAGATCGACGAGACAACGGATTAGGACCAGTTAACTATCCTTTAGCTGCAGATACAAATCATATTGTTTCACGTGAATATGGCGTTTTAATTGAAGAAAAAGGCGTAGCTTTACGTGGCTTATTTATTATTAATCCTCAAGGAGAACTGATGTACGCTGTTGTCAACCATAATAACATTGGCCGAGATGTAGATGAAACGCTGCGCGTATTACACGCTTTACAAACTGGGGAGCTTTGTCCTGCAAACTGGAAACCAGGACAAGCTACGTTATAAAAAAGCTTAGGGCAAAGATAAAAGCTTTCTTACAGCTAAAGTTCGGCTGAAGAATTAGTTAAAGCTAAGTGAAAATATATAAATGCTGGTGTTTCTAAAAAGTAGACATCAGTGTTTTTTATGTTTTGTTTAGAAAGTAGAAAATACGTTTGAAGATGACGAATTTATATCATACTAACAATAATTTAGTATTGAAGGAGGAATTTATATGCAAATTGGAATGATTGGTCTGGGAAAAATGGGAGCGAACCTTTCGCTAAACTTGATGGAACACAACCATGCAGTTGTAGCATTTGACGTGAATAAAGAAGCGGTTAAAACGTTGGAAGAACAAGGAGCTGTGGGGGCTCACTCAATAGAAGAATTAGTTAAAAAATTAGAAAAGCCAAAAGTAGCTTGGGTGATGGTACCGGCGGGAGATCTTACAGAAAAGGTAATAAATGAGCTTCAAGGCCTGCTTGATGAAGGAGATATTATTATAGATGGTGGAAACTCAAAGTACCAAGATTCTGTTCGTCGTGCTGAAAAAGCTCATCAAAAGGGGATTCACTTCTTTGATGTCGGAACCAGCGGTGGAATGGAAGGAGCACGAAATGGAGCCTGCATGATGATTGGTGGAGATAAGGAAGCTTTCGCCCACATTGAACCTATTTTTAAAGATATAAATGTGGAAAAAGGCTATCTGTATGCAGGAGATGCAGGAAGCGGCCATTTCTTGAAAATGGTACATAATGGAATTGAATATGGTATGATGCAAGCAATTGCAGAAGGGTTTGATGTGTTGGAAAAAAGTCAGTTTGATTATGACTATGAAGCTGTTGCGAGAGTATGGAACAATGGTTCTGTTATCCGCTCGTGGTTAATTGAGCTGATGGAACGTGCCTTTTCAAAAGATCCTCGTTTGGATGATATCCGTGGCGTGATGCATTCTTCTGGAGAGGGAAAATGGACGGTTGAATCAGCTTTAGACTTACAAGTTCCAACACCGGTTATTGCGCTTTCACTAATGATGCGCTATCGTTCATTAGAAGATGATACCTTTACCGGGAAAGTTGTAGCTGCTCTTCGAAATGAATTCGGTGGTCATGCTGTAGAGAAAAAGTAAAGGGAAATCTAAAAGCTGTGGAAATCCGCAGCTTTTTTTCTGTAAGCTGACATGTATAGAGAAAAGAAGTCTTACATTATGGTAAAATAAAGTAGTATATGGACTTCACTTGTTACTACATGGAGGATTTTTCATGAAAAAGGAATTTGCAGTAGTTGGATTAGGGAGATTTGGCGGTAGCATTTGTAAAACATTAAGTGATCAAGGTATGGAAGTACTGGCTATTGATACGGATGAAGAGAAAGTAAATGAGTATGCGAGCGTTGCCTCACATGCCGTAGTGGGAGACTCTACGGATGAAGGTGTACTAAAAAGTTTAGGCATTCGTAACTTTGATCATGTCATAGTAGCTATTGGTGATAATATTCAAGCAAGCATTTTAACCACGCTGATTTTAAAGGAGCTAGGCGTAAAGAAAATTACGGTAAAAGCGCAAAATGATTATCATGCTAAGGTATTATCGAAAATTGGAGCTAACTTTATTGTGCATCCAGAACGTGATATGGGAAGAAGAATTGCCAATAGTATGATTTCCAATAGCGTACTTGACTATCTAGAGCTATCTGATGAGCACAGTATTGTTGAGCTAGTTGCGAGTAAAAAAATGGCGGGAAATACGCTTATCGACTTAGATATTCGTGCTAAATATGGTATTAATATTGTTGCAATTAAGAGAAGCCAAGATATTATTGTCTCTCCACAAGCATCAGAGTCAATCAAACAGGGTGACATTTTAATTGTTATTGGTGCAGATGTAAATATTAATCGATTTGAGAATAAATTCGCAGATATGTAATGAAAACCTGCTTTCAGCATTGGAAGCAGGTTTTTGCTATGTATTTATAGAAAATATGGATTTTATTGGTGGTTTGTTAGTACAATAGTAAGCGGAGGAATGCAAGATGAAAACTTTTTTAGTGCAAACTACTATGTTTTTAGCGATATGGACTGCCCTTTTTTTTCAATATATCAAAGCGTAAATATTCTTGGATTACTTTTTTTAAGTTTTCTGTCCATGCTTATTTATTTTACAAAACCACTGTGGAGGCAGAAGCTAGGAAATCAAATGTGTCAAGTGTTGGTTCTGACAAGCTTAGGGTTCTTCTTATCGTTCTCCCCACTTTTAATGGCTCTTTTTCTGTATGTTAGTGTTGAAGCAGCCAGTGAAGTGAAGGGACTTTCTTTTCGAATTTATGCTGGATGTACACTGATTGCTTTTTTACTTTTAACCTGGATTAAGTTAGAGGCCTTATTACTACCAACCATTATCATAACTGTGCTAATTGGGGTTGTTTTGTATCAATTAGGTGTAAGTAGGGAAGAAAAGCAACAAAAACAGCTTTTATATGATGAGCTTAGAGGTGAATATCGCTCTCTTAAACGAATGAGTTTGGAGGCAGATAAAGCGGCTCGAAATGAAGAAAGAACAAGAATTGCTCGAGATATTCACGATTCTGTTGGCCATAAATTAACGGCTTTATTACTAAATATTCAAGTGTTAAAGATGAGTCAAGAGTTAGAAAATGTACAGCTAGACCAATTAAAACGGTTAGCAGAAGAAAGCTTAGCCGAAACACGTCATGCTGTAAAGGAGTTGGATAAATCAACCTTACAGGGAGTAGCATCCATTGTTCATTTAATTAAAAAGTTAGAATCAGAGAGTCATATGAATGTTTCGTTTACAGTGAAGCAGCGAGTATTATCACTGACGCTGTCCAATACTCAAAGCGTCGCGTTATATCGCGCTATTCAAGAGGGATTTACAAACGCAATGCGTCACGGTAGTTCAAGAGAATTAGCAATTACTCTAATGCTATCACCAGTAGGAGATTTATCTTTCAAAATAAAAAACAGCATTGCACCTGATGCACCTCCTTTTCAAGAAGGGTTTGGGTTAAAGGCATTAAAGCAGCGGATTGAAAGTATCCGAGGACAAGTAAGCTACTTGCAAACACCTGAACATTTTTCTATAGAAGGCATCATTAAACTAAATTAAGGGATACAAAGAAGGTGAGTTTACTTGATTCATATTTTACTTGTGGAAGATCAAAGCATTGTTCGTTCAGGAATTAAAATGATGATTGAACAAGATGCTGCTCTGTGCGTGCGAGCAGAAGCGAGTAATGGAAAAGAAGCGTTAGAGCAGCTGGAGCGTCATATGATTGATCTTGTGATTATGGACGTATCAATGCCAATTATGAACGGAATTGAATCCACCCAGAAGATAAAAGCGCAGTGGCCAACAATACGGGTATTAATGCTAACGACCTTTAATGATGAAGAGTATGCTATGCAGGCTCTTCAATATGGAGCAAATGGGTTTATGCTAAAAACGGCTGACCCCGAGCATCTCATTCAATCCATTCATAGTTGTATGAACGGTGGTTTAAGTATTCATGATCACGTAACGGCTAAAATTATGCCAAGGTTATTAAGAAAAGAAGCAGCAGACCCTATACAGATTGAACTTACAAAAAGAGAAAGAGAGTTAGTCAAACTTGTAGGAGAAGGGAAAACGAACAAGGAAATTGCAGCAGAGCTTTATTTATCAATTGGAACGGTTAAAAATCATCTTACGCAAATTTTACATAAGCTAGAGCTGCGTGACCGCACGCAGCTGGCTATTTATGCTGTGAAAAATCACTTAGCGTGAAGAAATCTTCTGACAAGAGGTCAGAAGATTTTTTGTCATGTGACGGAGGTCATAGTTTGGAATAGAAGAAGTGACGGAAGTAAGTGGTGAAGGAAGTGTTGAATTTATAAGATGAAGTAAGAAAGAAAATAAAGGAGTGAAGCCTTATGTTAGAAGTCATCGAACTAAGTAAAGCATACAAAAAAGCGAAAGTAGTAAATAACATCAGCTTGTTTTTAGAACGTGGCGAAACAATTGGATTATTAGGGCCAAACGGTGCAGGAAAGTCAACGACCATTTCTTTGATTTCTTCTCTTATTAAACCGTCAAGCGGTGGCATACGTATCAACGGGAAAAGCAGCGTAGAAGATCCAATTCATATGAGACAAATACTGGGCGTTGTTCCTCAAGAGCTAGCTTTATATGATGAATTAACGGCAAGAGAAAATCTCGACTTTTTTGGAAGAACCCAAAGAATGAAAGGAAAACAGCTAGCTGAAAAAGTGGATGAGATTTTAAACATGATTAGCTTAACCGACCGCCAGCATGATCGTGTGAAAATCTTTTCTGGAGGAATGAAAAGACGACTTAACATCGGTATTGCTCAGTATCACGTGCTTATTCCTCTATTAGCAGTGAGTATGGCAATGATAGGAGGGGCATATTGGCCTCTTGAAATTGTCACATCTCCAGTTATGCTGACACTTTCAAAGTTCGTACCGTTGACATATGGAATGGACCTTTTAAAGCAAGTTGTGCTCTATGATTATGCATGGCAAAAAATTGCGTACTCAAGCCTATTATTATGCATTATTACAGTGGTATTAATGGCTCTTGGAATTAATATTTTAGAGAAGAAACATACGTAAAAAGGATTCGCGTAAGCGAATCCTTTTTCTTATACTTCCATAATGATTGGTAAAATCATTGGACGACGTTTTGTTTTTTCATAGAGGAATGGAGCTAGTGTGTCTGTAATTTCATTTTTAATTTCAGACCACTGAGATGTACGGCGCTCCATTACTTTATTTAAGTGCTTTGTAATTAATGATTGTGCATCGTTAATTAAATCGCCAGATTCGCGCATGTAAACAAATCCACGTGAGATAATATCTGGACCCGCTGCAATTTTAAAGTCTTTCATGTTAATGCTAACAACGACGATTACAAGACCTTCTTCAGATAGAATACGACGATCTCGCAGTACGATATTACCAATATCACCAATGCCGCTTCCGTCAATATAAACAGAACCAGATGGGATTTTACCCGCTACGGATGCTTCGTTCTCGCTTAGTGCTAATACTTCACCGTTATCCATAATGAAGCAGTTTTCTTCTTGAACACCGCAGTCAGTTGCTAGCTTGATATGCATCTTTTGCATGCGGTACTCACCATGAATTGGCATAAAGTACTTTGGTTTCATTAAGCGAAGCATTAATTTTTGTTCTTCTTGTCCACCATGACCTGACGTATGGATGTCATTCAGTTTACCATGAATAACTTCAGCACCAGCACGGAATAACATATCGATCGTTTTGCTTACACTTACTGTGTTACCTGGAATTGGTGATGAAGAGAAAACAACTGTATCCCCAGGGATAATCTGAATTTGACGGTGTGTACCGTTTGCAATACGTGATAAAGCAGCCATCGGTTCACCTTGACTACCTGTACATAAAATTGTTACGCGGTTAGCAGGAATACGATTGATTTGAGATGGTTCAATAAACGTATCTTTTGGACAAGAGATATAGCCAAGCTCCTGACCAATATCAATTGCTGCTTCCATACTGCGACCAAACACAGCAATTTTACGATTGTTTAATACAGCAGCTTCAACAACTTGCTGTAAACGATGAATGTTAGATGCAAACGTTGCGAAAATAATACGGCCTTCAACTTTTCGGAAAATGTCATGAATGCTGTCACCAACGCGACGCTCAGACATTGTAAAGTTAGGGATTTCACTGTTTGTACTATCTGATAGTAGGCATAGTACGCCGTCTTTACCGATTTCAGCCATCTTTGTTAAGTTCGCTGGTTCTCCAACTGGTGTAAAGTCAAACTTAAAGTCACCTGTATGTACAATTTGTCCATTTGGTGTTTTTACAACAATACCGTATGAATCAGGAATGCTGTGTGTTGTACGGAAAAACGTTACCGACGTCTTGCGAAACTTAATAACGTCGTCTTCTGTAATTTCATGAAGCTGTGCAGTTCTAAGTAATCCGTGCTCATCCAGCTTATTGCGTAGTAAACCTAACGCTAGCTTTCCAGCATAAATTGGAATGTTTAATTCGCGTAAAAGATACGGAATTCCACCGATGTGATCCTCATGACCATGTGTTACGAAAAGTCCACGGATTTTGTCTGCGTTTTTAACTAAATAGCTGTAATCAGGAATTACATAATCAATACCTAATAGTTCATCTTCTGGAAACTTAATTCCGGCATCGATAAGAATAATTTCATCTTGAAACTGTACGGCATAGGTATTCTTACCGATTTCACCTAGTCCACCTAGAGCGAATACCGCCGTCTGATTATTTTTTACAAATTTCATTTTTATCATATCTCCAATACTTTAAAATCTTCGCTGTGTTGCTCATATTCTAAGTAGTCTCCGTCCACTAGTTGAACAAATTCAATGTTAATTGAACGCGCTTTTAACTTTTTACGAACGTCGCGTTCAGACTCTCCTTCTACATAAACAGTTTGTGTGTTTTCACGAACTGGTACTTCTGTTAATTTTTCTTGAAAATATACTTTAAAAATCATAACTTCATTCTCTCCTTAAATCCGAAATTCAAATAACTTATTTTATTATAATATAAAATGTGTATGTATTTCATGTATTTTCTAAAGAAACTTGCTTTCACTACATTTTAGACATCAAAATAACACAAGTCAATTCGTTAAATGCAAAATAGGGACGATTTCTATCGATAAACTTAAATTTTATTGAAAAATTATACGAATAGCTAATATGAAATTATGACTATGTGAAAAAATTGACTGACTGGACTGCTTATTTAAATAGAAAATAAGGGCTATTCTATTTTACGATGCAGACACACGCTCTGCAAATGTATTGATAGAAAGCCCTTAAATCGTTAATTAAGCAATTGATTTTTTTCGTAATAATTCATTCCAACGTCTTAAAAGGCGCTTTCGAAAATCTTTTAACATGAATCTCATCTCCTTTATATCTGATGAATGCCTGTCTATGTTTATAGTTGTAGTATATGAAAAAAGCGCATAGACTTGCGTGGTTATATATGGAAAGATGGAGAAAGTAGAAGTGGTTTGTTATAATGGCGTGAGAAACGAAAAAAAATAGAAAAGTTAGGTGAAACAATGGACAAAAAAATAGTGTTCTTTGATATTGATGGTACATTGTTAGATCATGATAAAAAATTACCTGAGTCAACAAAGCAAGCGGTAAATCAGCTCAAGGAAAAAGGTTATGAAGTAGCCATTGCTACAGGCCGAGCACCGTTTATGTTTAAAGAGCTTCGAGATGAGCTTGGTATCGATACATATATTAGCTTTAATGGTCAGTACATCGTATTAAATGGTGAAGTTCTGTATCAAAATCCATTAGACGTACAAGAGCTTCAAGCGCTCACCGCGTTTGCTGCTCAAAAAAATCATCCAGTCGTTTATTTAGATCATGATGATATGAGGTCTAATATTGAATTTCATGAACATATTGAAGCAAGCATTAGCACGCTAAAGCTTGGCATCACACATCCAATTCATGACCCTTTGTACTATGAAAACCGCGAAATCTATCAAGCGCTTCTTTTCTGTACGGATGGTGAAGAGAAGCCTTACGAAGAAAAATTTAAAAAATTTGATTATATTCGTTGGCATGAATTCTCAACGGATGTGCTTCCTGCTGGTGGATCAAAAGCAAAGGGAATTGAGGTTATGATCAATAAGTTAGGCTATAAGAAAGAAAATGTGTATGCATTTGGCGATGGCTTAAATGATATTGAAATGCTCTCGTACGTAGGAAATGGCGTAGCAATGGGAAATGCCCATGATGAAGTAAAAGAAGTGGCAAATTATATTACAAAAGACGTAGCTGATAACGGAATTGCACACGGTCTTCAACTTGTAGGATTACTGTCTTAACAGAAAAGTAGGAACCTGGACGGGTTCCTACTTTTTTTAGCGCATATAAGGGCTTGCATTTTCAGGTTCTTTAAACGGCTCTGCTTTGTTAATATGGTCATAAAACATAACGCCATCAAGATGGTCAATTTCATGCTGAAAGACCACAGCTAATAGGCCTTTCAAACGGATTTTAACCTCTTCTCCTTCTAGCGTTGTACCTTTTACAGTAATACGAGCGTACCTTGGGACATATCCAGGTATTTCTTCATCTACGGATAAGCATCCCTCACCGCTTGTTAAATACGTTTTTTCAACGGAGTGGCTCACAATTTTCGGGTTGAAAAGGGCGTAGCTTTGCACGTTTCCACGCTCATCAGGTGCTTGAATAGCAATCATTCGCTTTGATACGTTGATTTGAGGAGCAGCTAATCCAATTCCAGGACGTAAATTATACTTGGCTGCAATTTCAGGGTCTTGGCTGTTTTGAACATACTCAAGTAGTTGTCTAAGCGTTTCTTTATCTTCAGCTGTTGCTGGAAGCTTTACTTCTTGTGCTACTTTGCGCAGAGTAGGGTGGCCATCCCTAATAATTTTATCCATTGTAATCACTGTTCACATCTCCCTAACGATATATGGTACTAATAGTTATGACATATACTTGTCAGTTTAGTACTATAAAGTGTATCAAAAGACATATGAAAAGTCATCCGAGTTGCTATATGTAGAAGAGAAAGCCACTTGACTTTCTCTTTGTTAACTAATTAACAGCCGCCCCAACTGCAGCCAATAATAACAAGTAAAATAAATAGCACAATTAAAAGAACGAATTCTTTATTTGAACCGCCACATCCGTATCCATATCCTCCGTAATACATAACTAACACACTCCTGAACAGACAGAATCCCAAAAAAACACAAACGATTTAACCGTTTTTTCTTGATGGGTTAGTATAATATATTAAAAGATAATAAAATGGTGTAGATGAATTGCTTAATTCGGGCAATAAAGATAAAATAGTGCTGGTATAAGGGAGGATTTACCAGGTATGAAGACTAAAAAAATAGTAAGTGCAATAGGTATAAGTATGATGCTTTTAGCAGGATGTTCAGCAGAAAGCGGAGACGAACTAGAAGTTTATAAAGCGCTTGAGAAAGTCGCTGATCAAGAGAAGCAGTTTATAAAAGAGCAGCAACCGATGACGGCACTCGAAGAAAAAGAAAATGTTCTATATGAAGAAATCTTATCAATTGGAATGAAAGAAAAAGAAAAAGTTGACGAAAAAGCAAGCGAAGCGCTCCAATTATTAGATGAACGAGAAGAACATTTAGTAAAAGAACAGGAAAGTATGCAGCGTTCAAAAGAAGAGTTTGAAAAAGCCAAAGAGAAAATCGAACTGGTAAAAGATGAAGACATAAAGAAGCAAGCCAACAAACTCGCTTCTTTAATGGAAAGTCGCTATAAGGCATACGACTTGATGTATGCTTCGTATGAAGAATCGGTGGAGTTAGACAGAGAGCTATACACAATGTTTCAAAAAACAAACGTGAAGCTAAACGATTTAGAAAACCAAATTTCTTCTATTAATGAGATGTACCAAAAGGTGCAGGAGAATAGTGAAAAGTTTAATCAAGCAACGGATGCTTATAATGAAGAAAAAAAGAACTTCTACAAAAAGGTGAAATCAGATCAAGAATAAAAGCAGGAAACACTCAAAGCAATAAGCATTGGCTGTTTTTTGATTTGATATACAACAGTATTCGACATGAATTAAATAGTCTGTAAAACGCTTTCATTCAAAGGGTTTGTAAGAAATTAAACGGTGATATTAAGCAGGTTTTTAAACGGTTATTATAAGACAAGTAGTACAGGATATGTTTGTGTAATAGCACAGATGGATTTAACATTTTTTAAAAGTGTAATAAGGCAAAAAGCTTAAATTTATAAGCGTAAATAGATTGACGAACCGTTTTAATGTGGTGTACACTATTTAGCGTAGTAAGTGTTGTATTAATCATTTTGTTGAAATAATTAATACAGTTTAACGGAATGAAAGTTTCGCTTAAACTTTCCTTTTACTTAAATGTTTGAATCGAGTGCGCCCGGGAATACATAAAACATGTTGAAATACGTAGCGGACTCAAATGGAATTCTAGTCGACAAAAAATGACTTTTAGGTGCTTGTTTTGGGTATCCTAGCAATGTGTATTTTTTTGTTTGATTAGCACATTGAAAAGTAAGGCTTAAATGAAAGGAAGAGGTGACTTAGATGGCTGCTAAAACTAAAAAAGCTATTATTGATGTATCAAAGCAACTTGATAAAATTGCTGAGCAGTACCAAACGTTCCAAATTCTTAATGAAGAGGGCGAAGTAGTAAATAAATCAGCAATGCCAGATTTATCTGATGAACAATTAAAAGAACTAATGACTCGTATGGTGTACACACGTATTCTTGATCAACGTTCAATTTCATTGAACCGTCAAGGTCGTTTAGGTTTCTATGCACCAACAGCTGGTCAAGAAGCTTCTCAAATTGCATCTCATTTTGCATTAGAGAAAGAAGACTTCATTTTACCTGGATACCGTGATGTACCACAATTAATCTGGCACGGTCTTCCATTATACCAAGCGTTCTTATTCTCTCGTGGTCACTTCCACGGTAACCAAATGCCAGAGGATTTAGGCGCACTTTCACCACAAATTATCATCGGTGCACAAATCGTTCAAGCAGCGGGTGTTGCATTAGGTCTTAAAAAACGTGGTAAAAAAGCAGTAGCAATCACTTACACTGGTGACGGTGGAGCTTCACAAGGTGACTTCTACGAAGGTATGAACTTTGCAGGTGCGTTCAAAGCTCCAGCAATTTTTGTTGTTCAAAACAACCGCTTTGCGATTTCAACACCAGTTGAAAAGCAATCTGCTGCTAAAACAATTGCTCAAAAAGCAGCTGCAGTAGGTATCCCAGGGGTACAAGTGGATGGAATGGATCCATTAGCAGTTTATGTTGCTGTAAGCGAAGCTCGTGAGCGCGCAGTAAACGGCGAAGGTCCAACATTAGTTGAAACATTAACTTACCGTTATGGTCCACATACAATGGCTGGAGATGACCCAACACGTTATCGTACAGCAGAGCTTGATACTGAGTGGGAAAAGAAAGATCCACTAGTACGTTTCCGTAAATTCTTAGAAGCTAAAGGCATCTGGAATGAAGAAGAAGAAAACAAAGTAATCGAGCAAGCTAAAGAAGATATTAAAAATGCGATCAAAAAAGCAGATGACTATCCAAAACAAAAAGTTACAGACTTAATGGATATCATGTATGAAGAAATGCCTTTCAACTTGAAAGAGCAGTATGAAATCTACAAAGAGAAGGAGTCGAAGTAAGCCATGGCGCAAATGACATTGATTCAAGCAATCACTGATGCGTTACGCACAGAAATGAAAAACGACGAAAACGTATTAGTTTTTGGTGAAGACGTTGGCGTAAACGGTGGAGTATTCCGTGCAACTGAAGGTCTTCAACAAGAATTCGGTGAAGATCGCGTTTTCGATACACCACTTGCTGAATCTGGTATCGGCGGTCTTGCTGTTGGTCTATCGACTCAAGGTTTCCGTCCAGTACCTGAAATTCAATTCTTCGGTTTCGTATTTGAAGTTCTTGATTCAATTTCTGGTCAAGCAGCTCGTATGCGTTATCGTTCTGGCGGTCGTTGGAACGCACCAATCACGTTCCGTTCACCATTCGGTGGCGGCGTACACACACCAGAACTTCACGCTGATAGCTTAGAAGGTTTAGTAGCATCTCAACCTGGTTTGAAAGTTGTAATTCCTTCAACTCCATACGATGCAAAAGGTCTTTTAATTTCAGCAATTCGTGACAACGATCCTGTTGTTTACTTAGAGCACATGAAATTATACCGCTCATTCCGTCAAGAAGTACCTGAAGAAGCTTATACAATTGAAATTGGTAAAGCTGATGTAAAACGTGAAGGTACTGACGTTTCAATCTTCGCTTATGGTGCAATGGTTCATTCATCATTAAAAGCAGCTGAAGAATTAGAAAAAGAAGGCGTATCTGTAGAAGTTGTTGACTTACGTACAGTTCAGCCTTTAGATATCGAAACAATCATCGCATCAGTTGAAAAAACTGGTCGTGCAATTGTTGTTCAAGAAGCTCAAAAGCAAGCTGGTATCGCTTCAAACGTTGTAGCTGAAATCAACGACCGCGCAATCTTAAGCTTAGAAGCTCCAGTATTACGCGTAGCTGCTCCAGATACAGTATTCCCATTCTCTCAAGCAGAGGGCGTTTGGTTACCAGACCACAAGGATATTGTAGCAACTGCTAAAAAAGTTCTTGAATTTTAATTGATTGTTACTCTATAGAAATCAGCATTTTGCTGATTTCTATTGTAAATAAGGTATAAAAACCAACTAAACATATTGCAACTAACTAGGAGGTTGAAGACACGTGGCATTTGAATTTAAACTGCCGGATATCGGTGAAGGTATCCACGAAGGTGAAATCGTAAAATGGTTCGTAAAAGCTGGAGATGAAATCGATGAGGATGATGTACTTGCCGAAGTACAAAACGACAAAGCTGTTGTTGAAATCCCATCTCCTGTAAAAGGTAAAGTATTAGAAGTTAAGGTTGACGAAGGTACAGTAGCAACTGTAGGTCAAGTTATCGTAACTTTTGATGCTCCTGGTTACGAAGATCTAAAATTCAAAGGCGACGATCATGACGACGCGCCAAAACAAGAAGCTCCAAAAGAAGAAGAGCAAGTTCAAGCAACAGCTGAAGCTGGACAAGACGTAGAAAAAGCAGCAGCTAGTGCGCAACCACAAGCTGAAGTAGATCCAAACCGCAAAGTTATTGCTATGCCTTCAGTTCGTAAATATGCTCGTGAAAAAGGCGTAGACATTAAAGCAGTTCCAGGATCAGCTAAAAACGGCCGTATCGTAAAAGAAGACATCGATAGCTTCTTATCTGGTAGTTCAACTGCAGCAGCTTCAACAGCAACTGAAGAGGCTCCAGCGGCAACTGAGGCAGCACCAAAAGCTACAGCTACAGCAATTCCAGAAGGTGACTTACCAGAAACTCGTGAGAAAATGAGCGGTATTCGTCGTGCAATTGCAAAAGCAATGGTTAACTCTAAGCAAACGGCTCCTCACGTAACATTAATGGACGAAATTGATGTTACAGCACTTGTTGCACACCGTAAGAAGTTCAAATCAGTAGCAGCTGACCAAGGTATTAAATTAACATTCTTACCTTATGTTGTTAAAGCATTAACTTCTGCACTTAAGAAGTTCCCAGCTCTTAACACATCTATTGATGATTCTACTGATGAAGTAATCCAAAAACACTACTACAACATCGGTATCGCGGCTGATACTGAAAAAGGTCTTTTAGTACCTGTAGTGAAAAATGCTGACCGCAAGTCTGTATTTGAGATTTCTGACCAAATTAATGACCTTGCTGGAAAAGCACGTGAAGGTAAATTAGCTCCTGCTGAAATGAAAGGCGCTTCTTGTACAATCACAAACATCGGTTCTGCTGGTGGACAATGGTTCACTCCAGTAATTAACCACCCAGAAGTTGCAATTCTAGGTATCGGACGCATTGCTGAAAAACCAGTTGTACGTGACGGTGAAATTGTAATTGCTCCAGTATTAGCATTATCTCTAAGCTTTGACCACCGTATCATTGATGGTGCAACAGCTCAAAACGCTCTTAACCAAATCAAGCGTTTATTAAATGATCCAGAATTATTATTAATGGAGGCGTAATAAATGGTAGTAGGAGATTTCCCAATCGAAACTGATACTCTTGTCATTGGTGCTGGCCCTGGTGGTTACGTTGCAGCAATTCGTGCAGCTCAACTAGGACAAAAAGTAACAATCGTTGAAAAAGGTAACCTTGGTGGTGTGTGCTTAAACGTTGGTTGTATTCCTTCAAAAGCATTAATCGCAGCAGGTCACCGTTTTGAAGAAGCAAAACACTCAGAAGATATGGGTATTTTTGCTGAAAATGTAACTGTTGACTTCACAAAAGTTCAAGAGTTCAAAAACGGCGTAGTAAACAAACTTACTGGCGGTGTTGAAGGTTTACTTAAAGGTAACAAAGTAGATATCGTAAAAGGTGAAGCTTACTTCGTGGATAGCGAAACTGTACGTGTAATGGATGAAAATTCTGCACAAACGTACAAGTTCAAAAACGCAATTCTTGCAACTGGTTCTCGTCCAATCGAGATTCCAGGATTCAAATTCTCTGAGCGCGTAATCAACTCTACAGGTGCATTAGCGCTTAAAGAAGTTCCTAAAAAATTAGTTGTAATCGGTGGAGGTTACATCGGTACTGAGCTTGGTACTGCTTATGCTAACTTCGGAACTGAAGTAACATTTGTTGAAGCAGCTGATGAAATCTTAGCTGGTTTCGAAAAACAAATGAGCTCTCTTGTAAAACGTAACCTTAAGAAAAAAGGAAACGTTGAAATCTTCACTAAAGCTATGGCTAAAGGTGTAGAAGAAACTGCTGATGGCGTTAAAGTAACGTTTGAAGTTGGTGGAGAAGCAAAAACAGTTGAAGCTGATTACGTATTAGTAACAGTTGGTCGTCGTCCAAACACTGACGAGCTTGGTCTTGAGCAAGTTGGCGTAAAAATGACTGACCGCGGTGTAATCGAAACTGACAAACAATGCCGTACATCTGTAAGCAACATCTATGCAATCGGTGATATCGTTTCTGGACCACCACTTGCACACAAAGCTTCATACGAAGGTAAAATTGCTGCTGAAGCAATCGCTGGTGAACCAGCTGAAATTGATTACTTAGGAATTCCAGCTGTTGTATTCTCTGAGCCTGAGCTTGCGAGCGTGGGTTACACAGAAGCACAAGCGAAAGAAGAAGGTTTAGCAATTCAAGCTTCTAAATTCCCATTCGCAGCTAACGGACGTGCACTTGCACTTAACGCTGCAGAAGGATTCTTAAAGCTAATCACTCGTAAAGAAGATGGCGTTGTAATCGGTGCTCAAATTGCTGGTCCAAGTGCATCTGACATGATCGCTGAACTTGGTCTTGCAATCGAGAGCGGTATGACTGCTGAAGATATTGCATTAACAATTCACGCTCACCCAACATTAGGTGAGATTACAATGGAAGCAGCTGAAGTAGCAATCGGAAGCCCAATTCACATTGTAAAATAATAGATGAAAAAGCTCGTGCCTCCGGCATGAGCTTTTTTGTTGTAAAACGTGGTCAAGCTGCATATAAGTGATGTAAGTGCCGTTATAAAAGTGAGGAATGAGCGATGGTTAAACCTTTTTTGTACAGCTTGCAGCTTATGATTTGGAGCGGCTATGCGACAGTTGAGCTTTTATCAAAACGTGATGAATTAACAGCAAAAATTATTCTTTTCTTTGTATTTGCCTATTTAGCATATGGAATTGCTAAAATGAATGTACACTCGAAGAAAAAAGCGTTCTTTGTGACGTGTAGCTCGCTCTTTGTTTTTTTTCTAGGCTACACCGTCATTTTTTTATTTATTAGATGATAATAAAAGGATTATTTCGTTTAATGTGAAATTATAACATAGTAAAAGAAGCATTCCGAAAACGGGAATGCTTCTTTTCTTAAATTTTTTTAGGATGTACATCTGCTTTTTTTAATTCTTCTCTAAACGATTTGATGAGTGAGAAGACCGTGAGTACCAGTACGATTGAAAATGGCAATGCTGCAATAATGGCGGCTGTCTGAAGCGCATCTAATCCACCAGTCCAAAGCAGGATAACCGCAGTTAAAGTTTGAATCATACCCCAAATAAACTTCACAGAATTTGACGGGTTTAAGTCACCATTCGTCGTTTGCATGCCGAGAACAAATGTTGCAGAGTCGGCTGATGTAATAAAGAAGGTAGCAATCAAGCAAATAGCGATAATTGACATAACCGTTCCTAATGGAAATTGTTCTAATACATAAAACAGAGCTACTTCTGAGCCTCGCTCGTTAATGACATCCATAACTGGTATGTTTTTAAAGAAGTCTAAATGAATGGCTGATCCACCGAATACAGAAAACCATAGGCCACCAAATATTGTTGGGACGGCTAACACACCAATTAAAAACTCTCGAATCGTACGTCCGCGAGAAATGCGAGCTATAAAAGTTCCAACAAATGGAGCCCAAGCAATCCACCAAGCCCAGTAGAAAATCGTCCAGTCCTGAACCCACGTGTTGTTATCAAACGGACTTAATCGGAAGCTCATAGATGGTAAATACTGAATGTAAGACCCGATTGTTGTGACGAATAAGTCCATTATAAAGTTTGTAGGACCCGCAAATAGTAAGAAAAGCATTAAAAGAATAGCTAATAGGATATTAATGTTACTTAAATATTTAATTCCTTTATTAAGACCCGTTTGGGCGGATAACATAAATAGTACCGTAACAATAATAATGACGATTAGCTGTGTAGTAAAGTTGTTATCAATGGCTGGAGATAAGTAAGCCATTCCACCTGTAATCTGAATGGCTCCTAACCCAAGTGATGTGGCTACGCCAAACACAGTTGCAAACACGGAGATAACGTTAATAAGAGTACCTAACCCTCCGTCTACGCGCTTACCTAAAAGAGGACGTAAAATATTGCTAATTACAAAAGGATATCCCTTACGAAATTGAAAGTACGCAAGTGCCAAAGCAAGCACTGAATAAATAGCCCAAGGATGTAATCCCCAATGAAAAAAAGAATATCGCATTGCTGCTCGAGCGGCTTCTGCTGTATTTCCATCTCCAGAAGGTGGGGTATGAAAATGGTTAATAGGTTCAGAAGCGCCCCAGAATACTAAACCGATCCCCATCCCTGCACTAAACAGCATGGCAAACCAGGATATATAACTATATTGAGGTTCATCCTCTGTCTTACCTAATTTGATATTTCCATACCGTGAAAAAATTAAAAATAGTGTAAAGCCTAAAAATAGGGTAGCAGCTAATAGGTAATACCAACCGAATTTTTCAATAATAAATTGATGAATAGCACTGGTAACAGGCGTTAAAGCGGCATTTCCTAGCGTGCTTTCTGGAATGACTCCCCAAATAATAAACAAAGCCGCAATAATCACAGAAAACAGAAACACTGGCGTCAGCTTTTTCAATTAGCTCGCACTCCTTTCGTGAAAAAACCTCTTATGTACAGTTTCTCTTTTAACCTTTTTTACTATACATGAAACCATTTTTACACTTTCCTCGTGCAGTACGATTCATCTTTCGTTTAAGACAATGTCAAAGAGGACAAAATGACGTAATAATAGAAAGGGGAGTCCGTATGAAAAAAAGAGTGTGGCTTACGGTAGTTGTTTTAATGGCATGTACCGCTTTTTTATTTATGAAGTTAAGCACGGAAGAAAAAGCAGGATATGTATACAGGGAAGGAAAGGCCTATTTAGATATGACGATTCAATCGGCGGCTTATGATTCTACATACAGCCCGGTCGACCGTCAGCTTCAGCTTGTTGTCGCGGATAACGTTTATATGTTTATTGAAAATGTTCCCGTCGTCCAAATTAATAATGAACTTTTTCCACTCGCTGAACAAGATTTTTTCATTCAAAACAATCGAGCGTTTATATCAGCATCGTTCTTAGAAAAACAAGAACCTAGCTACGTTAAACTTAAAGCAGCGTATGCTATTTTAAAGTCATCTCAATCAAGCGAAGAAGCAGCTCAAGCAGTTAGTACTAAGCAGTTTACAAGAGAAGAAGTGATGCAGTATATGAGTGGGTTAACACCACCACTAGAAAACGCTAAAGCTGATACGTTTCCATCTCATTTGCCAGGAGCTGATCGTACATATCGCCATGGTTTCCATGAAGGGTTAGACTGGTATACATACTCAGCGGGCGTAGTTGTCAATAAAGAAACTGAAGTGTATGGAATGGGAAAAGGCAAAGTGGTACGAGTGGATCATAATTATAAGCCGTATGAATCCGTGGAGCAACGAAACAAAGATTTAGCATATTGTAAAGAGGTTCAAAAGACTCCTGCTTATATCCTGGATAAGCTACGTGGTAGACAAGTATGGATTCAGTATGACAATGGCATGCAGGCGCGATTTGCTCATCTAGATCAAGTCGATGAAGAGTTAAACGTGGGTGATACTATTACAAAAGATACGCTAATCGGCTACGTTGGAAATTCTGGTACAAGCGGAGAGGTGCAAAAAGATAATACAGAATTACATTTGCATGTAGACTTGTTGATTAACGGTACCCTGTTTTGGAAAGGGTTATCACAAGAAGACGTTAAAGATGTATTAATTAGCCAACTGAATAATAACGAATAGCTCATCCTATAAGAGATTGAGACATAAGTAGTTCAGCCCCTACTATACCTGAACAATTGAGAGTTCACAACTTTTAATCGTTCAGGCTTTTTTTGATTGGGAAAAACCAGTTTGGAAACAGGGTGGAATGGAGCGTA
>NZ_BCVD01000014.1 GCF_001591565.1 Priestia flexa NBRC 15715 | reverse complement strand
CTTATGTCCCAGCCTCTTGTTTTTTTATGAACGTAAGCTTGCTTTAAATTGTTCTTCAACAACTTTTAATACATTAGCATGAGCTGCTGATACTTCTTCATCCGTAAGCGTGCGCTCTGGATCTAGATAGCGTAAAGAGAAAGCGACAGACTTTTTGCCTTCTTCCATTCTTTCACCATCATATAAGTCAAACACCGCAACTTCTTTCAATAGTTCTCCACCAGCTTCATAAATCGCTGTTTGAAGTTCTCCTGCTAATACTTCTTTATCCACAACAAGAGCAATATCTCTTGTGATTGATGGGAAGCGAGGAATTGCAGAATAGCGAACTTCTTCTACTTTCGCCGCAAAGATTGCTTTTAAGTTTAGCTCAAATACGTACGTTTCGCGAAGACCATATTGTTTTTGCGTCACTGGATGAAGCTGACCAACATACCCAGCTTCTTGACCATTTAATACAACTGCCGCTGTACGTCCAGGGTGCATGCCTTCTTGATTTGTAGGCTTATATTCAATGTGATTATCAAGACCTAATGCTGATAATAATCCTTCTACAACGCCTTTAGCCACATAGAAATCAGCTGCTTTCTTTTCACCTTGCCAGCTGTGAGAATGCCATAAGCCTGTAATTGCTCCTGCTACTCGCTCTTCTTCTATTGGTAGCTGACCTTCTTCAGTTCCCAAGAACACTGAACCTGTTTCATATAGCGCAATTGAGTCTGTTTGACGAGCGTTATTGTGTTTAACAGCTTCAAGTAAGTGTGGTACTAAGCTTTGACGAAGAACGCTGCGGTCTTCACTCATTGGCATCGCTAAACGAACTGTTGATGCAGTATTTAATGCAAACTGTGTTGCTTTCTCTGCACTTGTTAATGAGTATGTTGTTGTTTGAGCTAACCCAGCGCCTTCTAAGAAACGGCGTACTTTACGACGCTTTAGCTGATAATCAGATAAACGGCCTGGCGTTGCTACAGTCACAGGAAGAGTTGTTGGTAAGTGGTCGTACCCATACATACGAGCTACTTCTTCCACAATATCTTCTTCAATTGTAATATCACCGCGACGCGTTGGAACGGTTACGATAATGGCATCGCCTTCCACTTTGCTTTCGAACTGAAGACGATTCATGATTTCTTGAACTTCAGCCATTTCTAGCTCTGTACCAAGAACATGATTGATGCGCTCAAGCGTTACAGATACAACAGCTGGTTCAATTGTCATTTCATCAAATTCAACTGTTCCTGAAACAATTTCTCCACCCGCATAAGCAGCCATTAGTTCAGCAGCACGATCAGCTGCTATACGTGTGCGGCTTGGGTCGATTCCTTTTTCAAAACGTGCACTTGCTTCACTACGAAGACCGTGCTCTTTCGATGTTTGGCGCACAGATAACCCGCGGAAGTAAGCAGATTCAATTAACACATTTACTGTGTCATCTTGGACTTCAGAATTCGCTCCTCCCATTACACCGGCTAAAGCGATTGGGTCTTTACCATTTGTAATGACAAGCTGGTTCTCTTTTAGTACACGTTTTTGATCATCGAGAGTTACAATTTCTTCGCCTTCTTGTGCATGACGAACAACAACTTCTTTTGAGCCAAGACGATCATAATCAAACGCATGAAGTGGTTGACCGTATTCAAGTAAAATGTAGTTTGTAATATCAACTACGTTATTGTGTGGTCGAATCCCAGCTGCCATCAAGCGCGTTTGCATCCATAGCGGTGACGGCGCAATTTTAACATTTTTCACCATACGTGCTACGTATAAAGGATTATCTTCTTTTGCTTCTACTACAACTGAAATGTAATCCGATGCTTTTTCTTCCGTCTCTTGAAACTCAACCTCTGGGTATTTTACTTCACGATTTAAGATTGCTGCTACTTCATGAGCTACCCCTAGCATGCTTAAACAGTCTGAACGATTTGGCGTTAAGCCAAGTTCTAATACTTCATCATGCAAATTCAATGCTTCTAAAGCATCTGCTCCAACTTCAGCATCGCTTGGGAATACAAAGATTCCTTCTTGGTAATCTTTTGCGACAAGCTTGCTTTCAATTCCAAGCTCTTGAAGAGAACAAATCATGCCGTTTGATTCTTCACCGCGAAGCTTAGCACGCTTAATTTTAAAATTGCCTGGTAATACAGCGCCTACTTTAGCTACCGCTACCTTTTGACCTTGTGCTACGTTTGGAGCACCACAAACGATTTGAACCGTTTCATCCCCAAGGTCAACCTGACAACGACTTAACTTATCTGCGTTTGGATGCTGTTCACGTTCTACTACGTGACCGATGACAACACCGCTTACGCCTTTATTTAAATTTTCTACACCTTCAACTTCAATTCCACTTTTTGTGACTTTATCAGCAAGTTCTTCAGCTTTTACTCCTGATAAATCTACATATTCTTGCAACCAACGATATGATACAAACATGTTAGTCCCTCCTTTATACTTGTTTGAATTGATTTAAGAAACGAGCATCATTTGTATAGAAATGACGAATATCATCAACGCCGTGCTTTAACATAGCGATACGCTCTACGCCTATTCCAAATGCAAAGCCGCGATATTTTTTAGAGTCATAGCCGGCCATTTCAAGTACATTTGGATGTACCATACCAGCGCCTAAAATTTCAATCCAGCCTGTTTGCTTACAAACATTACAGCCTTTTCCTCCACATTTAGCACATGATACGTCCACTTCAACAGATGGTTCAGTAAACGGGAAAAAGCTTGGACGTAGACGAATTTCACGCTCTGCACCGAACATTTTTTTCACAAATACCTCAAGCGTTCCTTTTAAATCACTCATACGAATATTTTCATCTACAACTAAACCTTCAATTTGCATAAATTGATGTGAATGCGTAGCGTCATCATCATCACGACGATATACTTTACCAGGACAAATGATTTTGATTGGACCTTTCCCTTCATTTCCATTCATTACGCGGGCTTGTACTGTTGATGTATGAGTACGTAATAACGTTTCTTCAGTAATATAGAACGTATCCTGCATATCACGTGCTGGGTGACCCTTTGGTAAATTTAACGCTTCGAAGTTGTAGTAATCTTGCTCCACTTCAGGTCCTTCAGCTACTTCATAGCCCATGCCTAAAAACAAATCTTCAACCTCTTCAATTACGCTTGTTAGCGGATGATGTGTACCGACTTTAACTGGTCGACCAGGAAGTGTCACATCGATTGTTTCTGAAGCTAGTTTACGGTTGATTTCTTCTGCTTCTAGCGCCGCTTGCTTTTCTTCAATCTTTGAAGCGATTGCTTCGCGCACTTCATTTGCAAGTGCTCCCATTACAGGACGCTCTTCAGCAGATAATTTCCCCATTCCGCGAAGTACTTCTGTAATTGGTCCTTTTTTTCCTAAATAAGCTACACGTACATCATTCAATGCTTTTAAATCTTTTGAGTCATCAATTTTAACAATCGCTTCTTGTTGCAGCTCTTGTAAACGCTCTTTCATTGAATAATCCTCCTTTTGTTTTAAAAAATTGCAAATAAAAAAACCTCTCCCAAAAAGGGACGAGGTTTAATCGCGTTACCACCCTTGTTAACCATGCATCTGCACAGTTCACTTCATTAACGTTAACGGAATATCCGGAACACCTTTACATCAAAAATGATGGTCCAAGTGTCAACTCAAGAGGTGAATTCACTTATTGCGCTTATAAAAATGCTTTCAGTCACGGCATTTTCTCCCTGAATAACGCTACATAAGCTACTGCTCTCTATCACTGCTTTTCGCATATTTAGCTATTGTATTATTATAGTGAAAACGGCTAGCCGTTGCAACTACATTCCACGTAAATAGTACATTAAAATTGCTGATGCAATTGCTACATTTAACGATTCACTCTTTCCAAATATCGGTATATATAGGTTATGGTCCGTTTCATTCAGCACCGCTGAGCTTACACCTTGCCCTTCGTTACCAACAATCAGAGCAAAAGCTTCTGGCTTTTCAACTTCCGTGTACACAGAAGCATTTTGTAATGATGTACCATACACGCTAACTCCACATTCCTTTAGTTCTTTAATCGCACTAATTAAGTCTTTCTTAATAACAGGCAAGTTAAAGATTGCACCTTGAGTCGAACGGATGACTTTACTGTTATAAACATCTACACAGCCTGCTCCAATAATGACTGCATCGATTCCAGCAGCTTCTGCTGTACGAATAATGGTTCCTACGTTACCTGGATCTTGGACGGCATCTAACAGCACTAATCGACGCGCTGTCTGTAAGACGGATGATGATTGGTTTTGGTAACAAACGGCTGCAATTCCCTGAGGGGTTTCTGTATCAGCAATTGCTTTAATAACAGCAGGCGTCACCACAATCATCTCAACCGTATCAACATTCCAATGCGATGGAATATCAACATTATCAGCAAGAATGAGATACTTAATCATTTCTCTTTGGTTTAAAGCTTCTTCGACAAGATGAAAGCCTTCCACCAAAAATAAACCTTGATTATCGCGCTCTTTTTTTGTATGTAATTTTTTCCATAGTTTAACCTGTGGGTTCTTCACGGAATCAATTCGCTTCACCAAACATAACTCCTCTATTTATCAATTTCAGTTACGATACATAAATTGAATGTGACATACACAAACTATTTTTGATTTTACTATCTATAGTTGAGGTGATCACGATGGATCTTAATTTACGAAATGCTATTATATCAAATGTTTCAGGTAATTCTCAAGAAGAGCTTGAAGCAACGATTATGGATGCTATCAAAAGCGGTGAAGAAAAAATGCTTCCAGGTCTAGGTGTACTTTTCGAAGTACTATGGGAAAACTCGCCTAAAAGTGAAAAAGAAGAAATTTTAACAACACTTGAAAATAGCTTAAAGTAAGTACAAAAGGTGCACTCAAATTGAGTGCACCTTTTGTTTTATTCAAACGTAATTTTATTAACCGTTTCACGATCAAGTTTTTTAATAACTTCTGTAATTAACTTCACCGCATTTTCATAATCATCGCGATGTAACATTGCGGCATGTGAATGAATATAGCGAGTTGCAATTGTAATAGATAGTGCAGGTACGCCGTTAGCTGAAATATGAATAGCTCCTGAATCAGTACCACCGCCTGATAACGCATCAAACTGATATGGGATGTTCATTTCATCTGCTACATCTGTTACAAAGTCACGTAGACCCTTGTGAGAAACCATTGATGCATCATATAAAATGATTTGTGGACCGTCACCCATTTTTGATGCTGCTTCTTTTTCAGACACTCCTGGCGTATCACCAGCAATACCTACATCTACGCCAAATGCAATATCAGGTTGAATAAGATTGGCTGACGTTTTTGCACCGCGTAAACCAACTTCTTCTTGCACTGTTCCAACGCCGTATACAACGTTTGGATGCTCTTGACCCTTTAAATTCTTGAGCACATCAATAGCAATAGCACAGCCGATACGGTTATCCCATGCTTTAGCTAAAAGCATTTTTTCGTTATTCATAACGGTAAATTCAAAGTACGGAACAATTTGATCGCCAGGCTTTACGCCCCATTCCATTGCTTCTTCACGACTAGATGCACCGATATCAATAAACATATCCTTAATCTCAACCGTCTTCTTACGTACTTCAGCAGGTAAAATATGAGGAGGTTTAGAGCCGATAACTCCTGTAATATCGCCTTTGCGCGTTACAATTGTAACACGTTGCGCTAGCATAACTTGCGACCACCAGCCACCTACAGTTTGAAAACGAATGAAGCCTTTATCATCAATTTGAGTGACCATAAAGCCAACTTCATCTAAATGACCTGCAACCATAATTTTAGGGCCTTTTTCATCACCAACTTTTTTGGCAATAAGGCTTCCAAGTCCGTCTGTTGAAATGCTATCAGCATAAGATTCAATATATTTTTTCATCACTTCTCTTGGTTCGCGTTCGTTTCCAGGAATACCTTTTGCATCAGTTAAGTCTTTTAACATTTGTAATGTTTCATCTAACTTTTTCATTTATCCATACCCCTTTCATATGTATATCTTTTATTATATAAGAAAGTATTTTCAGAGGAAATGTTTTCTTCTTAATACCCTTCGTCTTGACGCTTAAAGTTCACTTCATTTTTCATAATATAAGCCGTTTTCACTTCCTCAGCTGCGAAGCCAAGAATTTCTCCAAGACCCATGTATGAAGAGAATGATTCTATGTACTGTTCTTGATCTACGCTTCCTTTTAATTGTGTGAGCAAAGAGAACACATGTAAAAATTGTTCTGTTGCAGTTTCTTTGTCCGCTTTAACCGGAAGTTCTTCAATTGAATCAAATCCCCATTCAATTCCTAAAGATAATAAGAAGTGAACACCGTCTACGAACTCTTCTAAAATAACCTTTTTATCTGCCGACGGTTTTAGGCTCCAAAATTTGAAACAACGCGTTTCATTAGCCAGCTCGCCTAATTCTACTAATAAAGCAAGAAGTTTGCGGGAAACCAAGTCTTCGTTTTGAAGCTTATGATTTGTTTCAATATGTTGATCTAGCTGGCGCTGCATGTTAAATAAAGACTGTAAGTTCATATCTAATCTCTCCTAAAATAAAATAAATATTAATATAAAATTAAAAATAAATGAAACCTTTTTGCCCTTTATACGTACTGTTAGGAAACAACCCTCGGCAAGGAGGCGATATCGCTTTGATTGTGCTCTTAATGCGACTATTAGTAATTGCTTTATTAGTCTATTTCGTCCTTTTTATTATACGATATGTTCGAAATCCAAAAAGAAAATTAATGCAAGCCAAAGAGCAAAATGAATTTTACGTGGTGGATGAAGCAGAAAATGTTCGTAAAAATTTGGAGTTAACGTATAAAGGTGTTTTGTTTGAAGGCGAAAAATATATAAATGAACAAATTTTTTCTATTACTATGTTATTAAAAAATCCTGACCAGCTCAATGATTTAACTCATGAGGATATCAGATTGGTGTCTGCTAAGGTATCAACTTTATACCCAAAAGCCATTATTAGCTGGAAAAGTCCCGTACGAGAGTTTTTAAAGAACGAGCCACAAAAGCAATAGCTTTTGGGCTTTTTTATTGAGAAAGCTTTTGATAAACAGTGTGCTTACTTCTTGTTGAAGAAGGCCTCTCTGCTTAGTGTGATTTCCATTCCAGATTGTTCCCTTTCCTCAGGGCGAGCGGCCGACCCTCCTTGTATACTGTGAGGTCTCACTTGACTCGCTAGTCCTGCTGGAGTATCACATCTTTCATTTCAATCACGGGGCTTTTGGATAGGGAAGCCTTTTGATGAGATTACTCTCTTGAAGGAATTTTAAAAACGCTCTCCACTTTGCATATTCAGCTCCATTAACCTCTACGTTTGAAACGTTTTCTTCTAACTCATAGATAAGGAGCCTACTACTACATCTATCTAAAACAATAGCCTTAAAAATAAAAAGCAAGATGTTTGTTCATGGCTTCTCCCATTTCATTTTTCAAATTATTCATCTACATATAGATTAGCAATAATGCCAAATGAACAACCACCAAAGCAGGCAGACCGAAACGAAAGCTTGCGTGCTTTGTTTTGTGACGATAAAGATTCATGCCAATGGTTGCACCTAGAGCTCCTCCGATAATGGCAATCGTCCAAAGTGTTTGCTCTTTGATTCTCCATTCATTTCGCTGAGCTCTTTTTTTGTCTGCATTCATTACATATAAGCCTATAAGGTTGATAAGTATCGCGTATATCATTAAAAACAAAGATAATCCCTCCAATAAACAAAAAAGCCTTGCTACCTAGTGGTAACAAGACTTTTTAGCAGAAATTACTTCTCTAAGCCTTTTTTAGCAGCTGCTGCTAATTCAGCAAATGCTTTTTCGTCAGCTACAGCTAAGTCAGCAAGCATTTTACGGTTAACTTCAATACCTGCTAATTTTAATCCGTGCATTAAACGGCTGTAAGAAAGACCATTCATACGAGCTGCTGCATTGATACGTGTAATCCATAATTTACGGAAATCACGTTTTTTCTGACGACGGTCACGATAAGCATACATGTATGATTTCATTACTTGCTGATTAGCAACTTTGTATAATCTATGCTTTGAACCGAAGAAACCTTTGGCTAATTTTAAAACTTTTTTACGACGTTTGCGTGTTACTGTACCGCCTTTTACGCGTGGCATAATTGTTACCTCCTGTTATGTTTCTATCTCAACCCAAATTACTTAATGTTATCTAATAAGTGACGAATACGTTTGAAGTCACCTTTGCTTACTAAAGAACCTTTACGTAATTTACGTTTTTGTTTAGTAGATTTGTTAGCGAATAAGTGACTAGTGTAAGCACGAGCACGCTTTAACTTACCGCTTCCAGTTTTTTTGAAACGCTTTGCAGCGCCACGATGTGTTTTCATTTTTGGCATGGGGTGTTCCTCCTCGTTCTATTACTTTTCGTTTTTAGGTGCAAGCACTAGGAACATGCTGCGTCCTTCCATTTTTGGAGCTGATTCAACTGAACTAACATCAGCGCAAGCCTCTGAAAAACGATCAAGTACTTTTTGTCCAATTCCTTTATGAGTAATAGCACGACCCTTAAAACGAATTGACGCTTTTACTTTATCACCTTTTTCAAGGAACTTACGTGCGTTACGAAGTTTTGTGTTAAAATCATGCTCATCGATTGTTGGGCTTAAACGAACTTCCTTTAAGTTAACAACCTTTTGGTTTTTACGAGCTTCTCTTTCTTTACGCTGTTGCTCGTAGCGGAACTTACCGTAGTCCATAATACGACATACAGGTGGTTTCGCGTTTGCAGCAACCATTACTAAGTCAAGATTTGCTCGTGCAGCAATATCAAGTGCTTCATTTTTTGATTTAATTCCTAATTGCTCACCGTTTTGATCAATTAGACGAACTTCGCGAGCTCGAATGCCCTCGTTTACCATCATGTCCTTGCTAATAAGTAGCCACCTCCAAGGTTTAATGAATGAATACGCTTGTGTAGATATTGGTATACACACAAAAAAGCGTGAGTACACAATGCACCCACACTACTATCGTTAAAAGTAAATACGATGTCAACCTGCTAACTGCTCTATACGCGTCAATCAGGTGAGAAGCGGGTGCTTCTTCTTCTGCACAAACAAGTATTCAATTACTTAAGCTATTATAGTATCAACAAAGACAAAAGTCAATGATTTCGTTCTTTATTTAACAACAAAAATCATTTTACCAAAGGAAAAACATTTATGCAACATTTTTTTTACTTTTTTTAAAAAGGAAAGCAGAGAAGTTGCCCTCTCCGCTTTTTCATTAGCGAGTAATTTCTACTTTTAATCCTGCTAAGAACTGTTCAAAATCAACAGTTTCTGAATTTTGCTCACCGTATTTACGAACATTAACCGCTTTTTCTTCTACTTCTTTATCTCCCACTACTAGCATGTAAGGAATTTTTTGCATTTGAGCTTCACGAATTTTATAGCCAATTTTCTCTTCACGTGAATCTAGTTCCACACGTACACCAGCTAACTGAAGTTTCTCTTGAACTTCTTTTGCATAGTCTAGGTGAACAGTTGGCGATACTGGAATCACTTGAACTTGAACAGGTGCTAACCATGTTGGGAATGCCCCTTTGTATTCTTCAATTAAGAAAGCAACAAAGCGCTCCATTGTTGATACGACACCTCGGTGAATAACAACCGGACGATGCTGTTTTCCATCTTCACCGATATATGTTAGATCAAAACGCTCTGGCAATAAGAAGTCCAGCTGCACTGTTGAAAGAGTTTCTTCTTTTCCAAGAGCCGTTTTAACTTGAACGTCTAGCTTCGGACCGTAGAATGCTGCTTCACCCTCTGCTTCGTAATAGTCTAAGCCAAGCTCATCCATCGCGTCTTTTAACATGGTTTGTGCTTTTTCCCACATTGCATCATCATCAAAGTATTTCTCTGTATCTTCTGGATCACGATACGATAAGCGGAACGAGTAATTTTCAAAGCCAAAGTCTTTGTATACAGCTTCTACTAAGCGAACCACACGAATTAATTCGTCTTTAATTTGGTCTGGACGAACAAAGATATGTGCATCATTTAGCGTCATACCGCGAACACGCTGAAGACCTGCAAGTGCACCTGACATTTCATAGCGGTGCATCGTACCTAGCTCTGCAATACGAATTGGTAATTCACGATAGCTGTGGATATCATTTTTATATACCATCATATGGTGTGGACAGTTCATTGGACGAAGAACTAAATCTTCATTATCCATTTCCATTGCTGGGAACATACCGTCTTGATAGTGATCCCAGTGACCTGATGTTTTATATAGCTCTACGCTACCTAGGACTGGTGTATACACATGTTGATAACCTAGCGCAACCTCTTTATCCACAATGTAGCGCTCAATAACGCGACGAATTGTTGCACCTTTTGGTAACCATAATGGAAGACCTTGTCCAACTTTTTGTGAGTTTGTGAATAAGTTAAGCTCTTTACCAATTTTACGGTGATCACGCTCTTTCGCTTCTTCTAATAAACGTAAGTGCTCATCTAAATCTGCTTTTTTGAAGAATGCCGTGCCATAAATGCGCTGCAACATTTGATTGTTGCTATCTCCACGCCAGTAAGCACCTGCAATATTTAACAGTTTAAACTCTTTAATTTTTCCTGTTGATGGAACGTGGACACCTCGGCAAAGATCAAAGAATTCTCCTTGGTGATAAACCGTTACAGTCTCACCTGCTGGAATAGCATCGATAAGCTCTAACTTTAATTCATCTCCAACTTCTTTATAAAGCTCAATTGCTTCTTCACGAGACACTTCGCGACGCTCAATATCAATATTGGCGTTTACAATCTTCTTCATTTCTTTTTCAATTTCAATTAGATCGTCAGGTGTAATGGAATGCTCCATATCAATGTCATAATAAAATCCATTCTCAATAACTGGTCCTACACCAAGCTGGACCTTTTGATCTTTAAAAACACGCTTAATTGCTTGAGCCATTAAGTGCGCCGTGCTGTGACGCATAATCTCAAGTGCTTCACCTGAATCTTGTGTGATGATTTCAAGCTGACCGTCTGCATGGATTGGTGTACGCAAATCTAAAAGCTCACCGTTTACTTTACCCGCAATTGATTTTTTCTTTAGCCCTGGGCTAATTGATGATGCAATTTGTTCTGTCGTTGTACCTTTAGGATACTCTTTTACTGCTCCATCTGGAAATGTCATTGAAATAACTTCTGACATGTGATTCAACTCCTTATTTATCTCAATATAATCTTGCATAAACTGGTTATTTACGCAAATAAAAAAACTCATCCCTTAATAAGGGACGAGTTGTGTATACACGTGGTACCACCCTTGTTTCTGTCTTTTTGCTTAACAAGGCACAATGAAAGACAGCTCGAGGTTTGATAACGGAAATTCCGTCAGTAATTACTAAAGTAAAATACTTGTTTACTACTGAAGTTTAGAGGTGGTAAGGATATAAATCGTGTTAAGAATCTTTCAGCCACGGATTCTCTCTCTAATAAACCGTAAATATAAACTCATGTCCTCATCATTACTTATCGCTGATTAAAATTTTTACAATATGAGCCTATTATATTCATTTTTAAAATAGAAATCAACCTCTCAAGTCAGATTCTCTTTTTTTAAAAATGCCGCTTCTTGTTTTGTGCATATGACCACTCGTTCTTGAAAAAGATTTTGAATAGTATAAATGAAATCATGTGTATTCTCACGATCACTATAAATATAAATATGCTGCGGAGATAGTGTAATGAGAGGCGCTATAACGGATGGGTCTATGTATAACGACTCATTCTTTTTCATAAATTCTTCAGCCAGATGTTGACGCTGATTCACTGTTAGCAATCCAAAGTTTTCATCATAGAGTTGAAATTCGTTCTCTTGTGAATGCACAACATGTACAGCTTCGCAACTTGCTTCCTCCGTTAAAATAACTTGTCGCAGCTGTTCAACAAACATTTGATATTCATATTCTAGTTTATATTCATCAATAGCGATTTCTAAATAGTACTGTAAGCGAGAGCGATAGTTCTTTAATCGAAACTGGAGAAAAGACTCAAATGTAAACGTAACGTTGTTAACCAGAAAATCTTGAAGCGCTTCTCTAATTAATAAATCTTTAGGCATCGGAAAATCACGTTTAGGTACGTCAACTTTCTCACCTTCTACAATATGATAGACCATGTCTATCATAAGCTGTAGCTCTTGTTCATCCGTATAGAAAAATTTCTGTTTCAAAATCTCACTTAAAATCGTCTCTTCTTTCTGCTCTAATATAAAGTCTGTCAATACTGGGATTAGCATATCGTGTACAATTTCGTCTCGATTATATGTCACGTCAATTACTAGAAGCTGACTGTTCACAAGTTTAAAGCATTGCGGAGCATATGATAAAGCGCTTCGTTTCGCGCATAGCGACCTGTAAATACCAATTGCTTCTTTCTCATACTTAAAGAAAATTCTCACTAATGTTAGCCCCCTTTTGGACACGCTTTATTTATATATATGGGGCAACATGAAAAAAAATGAGCAAGTCCTTACATGAAATGTAAAAGAACTGCTCATTTATTACGTTTATTTTCACCTTCTACCTTTACAGGAGTGGCTAACGTCTTGATTCGTTCCATAATGCGGGCAGCTTTCAGCTCTTCTTCCTCGCCTTTTTGCGTATACGTTAAATGGTGCTTCATCTGCTGAAAATTTAGGTTTGACGTAAAGAAAGTAGGTAAATTTTCTAACATTCGAAATTGAAGAATGGTACCCAATACATCGTCGCGCATCCAGCTTGTTACGGATTCTGCTCCCAAATCATCTAACATTAGGACGGGCACTTTTTTTACGTATTCAATCTTCTCGTTAAAGGTTTTATCTTGAAAAGATCCTTTAAGCTCACGTAAGAATTCAGGAACATATACAATCGTTGATTTTACTTTCTTTTCAGCTAAAGCATTAGCAATGGCACCTAAAAAGTATGTTTTTCCAACACCGAACGATCCATGTAGATAAAGAGCTTTCATCTTCTTATTAGGTTCATACTCCCTGACAAAATCTCGTACTAACTTGATTGCTTCAAGCCTTCCTTGCTCAATTTCAATATCTGACATGGAAGCACCTAAAATATCTTTCGGTACATAAAGACACTGGATAAATGATTCTTGCTCTTTGCGTTCATCTTCAGTTACTTTTCGAGGGCAGCGCTCATAGGTCACATCAATATTTTTACCATCAATTACAAGCTTTGGCTGATAACCTTTAATCATATTAACGCAGCTTTGCAGGGATGGACAGTCTTGACACTCTTTGCTTTGTCCTTTAAATTCATGCATCTTAATGAGACCTCGTTCTACAATACCTTCATCCAATTGATCTCGATTCTTCCTTAAGAAATCTTGAACATTACGATCAGAAAGCACTTCTGATTTTAACGTTTCAAATCGTTCCTTGAAACCTTGATTATTTGCTAGTTTGTTTAGCGAATCATTGATTGACTTCACCCCATCACCTCTCCTTTCCATTCATTAATCTTCACGATTTTTCTTTAAATCTAAATCAAGCTGTTTTAACTCTTCTTCAAGTTTCCGCTTTTCTTCTTCAAAGTCTAAATCTTCTTTTTGACTTTGAGGTTTCTTTTTCTCTTCAGACTCTTCTTTCAACCAATCTGGCACCATCTCTTTACGAACCGTTCTTTGTTTCTTCGTCGCCGTTTGCTTAGATTCAGCCCAGTTTTGGTATTCTTTATGCTCATTTTTCGCAATGACCATCGCTTCTTCCACTGTTTTTACCTTTTTACGAGCCCAGTGTCCTGCAATTTTATCCACATATGCTTTTGATAACTTCATATCCGTTCTTAGCATGACATAATAAATGAGTACATTAGCAACACCTGGAGAAAGGTTTTGATGAAACATAACGTCTTCAACCATTTGTAAATCTGCTTTAGAAGGCGTTGCTCCACCGGACAAGTCCGTCAGTAGCTGTCTTGGAGACGTCACTTCTAACTGCTTAATTAACTTCTCTTCTTGAGAAGTTGGCTCTCTATGTTCCATAGTTCGCAATAACGGCGGCTGAATTTGTTCACTTAAGTTAGGTAGCGCTTCTCCATTTTCAAACTGATAATGGTTTCTAGCAGCTTTTCGAAGCAGCTCAATATCTACTTGATCATTTTCGTTCAACGCGTCCAAGACCACATTCTTCATTTGCAGAGCATCAATTTGATATAAAAATGCTAGCTTTTCAATTGCTAACCTCACCTTGGCTGTAATTGCTTTTTTCGAAATCATAGACTCAGTTAACCCTGTCAAAAATAAATCAAAGTCAAAGCCAGCATCCTTAATTGTTATACTAGCTCTTTGTGAATTATCCACATAGTCCAGATCTCCACTTGGTTTGAAGACATCTTGGTTCTCTCGTTGTAAACTTGACGTGAGCTCTGTCGTTTGTACTGACTTATACACATCATTAAATGAACGAGTAACGTCTTTAAACTCACTGTGGTCCACAGCTGGATCCATAAAATATCGTCTAATTTTTTGAAATACATTTTTACCTAATCGATTGTATAAGTAGACGTTTAAAACACCATCATCAAAAAACTGCTGTGGTGTTAATGGTGGAATTAACTCATAAATATAAACTCTTCCCCCGTCCTCTTCTTTCATATAGGTTTTTAATAAGCCAATACCTTCAAGCTTTAATCGCTCCTGATAAATGGATTTCAAGTTCATTTGCATAACGGCCATTAGGTGATGATGCGTTGCTTCTGTTCCCCATAAGCGTCCTTGTTCTAGTTCACTCCATAACGTCATATATAAGCCATAGCACACGGTTCCAATTAACGGTTGATATAGAGTTGTTAACACTTTTCGATCATATTCTTGAATAACGCCGCTCGTTCTCACAACATAACGGTCAACTGGAATGATTTCTTTCCAATGTTGCTCATTCATCATCATTACCTACCCAATTCTAAAATAGCAAAAAAGAGCTAAAAAATCTCTTTAATAGCTCTTTTATAATTTTTCCTTCTTAATTAACTCCTTTAGTTCATCAATAAATACATTAATGTCTTTAAATTGACGATAAACAGAAGCAAAGCGTACATACGATACTTCATCGATAGCAGCTAGTCTTTCCATTACCATTTCCCCAACAACGTCTGACTGCACTTCTGATGCACCTTGACTGCGCAATTCAGATTCAATATCATGTACAGTATCTTCTAATTGTTTTAAGCTAACTTGCCTTTTCTCACATGCCTTTATTAAACCGCGTAAAATTTTCTCTTTGCTAAACTCTTCACGCGCCCCATCTTTTTTCACTACAATTAAAGGTGGCTCTTCTACTTTTTCAAATGTTGTATAACGATAGTGACAACTTTCGCATTCACGCCGTCTGCGAATTGAACGACCTTCTTCAACAGGCCGTGAGTCTAACACTCTCGTTCCATTATACTGACAGGAAGGACATTTCATCTTCTCAACTCCAATAAATAACCTTTTATATTTGTATAAACTAAGCAGCTTGTACGAACTAACCACTTATGTACGTTAGAAATTCAAAATAAAAATTCACTTTCTTTTCATATTATAGAAAACAAAGCTTGAATACAAGTGAAGGAGAATGAATTCTGAAATTTTATTTCCTAAAACATTTGTTTTCCAATAGATAAAGGCGCTACACAGCTTTATTTGTTTAATACACTTTATTTCCCTTACTTAATAGCAATCAGATGTTGGTCAAAATATTTATAAAAAAAGATGATTAATTCTTTACTATAACCAAAATCGAATGGCATTACTTTTGATTCCGTTGTAACCGAAAAATCGATAGCGGTTTCAAAAGGTCGTAATGAAATAATCGTAATAACAACAAACGCCTTTCTCCCCTTTGACACGTTTAAGCTAATCTCTCCACGCTCTTCATAAGCGGCTAAAATTTCTACTCCATTCATATTCTTCAATAAATTTTGCACCTGAGTAAATGTTTGAGAGGCTGTTGATTTGTAGTAATGTGTTTGTAACTTTGGATTTTCGTGGTGGTCCCTAGTTTCAGAATGATTCGAAAAAACTGACTTTACTTTTTGAATAATCCCCATGTTGTGTAGACTCCTTTTTATCAAAATAATCGCTATAGCTACTAAAGATACCCTAGCTACTTTCTTTATTATAATGGATAAACGGTATTTTTGTATCTAAAAAGGACTGTCTATAAATGGCGAGTCCAATTTATAGAGCAGTCCCTAATTGTTCTTAGCTTTGTTTTATACTATTAAAGTACATTTGCTTTCGTTTGCTTTACTTGTACAGGACCCATTCCACGCGGTACTTCAATTGTCTCACGTGTTTGAGCATTTAGTTCATCTGCAATATAGTCAGCAGCAATTGTTGGATCTAAGTCTCCACATGTGTATACATCGATGCTTGCATACCCATGCTCTGGAAAGCTGTGGATAGTTAAATGTGATTCTGAAATAATAACAACCCCACTTACGCCCTGAGGTGCAAATTTATGAAACGCAACCTCACGAACTTCCGCTCCAGTTTTTAGTGCTGCATCTACAAACGTTTTTTCAATATAATCCATATCATTCAACTTATCGAAATCACAACCCCATAATTCTGAGATAACGTGACGACCCATTGTTTCCATAATGATATTTCCCCCTTTAACAATTTTTAATCGTTAAATATGAAATTCTTTCGCCATATAGCATGTTAACTACCACGGGGGAAAGTTAGTCCAGAGAGGTCCTAACCCTTTAAGTAGATACATAACCGAAAGGTACACAAGAAGTTCACGAAACATAGTATACTTTGTTTAGACTCATTTTGCAACACGTGATTTTATTTAAATTTGCAATCCGTAGCTAAACTCGATTTATTCTCTGCCCCACCACTTTTTAAGACCTCTCATTTATTAGTTCCCTATCTCAGTTAGAACAAACAATGAATTCAAATAGAATAAGCGAGGCATGATTGCCTCGCTTATTTATCCAACCTTTAGCTTTGAATTTTGAATCATCTCTGCTGTAATATATTTTACTAAATCGACTACTCTTTGTGAGTATCCCCATTCGTTATCGTACCACGCTAATACTTTAATTTTATGTTCATCCATGACCATGGTTGATAAGCCGTCAATGATTGCTGAATTGGGGTTTGTATTGAAATCAATTGATACTAACGGTTCTGTTGTAAATGCAAGTATTCCTTGTAGTGGACCTTCTGCGGATTGAATAAACGCTTTATTCACCGCTTCTTTTGTTACCGCTTTCCTAACATCAACAACGAGGTCTACAAGCGATACATTTGGCGTTGGAACTCGCAGCGCCATACCATGTAATTTCCCACTGAGATGAGGAAGCACAAGTGATAATGCTTTGGCAGCCCCAGTTGTTGTAGGAATAATGGACTGACCGCATGCGCGCGCGCGTCGTAAATCTTTATGTGGGTTATCAATATTTTTTTGGTCGTTCGTATATGCGTGAACCGTTGTCATTAAACCGTTCTCAATAGTAAAAGCCTCGTCTAATACCTTGACAACAGGCGCTAGGCAGTTTGTCGTACAAGATGCATTTGAGATAATGTGATGCTTATGCACATCCAGCACCTTTTCATTTACTCCCATTACAATTGTGACATCTTCATCTTTACCAGGTGCCGTTAAGACAACTTTTTGAGCACCAGCCTCAATATGTAACTGCGCTTTTTCTCTAGAATTAAATTTTCCAGTTGCTTCAATTACTAAATCAATTTGTAATTGTTTCCATGGTAATAAGAGTGGATCTCGCGAGTCAAGTAGCTGAATTCTTTTACCATTTACAATCAACGCATCTGTTTCACAGATAACTTCTCCAGCAAATGGACCATGAATGGAGTCATATTTGATTAAATGCGCTAAAGTTTCTGCAGGATAGCTTGCATTAATTGCAACAATATCTAACTTTTCCTCTTCAATCGCTGTTCGAAAAACCATTCTTCCAATTCTCCCAAAACCATTAATTGCAATTCGTGCTTTCATGGTTATTCCCCCTAACAAATATGTTATACTAATTAACTTTTTATACAAAATAGTATAACATAAATAATTTTAAAATGAAGAATTATTGCACATTATTTTGTTGTCTTATTCTACATATATTAAAAAAAGCTGGAAAGAATGACTTCTCTCCAACTCAATTTGTTAATTTTGATACAAGTTTTATAACTTGCTCTTTTGTTTCATCTATACTTCCATTGTTATCAATAATAAAATCTGCCATCTTTGCCTTTTCAGTTAAAGGCAGTTGAGACTTAATTCTCGCTAATGCATCTTCTTTAGAGAGGTTATTTCTTTTTTGTAGTCTCTCAAGCTGCACAAGTTCATTTACATGGACAACAATAACTTGGTCTACTAGATACGTTAATTTGCTTTCAAACAAAAGTGGAATATCCAACACAACTAGCTGATATTGCTCAGCAATCAATTGTTCTTTTTGCTTTAACATTTCACTTCGAACTTCCGGGTGTACAATTGAATTGAGCTTTTGACGCTCCTGTTCGTTATGAAAGATAATCTGACCAAGAGCAGCACGATTAATTTCTAGATCTTCTTGTAAAATCTCTTTTCCAAATGCCTCAACAATCTTACTATAAGCGACTCTACCGTTCTGAACGACTTCTTTTGCAATCTGATCAGCATCGATTACCGGTATATTCATTTCACGGAATATCGCTGAGACCGTACTTTTTCCACTAGCGATTCCACCCGTTAAACCAACAACAATCGTCATAATGTTCTCCCTTTTACTTCTTATAATCTCAATATTCCCATTAAAATCAATACAACACCTGGTACAAATGAAAACATCCTCATCCAAGCTAGTTTAGAAAACCATTTTCCAATTTGAATTCCTAATGTAAGGAAAATAAAGCTCATTGCCGCTACTGCGATGGCCAATATGACTGGCGAATAACCTAATAAAGCTGCTGCTATTCCAGCTCCAAATGCATCCAATGATAACGCGATACCTAAAATTAATGCTTCAACTCCCGTAATAGAGCCTGATTTATCTAAATCTGCTGTCGTCGGCTTTTTCAAAATATTAATGACCAAGCCAATGGATTTTATTTCTACTTTAAAAATGATTTTTTCTTCCAGCTTTGCTGTTTCCTCTTCTTCAGGACGAAAAAATTGATACAAAATCCACATGCCCAACAATACAAAAATAATGCCACCAATGGTGTCAAGCGCAGCCGGAGAAAATAAATGCGTAATCATTTTGCCAACAAACATCGCAAGCGTTAATGTAAACGCGGAACAACAAGCAATAATTAAAATTGATTTAAACGGAATTTTAAGTTTTCGCAATCCGTATGTTAATCCTACGCTGAAGCTATCTAGGCTTACTGCAAAAGCTACTAGTATTAAAGAAAGTGAAATCATCTTAAAGAGCTCCTTCCATTTCATCTATCTAAAGTATATGAAAGGAGCCCATCCATTGTTATTATTCTTCAAGCTTCTGGCAACTTGGACAAATATGCGTACCTCTTCCCGCTACTACATATTTCTTAATCGGAGTGCCACATACAACACAAGGTTCGTCTTTTTTACCATAAACATAAAGCTGAAGCTGAAACATCCCCATCTCTCCTTGAGTATTTACGTAGGATCGAATGGTACTTCCACCTTTTTCAACCGCTTCCTGTAGAGTTGCTACGATTTCTTTATGCAAACGGTCCAACTCCTCATCGGTGAGCTGGCTTGCTACACGCTCAGGATGTATACGAGCTCGGAAAAGCGCTTCATCCACATAGATATTCCCAAGCCCAACGACCACTTGTTGGTCTAATAAAACCGCCTTAATTTTTCGACTCGTTCGACCGATTCGGTTTTTTAGAACTTCCGCTGTAAACAGTTCTTCAAAAGGCTCCGAACCCAGTGTACTTAGAGGTGGTGAGAGCTCTTCTTCTCCTGGTTGAAATAAATGCATGGTCCCAAATTTTCGTACATCTTTATACCTTAACTGCGTACCATCCTTAAACAGAAAAATAACATGTGTATGCTTATCAATTGGTTCATCCTTCTCAGCAAGAGCATACTTACCTTCCATTCGGAGGTGAGAAACTAATACGTAGTTATCTAAAATGATTTTTAGAAATTTCCCTCGACGGTGTACATCTTGAATCGTCTGTCCCTTTAGTGCATCACAAAACTGTTCAACTTCAACCGGTCGCTTAATGATATTTGGCCATGTTACTTTTACTTCATCAATTGTTTTTCCTTTTACTAAATGAATGAGCGTGCGGCGAACCGTTTCAACTTCTGGTAATTCGGGCACCTTATCCACCTCTCTTTGCTAATTCATTGTTGTTTACTTAGCGTCAAACCAAGTAGCACCATACGAGTAATCTACTTTTAAAGGTACATCTAATTTTAGTGCACTTTCCATCACCTCTGGAACAATACGCTCAAGAATTTCAATTTCATGTTTTGGCGCTTCAAAGATAAGCTCATCATGTACTTGAAGAAGAAGCTTTGTTTCTAACTTCTCTTCTTTTAATCGCTTTGCCATTTCAATCATTGCTTTTTTGATAATATCAGCAGCTGTTCCTTGAATAGGTGTGTTCATAGCCGTTCTCTCAGCAAAGCTTCTCAGATTAAAGTTGCGACTTGTAATCTCTGGCAGATAGCGACGACGATGCAATAAAGTTGTTACGTATCCCGCTTCTTTTGCTTGACGTACAATATCCGCCATATATTCTTGAACACCAGGAAAGCTTTCCAGGTAGCGCTCAATGAACTTTGCCGCTTCTTTTCGCGTAATCCCGAGGTTCTGTGATAACCCATAGTCACTAATACCATACACAATTCCAAAGTTAACCGCTTTTGCTTGACGCCTCATATTAGACGTCACGTCCTCTTTTGCTACATGGAACACGTCCATAGCCGTTTTTGTATGGATATCGAGATCTTCTGTAAATGCCTCAATTAGTTTTTCATCAGCTGCAATATGCGCTAAAACGCGTAGCTCGATTTGAGAATAGTCAGCAGCAAAGATTACCCAACCTTTCTTTGACGGGACAAAAGCTGAACGTATTTTTTTCCCTTCTTCTAAGCGTATTGGAATATTTTGCAGGTTCGGATCAACTGAGCTTAAGCGCCCTGTTTGCGTTAGAGTTTGATTAAAACGCGTATGAACTTTCTGATCGGAATGGATGACTTTCTTTAGCCCTTCCACATATGTGGACTGGAGCTTGCCAAGCTGACGGTATTCTAAAATTTCTTGGATAATGTCATGCTTATCAGCTAACTGCTCCAACACGTCTGCGGAAGTAGAATAGCCTGTTTTTGTCTTTTTGATAACAGGGAGCTCAAGCTTTTCAAACAAAATAACGCCTAACTGCTTCGTTGAATTAATGTTAAATTCTTCTCCAGCATAACTATAAATAGTAGCTTCTAATTCCTTCAGACGTTCATGAATGGTTTTCCCTAATTCATCTAAGCGGTTATGGTCAATTTTCACTCCTTGATATTCCATATCAGCTAATACAAATGACAGGGGCATTTCGAGCTGTTCATATAAGTCATACTGCTCATTTTCTTTTAGCTCGGCTAGCAGCTTTTCTTTTAAAAATTGAAGAGCTGCTGCTTTTCTAGCAACATGTTCTGCTAATTCTCCTACTTCAGGTACTGATTTTTTTGCCCCTTTTCCGTATACCACTTCATCAGAGCTCACTTGCGTATATCCTTTTAGCTTAGCAATTGTAGCTAGATCATCGTTGGCTTCAGCAGGATTTAAGATGTAAGAAGCAATCATAATGTCCTGTTCAATTCCTTTAATCTCATAGCCTTCCCATCGCATTGAAACAACCATTCTTTTTCCATCAAATACAGTCTTTTTCATTGATTGATCCTGTAACCAATTCACAAATTCAGAGGACCCTAAAGCTACTGATTTTCCAATGAAAAAATGGCCATTTTCATTGCTAATACCAAAACCTAGCAGCTGATCATGGTGATAGTTTTCTTCATATCCTTCCACAACAAGCGCAGCATCGTTTGTTAATATCTCGTTGTCTACACTGTTCACTATCTTGTATTCAAGCTCTTCAAAAGAGCTACTTTCCTCTGAATCGCCACCAAATTTATCTAAAAGAGAATTAAAGCCAAGTTCTTTAAATAGTGCTACAAGCTTTTCACTGTTTTCACCTTGATACGCAACAGCTTCCAAGCTCACTTCAATAGGTGCGTTTGTGTCGATTGTAGCAAGCTCTTTACTCATGAGTGCCTGCTCTTTGTTATCTGATAGCTTTTCTTTTAATTTTTTACCACTCACTTGATCGATTGATTCTAAGACGTTTTCAACTGTTCCAAACTCTTTTAATAATTTCAGAGCCGTCTTTTCTCCAACTCCAGGAACACCTGGAATATTATCAGAAGAGTCACCCATAAGTCCCTTCATATCAATAATTTGCATAGCTTTAATGCCATACTTCTCATCGATTAAAGCTGGCGTATAGGCATCAACATCTGTAATACCTTTTCGCGTGATACCTACTGTTATGTGTTCTGAAACAAGCTGAAGTAAATCTTTGTCACCTGAAATTACTTTCACCTCAAAGTTCTCTTTTTCAGCTTGCTTTGCTAATGTACCAATAATGTCATCGGCTTCGTAATTCTCTAGCTCATAGCGCTTTATTCCATAGGCATCTAGCAGGTCTCGAATAAATGGAAATTGCTCTGATAGCTCAGGAGGCGTTTTTTGCCTTCCACCTTTATACTCTGTAAATGTTTTATGGCGAAAAGTTGTTTTACCAGCATCAAATGCTACAAGAAGATGTGTTGGTTTCTCTTCTTCTAAAATGCGCATTAACATCGTTGTAAATCCGTAAATTGCGTTTGTATGTATACCTTTATCGTTATTCAGTAAAGGCAGAGCAAAAAATGCACGATATGCGATACTATTGCCGTCTATTAATACTAATTTCTTGGACATGAATAATCCTCCATTTCAAAAAAAGAACGTTTATTCTATTTTATCAAAAGTTTCCTCTCAACAACAAAAACTAATCTATCTAATTACAGTTAGTTTTTTACCAGAAACTAGTTTCATGCATAATTCGAACTAAGAATGCGCCCTAATTATAAATGATATAAACAAAAAAGGCATTATCCTTTATAGAATAATACCTTTGTCTTATGTTATAAAAAAAATGGACGAAAGGAGTATGAAGACTCCTCTCGTCTTCCAAAATTGGCTCCTTGGATGAAGGGGGTTCCATAGAAAAGTATAACAAGCTTATATTAAGCTTCCTTAAATGCTTTGTAAAAGGAACGTAAACATTTGCTTAGTTTTCTAAGTATTTATTTAACGTGACAGAAAAAGTTGTCCCTTCATTCACTTTACTCTGTACGTCAATATGCCCTTTATGTGCTTCTACAAGATGTTTGACAATTGCTAGTCCAAGACCTGTACCACCGGAATTTCTACTTCTTGCTTTATCTACGCGATAAAAGCGTTCAAAAATTCGAGGAATTTCTTCTTGTGCGATGCCAATCCCTGTATCGGTGATATGAACAAGGACTTTGTCTAATTTTTCTTCAATTCGAATATGAACTTTACCGCTTGGCATCGTATAATTCAATGCGTTGCTAATTAAGTTCATAAAGATTTGGGTTAACCTCTGGATATCTGCTTCAATTAAACATTCTTCTTCAAGTGTTTCAATTTGAAGATCAATTCCTCGCTCTTTTGCTCGATTAGAAAGAACCATAACGATTTCATAAAGAAGCGTATTAATATTAATGGCTTGAACGTTTAGCTGAAAACCTTGCTGTTCCACTTTTGATAAATCTAACAAATCTTGTATTAACGTTTCCATCCGTTGACTTTCATTCATGATAATCGATAGAAACTGCTTTCTTAGCTCTGGTTCCTCCATAGCACCATCTAAAAGCGTTTCACTAAAGCCTTTAATTGATGTGATGGGTGTCTTTAACTCATGAGATACGTTAGCAACAAAGTCTCGGCGAACCTGCTCTAGTTTCTTAAGTTCTGTTATGTCATGAAAAACCAGAACAATCCCCTTCCATTCATCATTTAATCCGATAATTGGCGCTCCGTATACATCATAATGTCGACGTTCGATATTTCGAGAGAGTACAACATGTTTGCGAACCTTCACTTCTGTCATAAAAATCTCTTCTACTAGGGAAACGACTTCTTTATGTTCAAACACTTCATAGTATAGGTGATATAAGAAATCATTCATCTTTATTTGAAATTGTTCTTTATAAGCTCGATTTACTAGGTTAATATAGCCGCGACTATCAATTAAAATCATCCCGCTACCCATATTTTCAATGAGCGTCCGCAGGCGATCTTGTTGCATCTCTTGGCTACGAATTAACTCTTGTAAATTACGGGCTAATGCATTAATGGATTGACTTAGCATTCCTGTTTCATCCATATAATCTTCATAAGTACGAGCTTTATAATTGCCTTTTGCTAGCTCCATGGCTACCTGAGTAGCCGATTCAATTGGTCTGGTATAGCGATTCATAATCTTTATTCCTAGTAATAAAATGACGATTAACGCAACGCCAAGACTTCCAATTAACAGCCCCCATATTTGTTGATTGACTTGATTTAATGACGCAAAAGAAGTACTTAAAACAACAAACCCTTCTTTCTGACCGTCAATGACAAGTGGCACACCATAATAGTAGAGGTCATGATTTTCTTCGATGCGGCTGAATGCTTCCTGATTCACGCTTTGCTTCTTTATTACCTCTTGGAGTATACGAGTGTTTTCCAAGGAGCCATTGTGACTACTTGCATTTGAATCTACAAGAATTGTACCGTCATTGTTAATAATAGTTGCTCGAACACTTAATGACTCACTAATCGAATCTACATTTTCTTGAAGAGTTGGATTTGTCAGGCCTTCTTTCCCAATAAAAAGTTCGACAAGCTCAGCTTCTTTTTCCATCCGTTCTTGAAAGGTTTGAAAATAGAAATTTTTGAAAAGCTGAGCTAATAATAAGCCTAAACAAACCAGTACCACAATAATTAACGTTAGCAGTGCAAAAAGTAAGCGCGAGCGGAACTTATTCATCTACCTTTGGTTCCTCTAATTTATATCCTAAACCACGAATGGTTTTAATATAAATTGGTTTTCTTGTATTGCTTTCAATCTTTTCACGCAAATGACTAATATGGACATCTACAATCCTTGTATCACCCGCAAAGTCATAATTCCAAACGGCACTTAATAACTGATCACGCGTCAGCACTCGCCCTTTATGTTTTGATAAATATAATAATAGTTCAAACTCTTTTGGCGTTAATTCTAGCTGCTCTTGCTGAAAATAAGCTTCGTAATGCTCGGGAAGAATTTTTAAATCTCCAATAAAGATTCTTTCTCCATCCTCTTCTTCCTGATTGGCTTGATTACTAATTTGAGAACGACGAAGTATGGCCTTTACCCGAGCAACAACTTCTCGTGGACTAAACGGTTTTGTCATATAGTCATCTGCTCCAAGTTCTAAACCTAACACTTTATCAAACTCATCATCCTTAGCCGTTAACATTAATATAGGCGTCATAACTTTCTGCTGTCTAAGCTTTTTGCACACTTCAATTCCATCCATTTTGGGAAGCATTAAGTCTAACACGATTAAATCTGGGTTTTCTTCCAGTGCTTTATTGTACCCTTCTTCTCCATCCATTGCCGTGCTGACCTCAAAACCAGCTTGCTGCAGGTTATACTGTAATAATGTTGAGATTGACTGTTCATCGTCTACTACTAATAATCTCTTATTCATGTTCGTAACATAAGCCTCCATCAATTCATTTTAAACGCCACTTCACCCAATATTTTGTCTATATGTATGTCATTATCATACACTGATTCCTTAAAGTTCTCAAAGGCATTTCATAATATTATGCCAATAAACAAGCCCCCTAATTAAAAAGGAGGCCCGTTTGTCACTGCATTAAAAGTTCTCAAACTCATGTGTTTCGGCAATCGATAGTTCTTGAGGAGGACATACAATAAATTGAGCTTGTACAACGCTCTCTTCATTCTCATCTGTTGCCTGTACATCAATTGTAATTGTCTTTTCGTCCATATTTTTATTAACTACTTCAAATAAAAACTCGACTGTACTGTAATGGTAAATACGCTTAGGAAATGCAACGGTTTGCTTTAGAATATGACTTCCTGGACCCGGCAAATATTTGGAGATAGCCGCTGTCATCATTCCATTGATCATAATTGCTGGAACAATCGGCTTTTTAAACGTCGTTTGCGCAGCATAATCATGCTGAATATAAAGGGGATTGGCGTCATTTGTTAAGCCTAGATATAGAAGAATATCCTTGTCCTCTATGCGTTCAGTAAGTGAAAGCTTTTCGCCAACTTGGATTTGTTTTATGGTTCTTCCAATCTTTTGTTTTTTCCCTAGCACCATTGCTACTTCATCCTTTCTCTTTGTAGCTTTCATGAACGATCGCTAATCATGCGAACAGTTCTTGTCTAAAGCAGTGAAACTTCTACAACAAAAAAATTCGAGGTTTCCCTCGAATTTTCCTGTTTTTCTTTTATAAATGATGCTTTTTACCACACCGTTTACCAAGTGCTTATCTATTTTTAAACAAGAACGCTCATCACATTTTTAACTGAATCAGCAGATTGATCTAAAGCTGCTTTTTCTTGTTCAGTTAGTTCTAATTCAATCACTTGCTCAATACCATTGGCACCTAGAACTGTTGGTACACCAAGGTAAATACCACTGTAGCCATATTCACCTTCTAAGTACGCAATTGCAGGTAAGATACGACGCTGATCTTTTAGGATAGCTTCTGTCATTTCTAAGAGAGATGCAGCAGGTGCATAATAAGCACTACCATTTCCTAAAAGGTTTACAATCTCGCCGCCACCTTTACGCGTACGCTCCACGATAGCATTTAAGCGATCTTGTGGAATTAACGTTTGAAGCGGAATTCCACCTGCGTATGAGTAGCGCACAAGAGGAACCATATCGTCACCGTGTCCTCCTAGTACAAAGCCAGTAACGTCCTTAACTGATACATTCAGTTCCTGTGCTACAAATGTACGGAAACGAGCCGAATCTAGTACACCAGACTGACCAATTACACGATTTTTTGGAAATCCTGATTCTTTAAATACTGTATACGTCATCGCATCAACTGGATTGGTTAACACGATAATATAACAATTTGGTGAGTATTTAACAATTTCTTGCGTTACAGACTTCATTACCTTTTGGTTTGTCGTAACTAAATCGTCACGGCTCATACCAGGTTTACGTGCAATACCAGCCGTAATAATGACGACATCAGAGTCAGCTGTATCTTCATAGTTAGCTGTTCCTGTAATATTAGCGTCAAAACCTTGTACTGGGCCTGCTTCTAACATATCCAACGCTTTACCTTTAGCTGGGTTTTCTGCCTGTGGAATATCCACCAATACAACGTCAGCTAATTCTTTTTGTCCGATCAAAAACGCAGTTGTTGCACCTGTAAAGCCAGCACCAATAACTGAGACTTTTTTTCGTTTGTTTGACATGTTAATTCCCCCAAATCGTTCTCGTTTACTATTATACTGTTACTTGATTTCCTAAGTTTTTAATTAACTCATCTGCAAACTCAGAGCATTTTACTTCTTTCGCTCCATCCATTAAGCGAGCAAAATCATATGTTACTACTTGAGAAGCGATTGTTTTTTCCATTGATTCCATTACAAGCGCAGCTGCTTCAGTCCAGCCTAAATGTTCTAGCATTAACACACCTGATAATAATACAGATGAAGGGTTTACTTTGTCTAGACCTGCATATTTAGGAGCAGTACCATGTGTTGCTTCAAAGATTGCATGTCCAGTTTCATAGTTAATGTTAGCACCCGGTGCAATACCAATTCCACCTACTTGCGCAGCTAAAGCATCAGAAATATAGTCACCATTTAAGTTCATTGTTGCAACTACGTCAAACTCACGAGGACGAGTTAAGATTTGCTGTAAGAAGATATCTGCAATTGAATCTTTTACGATAATTTTGCCAGCTGCTTCTGCTTCTGCTTGTGCTTTATTTGCAGCATCTTTTCCTTCTTTTTCAACGATGCGGTCATATTGAGCCCAAGTAAATACTTTATCGCCGAATTCTTTTTCAGCTAATTCATAACCCCAGTTTTTGAAGGCACCTTCAGTAAACTTCATGATGTTTCCTTTATGAACAAGCGTTACAGACTTACGACCGTGTTCGATTGCATAGTTAATTGCTCCGCGAACTAAGCGCTCTGTACCCTCAGATGATACTGGCTTAATTCCAATACCTGATGTTTCAGGGAAACGGATTTTATTAACGCCCATTTCAGTTTGTAAGAAGTTGATTAACTTTTGAACTTCTTCAGAACCTTTTGCATACTCGATACCAGCATAGATATCCTCTGTATTTTCACGGAAGATAACCATGTCCGTATCTTCTGGACGTTTAATTGGTGATGGAACACCTTCGAAATAACGTACTGGACGTAAGCAAGTAAACAAATCTAACTCTTGACGTAAAGCAACGTTTAGTGAACGGATTCCTCCACCTACTGGCGTTGTTAATGGTCCCTTAATCGCGATTATGTACTCACGAATAACATCTAATGTTTCAGCTGGTAGCCACTCGCCAGTTTCGTTGAATGCTTTTTCCCCTGCTAATACTTCTTTCCAAACAATCTCTTTTTCGCCATCATATGCTTTTTCAACAGCTGCTTCTAATACACGAGATGCTGCTGCCCAAATATCCGGACCAATTCCGTCTCCTTCGATATATGGAATTACTGGATTGTTAGGTACATTTAATACTCCGTTTGTTACCGTAATTTTTTGTCCGTTTGTCATAAAAATAACCCCCTTGAAGTTTTAAAGCTTAATAGATTAATAGCTTATTATAAAGTGCTCAACTTACGCTGAGCACTTTCTTACATAAAAGTTAATCTCTTTGCTCAATCGGAATATACGCTTGCTTTCCTTCGCCGATATAATCGGCACGTGGACGAATTAATCGATTGTTTGAATACTGTTCTAAAATATGTGCTACCCAACCTGATACGCGGCTTACAGCAAAGATTGGTGTAAACAAATCATGATCAATTCCTAGACTGTGATAGACAGAAGCGGAATAGAAGTCTACGTTTGGTGGTAGCTTCTTCTCACTTGTAACAATCTCTTCAATCTTTACAGACATTTCATAAAGAGTAGAGTCTCCAGCTTGTTTTGTAAGCTTCTCAGACATCTCTCTCAAATGTTTAGCACGTGGATCCCCTTGCTGATACACTCGGTGACCAAAGCCCATAATCTTCTCTTTATTTGCTAACTTACTACGAATATACGGCTCTGCATTTTCTACCGTTTCAATATCAGATAGCATTTTCATAACGGCTTCATTTGCACCACCATGAAGAGGTCCTTTTAAGGCTCCGATTGCTGCTGTAATACCAGAATAAATATCTGAGAGAGTTGCCACACAGACGCGAGCGGTAAATGTAGATGCATTTAGCTCATGGTCAGCGTGTAAGACAAGTGCTTTATTAAATGCTTCAACTTCGATGTCAGTCGGTTCATTCCCCGTTAACATGTACAAGAAGTTGGCTGCAACGCTATAGTTTTCATTTGGTTCAATTGGATCCATCCCTTTGCGAATGCGTGAAAAGGCTGTTACAATTGTCGGTAATTTGGCTTGTAGGCGAACTGCCTTACGATAATTAGCTTCTTCATCCATTAGGTCTGCTTCTGGATCGTACAAGCCAATTAGTGATACAGCTGTTCTTAAAGCTGCCATTGGATGAACGTCTTTAATTGGATATGTTTTGAAATGATTTAATACTTCATGAGGTAATTTAGCATTCTCTGCTAGTAACCTAGAAAAAATAGATAATTCTTCTTTATTTGGTAATTTTCCATGCCAAAGCAAATAAACTACTTCTTCAAATGTAGCATAGTCTGCTAAATCATCAATATTGTAACCACGATAAGTTAGCGTGTCGTCAATAATGGAGCTTACCGCTGAAGTTGTCGCAACAACTCCCTCTAAACCTCGAGTCGCAGTCATATTCCCATCTCCTTTACAGAAAAGATTTCCCCATACACCCTATTGTACATACAAAAATAAATTATATTGAGCGTTGGCTCAATTCCACATCACATAAGACATTTCTATAGAAGCACAGCATTCCTCATAGGCTTTTCTTAAGACCCTGACAAAAAAGAAAATGCTTACATTTTCGTATTGCTAAATAACATAAAGAAATTATGCTATCTAGCATGCTTTTTAGTTGTTTGATCGTATACGTTATATCATACAATTGTATGTAATGAGATGCGGCTTCAAACTATATTATAAACAATTATCTGACTTTTGTGAATGAAAAGAGTAAATAAATTTTAAAAAAATTGTTATTATAAAAAAATTTCCACTAAAATAACTCTGTAATTTTAATAAATAAATAGGCAATTCCTGCACCAATCAGAGGACCTACAGCAACCCCTTGAAATAGCGTCACAGCTAGGATTGTACCAAATACAAGAGCCGTTGTAATATGGGGATCTTCCGACAATAAAGTCAGTCCATATTTAGCAATAATTGCCACTAAAATTCCTGCAGCTAATGCTACCCAAGCATATGACGACTTAATAGCTTCTCCCAATTGTTTAAAACCAATATCACCTGTTGCAATCGGCACTAATACCGCAACTGTAATAACGGTCACACCTAGATTAATTCCTTTAGACTGTAGATAGGGAAATACCTTACTGTCTAGACCTATTAATTTAATAACTAATAGAAAACCTACAGCGATAATTAACGACTGATTTTTTGCAATCAATCCTATAACCAATAAAATAGCTAAAAACATAACTGGTTGTGAAAACATTCGTTCATCCTTCCTTTCATTACTTTCATGCTTATTTTGATCTTATTTTCTAGTGAAAAACCCACTTTTTTCTTTTCACTCTTTCATAAAAGTTGTAAAATACTAACAAAACTATTTTTAAAGGAGGTTGTTAACTGCTTGCCTAAAATCTATTGGGTTCGTTTTTTACGAATCGTCATCTTATTGACTGGTTTAAGCGCCACACTTATAGTCATTTATTACCTTTCAACGCTGCTTTATCCATTCATCATTGCCTTTATTATTGCACTCTTCATGAATCCAATCGTAAACTTTTTTGAGCGTACGTTAAAGTGTAAACGCTACATTGCTGTTCTTATTTCCATCATGCTTATTTTTTCCATTCTAGCAGGCTCGATTACGCTATTAGTGACTGAAATAATAGCCGGTACAACCTATCTAGCAAAAGTCGTTCCAACTAATTTTGAAGCCGTCATCGTATACATCGAAAACTTTATTGCCAGCAAACTGATTCCTCTTTATAACCAAATTGCTTCAATGTTTAACAGCTTAAACCATAACCAACAGGAAACTATTTTAACAAATATTCAAAACGTTGGCAGTAGTATTACAACAACTGTCGGAGACTTTTTACAGCGACTTTTACAAGCGATCCCAACTTTTCTCGGATGGCTCCCTAACATCGCAACTGTTGTTATTTTTTCCTTACTTGCTACCTTCTTTATCAGCAAGGACTGGAATCGTTTCCTTGCATTTAGCAAAAGCTTTTTACCACCAAAGGTGAAACAGAGTAGTGAAGCTGTAATCGGAGAGCTAAAAAAAGCACTTTTTGGATTTATTCAAGCTCAACTTACGCTTATTTCCATCACAACGATCATTGTTCTTACTGGTCTACTCATTTTACGAGTTGATTATTCAATTACTATCGCTTTACTTATCGGCTTTGTAGACTTACTACCTTATTTAGGAACCGGACTCATCTTCGTGCCTTGGATTATTTATACGTTTACAACTGGAAATATCTCCTTTGCCGTTGGTTTATCTGTTTTATACTTAGTGGTTATCGTACAGCGCCAAATTATGGAACCTAAAATCCTATCATCGAGTATTGGATTAGATCCTTTAGCTACTTTGATTGCTTTGTTTGTCGGCTTTAAATTAATTGGTTTTCTCGGATTAATTGTTGGGCCCATTTTATTGGTTATCATTCGTACGCTACACTCAGCTGGTGTATTTACAGATATTAAAAATTTTATTATTGCAAAATAAAAGTGTGCTTCATGAGAGAGTTTTTCTCATTGATAGCACACTCTTTTTTTAGTCGGTACCCTGATTTTCATTCTTAGCGAATAATCGTAAACCTTCCACGATTTTGAAACAGTCGCTGGAATAACTTCATAACAGTTGGTTTGATAAACTTTCTTGTTGCAGGAATAAGTAGTAAAAAACCCGTTGTATCGGTAAAGAAGCCCGGTGTCAATAGTAAAAGACCGCCGATTAAGATACAGAGCCCATCTACAATTGCTTCACCGGGAACTTGGCCAGAATTCATTTGCTGTCGTGCTTTGTGTAAGGTCTTCATACCTTGCTTCTTTGCTAAATAAGCTCCTAATATTCCCGTTGCTAAAATCAAGAAAAATGTTGGTAAAATACCAATTTTCGAACTTACTGTAAGCAATAATGTGATTTCAATAGCAGGGATAATAATTAAAATTGGAACGAGAAATTTCACCGTCAACTCTCCTTAATATCTGACTATAGAAAAAGAGAAGGTAAAGACCTTCTCTTTTTCTTAATTATACCTTACAGAATGCTTGCATGGCCATTGTATACAACGCCACGAGCTGAATCTACTGTAATGTCTTGTCCATCTTTAAACGTAACTGTTGCGCCTTCTACGCCTACAATGACAGGAATGCTTAAGTTTAGCCCTACAACAGCTGCATGGCTTGTTAAGCCACCTTCTTCTGTAATTAATGCACTTGCTTTTTCAACTGCACTAATCATGTCGCGGTCTGTGCTATTTGTAACTAAAATTGCGCCTTCTGTCATTTTTTCGTTTGCTTCAGCTGCGCTTTTCGCAATAACTACTTGCCCAACCGCTGATTTACGACCGATGCCTTGACCCTTTGCTAATACATCACCTACAACTTGTACTTTCATTAGGTTTGTAGCACCAGATTCTCCAACAGGTACACCTGCTGTAATAATAACTAGATCTCCTTGAGATACAATGCCCGTTTTTACTGCGTCGTTTACAGCATGCTCTAACATGTCATCAATATTTGTGCAACGCTCACCTACAACTGGTGTTACTCCCCATACTAACGCTAAACGACGAGCTACTGAATCATTTGCTGCTACCGCTACGATTGGAGATTGTGGACGGTATTTTGAAACGATTTTTGCCGTATATCCGCTTTCAGTTGGAGCAACAATTGCACTTGCATTTAAGTTAAGTGCCGTATGTCCTACAGATTGACCGATTGAATCTGTAATAGATGTACCTACTCGCTTGCTGCGTTGTTGTAAGATTTCACGATAGTTTAGAGCTTGTTCTGCACGTGATGCAATCGAATGCATTGTTTGAACAGCTTCGATTGGATAAGAACCAGCAGCAGTCTCACCGGATAACATAATTGCATCTGTACCATCAAAGATTGCGTTCGCTACGTCACTTGCCTCTGCGCGAGTTGGGCGTGGGTTACGTTGCATAGAATCCAGCATTTGTGTTGCTGTGATAACAGGTTTACCAAGCTCGTTACATTTTCTGATTAAATCTTTTTGTACTAACGGTACTTCTTCAGCAGGAATTTCTACTCCTAAGTCACCACGAGCAACCATTAAGCCATCAGACACTTCAAGAATTTCATCGATATTATCGACACCTTCTTGGTTTTCAATTTTTGAAATGATTTGAATGTGTGGAGCATTGTTCTTTTCTAATAGTTCACGAATTTCTAATACGTCAGACGCACGGCGAACGAAAGATGCAGCGATGAAATCAACACCCTGCTCGATTCCAAACACGATGTCGTTTGCATCTTTTTCTGTAATACCTGGTAAGTTTACACTTACGTTTGGTACGTTAACACCTTTTTTATTTTTCAAAGTACCTGGGTTTAGTACTTTTGTTTTGATTTCACCAGCAGCTTTATTAACTTCTAATACTTCCAGTCCAATTAAGCCATCGTCTAACAGGATTTTAGAACCTGGGTGTACATCTTCTACTAGACCAGGGTATGTAATTGAGAACTTTTCAGTTGTTCCTACTACTTCTTGCATAGAAACGATGATTTCAGAACCTTCTTCTAAATCAATTGCACCGTTCTCCATTGTATTTGTACGAATTTCCGGACCTTTTGTATCAAGTAAAATTCCGATTGTTTTCCCTGTTTTTTTAGCAGCTTCACGAATGTTAACAATACGTGCACCATGCTCTTCGAAATCACCGTGTGAAAAGTTTAAACGACAAACATTTAAACCAGAGTTAAATAGTTCAACTAACTTTTCTACACTTTCACTTGCTGGACCAATAGTACCTACAATTTTTGTTTTACGCATTCTATCTTCCTCCTATATAGTGGTATAACCAAACTTCTCAAGTAATTGTACAAACCTAGCACTCAAAGTTACTGGACTAATCACCTTTTACTTTACATGTTAACAGCAATATGTAGCTTAGTCAGGCGATGATATGCTCTCTTTAAACCAAAGAAAGAACTATTATGTAAGCAGTAAATAGACTATCACAACACATGATGTATTGTACACTCATAGCATAATTTTACCCTTAACTAGTTGTTTTTTTACTACAATTCACTTGGTTTATCTAATGATTTTACTATTCCCGTCTATCTGACAAGCATGCCTATAAAAATTGGTTTTAGACATTACAATAAAAGAAGCGGGTTGCTTTTCCTACAACAATGTATTTTAAATCCATTAGAGGAAAATGCAGGCTTCTTCTTAAGAATCCTATAGGGTTTTGCTGTCTATAAAATACCATGAAGAACTATGAAACACAATAGAGAAGCGCTATTGTAGAAACGAGAAAATGCACCCCCTATCTAAGTAGAGGATGCTTCGTTGTTTATTTCACACCGATGGCATCGGTTTCAGCTGAAAACTGTCCGATTTTTTTGTATTTTTCATAGCGTTCTTCAACTAATTGCTCTTTTGTTAATTTTGTTAATTCTTGTAAAGAGCTACGAATCGCTACTTCCATATAAGCTGCTTGTTCATCAATATTACGATGAGCTCCACCTTTGACTTCTTCCACAACCTCATCCACAATGCCTAGTTCTTTTAAATCTGGTGCCGTAATTTTCATTGTTTCTGCTGCTTGCTTAGCAAGCGTTGCATCTTTCCACAGTAAGGCAGCAGCACCTTCTGGAGAGATAACAGAGTACGTGGAGTTTTCAAGCATATGAAGATGGTTCCCTACACCAAGTCCTAATGCTCCTCCACTTCCTCCTTCTCCAATAACAATACAAACGATAGGTACAGTTAAGCCAGCCATTTCAAAAAGGTTTTTTGCGATGGCTTCACTTTGTCCTCTTTCTTCCGCTGCTTTTCCTGGGTAAGCGCCTTTTGTATCAATAAAGCAAATAATTGGTCTGTTAAACTTTTCAGCCTGCTTCATTAAACGTAATGCTTTACGATATCCCTCAGGATGTGGCATTCCAAAATTGCGACGAATATTCTCTTTCGTATCTTTACCACGCTGATGACCAATAACCGTGACAGGTACACCTTGGAACTTAGCGATTCCTCCTACGATGGCTTCATCATCACCATAATAACGGTCACCATGACACTCTAAAAAATTAGTAAACAGCCTTGAAATATAATCAAGCGTAGTTGGTCGTTCAGGATGACGCGCAATCTGCACACGATTCCATGGGCTTAAGTGGTTATAAATATCTTTTTCTACTTTTTCCAAGCGCTTTTCTAGCTTTTCAATCTCTGTTGATAAATCAACATCGGTGTTTGTTGCAAATTCCTTTAACTCTGCAATTTTATTACGCAATTCCACGATTGGACGTTCGAATTCTAATTCACTTACCACTGTACGTCACCTCCTACATGAATGTCTAAAATATTCGTGAGCGTTTCTTTTAAATTGTGACGCGCCACAACCGCATCTAATTGACCGTGCTTTAATAAAAATTCTGCAGTTTGGAAATCCTCCGGTAGCTCTTCTCGAATAGTTTGCTCAATAATTCTTCGACCTGCAAAACCAATTAAAGCACCCGGCTCTGCTAGATTATAATCTCCTAACGAAGCAAAACTAGCGGATACGCCTCCCGTTGTAGGGTGCGTCATGATGGAAATAATGAGTCCACCTTTATCACTATACATTTTTAACGCTGAGCTTGTCTTAGCCATTTGCATTAAACTTAAGATACCTTCTTGCATCCTAGCTCCACCTGATGCTGTAAAAATAAGAAACGGTACGCCTAAATCCTTTGCTTTTTCGATAGCTCTTGTAATTTTTTCACCTACAACAGAGCCCATGCTTCCCATTCTAAAATGTGAATCCATAACGGCAACGACTACTTTTAAACCATCAATGTCTCCTTCACCCGTTACAATAGCTTCACTAAGGCCCGTTTTTTCACGGTCTTTCTCCAACTTTTCAACATAATCGGGAAATTCTAAAGGGTTTTGAGAGCGCATTGTACGATCATATTCAATAAACGTACCTTCATCAATTAAGCTACTAATTCTTTCTTTAGCAGTCATTTGGTGATGATGTCCGCAGTTTAAGCACACTTTTAGATTTTTATTAAGCTCTTTGGTGTACATAATTTTTTTACATTTTTTACACTTCGTCATAATTCCTTCCGGTACATCTTGTTTTAGGTGTTCTGATGGAACTGAAGCATACTTTTTCTTCTTTGTATTCTTTGCATTTTTTGTATTTTTAGTAAATAAATCTCTTAACAAAGTGTAACCTCCTTTTGATCCTTTTATCTAAAAGAACCTGTCTTCGTATCCTTTGCTTATCATGCAATAAGCATCAGTCTGAAACCAATAGAGCGTCTATCACCTATTATTTCAAAATAGGTTACACAATCGGTGCAAACAGACCATGAGACCATGAAGTATGAATCCACTCATAATTCCTTCATTTTGTGTACTAATTGATATTTACTTTACAAGAAAAGTTGTACATTTTGTGTAGAAACATGCAACGTGCTATTCGACATTTTGTGAAGCATCACAAGGATGATACCATCCTTTATGAATCGCAAAAACGTCATGCTCGTTTCCTTGTTTAATAGCATGAATTAATAACGCAATTTGGGCTTGATTTTGCGTCATTGTTGACTGTTGAAATGTATAGTAAAAGTTACTAACAATTAGCCAAATGCGATGTAACAATCGATTATGTTGAAGGCGAAATAACTGCTCAAATAGCTGTTTAATTGTTAAGGTTTGATGATCTAGCTGATCAACAATGCTTTCATTATTCTGTAGTATAGATTCTAAGCATGCTCTTTCTAACATATATTTCGTTTCAATTAAGTCTTCTTTTGGTTTGCTATCATGCAAGAGAAACGTTGCTAAAATCTCGATAAGCTGATGATCGCCTACTTCTTTAATAAACGTGCCTTCCCCCCGCCGTGTTTCAATAAGGCCTAGCAACTCCAATGCTCGAAGCGCTTCACGCACAGAAGAGCGACCCGCATTTAGTCGCTCTGCCAACTCTCGCTCTGACGGAATTTTATCTCCTGTTTGCAGCTGATTAGACTGCATCAATTGCCGAATTTGCTTTAAGATTTCTACATAAACTTTTGACCGTTCATTCATCAACCTATTTTTTCACTCACCTTATCCACTTAGTATCCAAACAGAATTTTTCGCTGTATCACTTTATTCAATGATAGCCAAACGCTGCGTTTTTAATGCAATTTCATTTGGATCAACCTGTAACCTCGCAACACCTGTTTCCATCGCTGCTTTCGCCACAGCAGCTGCTACTGCTGGTGCAACTCTAGTATCAAATGGTGCGGGAATAACATAATCTTCATGTAAATCGTCTGATGAAATAAGGCTTGCAATTGCTTCTACCGCAGCAATTTTCATCTGTTCATTGATATGAGTAGCCCGTACATCTAGGGCACCACGGAATATACCAGGAAACGCCAGCACGTTATTCACTTGGTTAGGAAAATCCGATCTCCCTGTCCCAATTACCCTTACACCCGCACTCTTTGCTTCGTCGGGCATAATTTCAGGCATTGGATTAGCCATTGCAAAAACAATTGGATCCTCATTCATCTTTTGAATCATCTCTTTTGTCAGAGCCCCTTCGACAGATACACCAATAAAAACATCCGCTCCAGAAAGCGCATCTTCTAAGGTCCCAGTTACTTTTTGACGATTGGTATAAGCAGCTACCTCGTCTTTTACCTGATTCATCCCAAACGATCTACCTTCATAAACTGGACCTTTTGAGTCACACATAATAATGTCGCGCACGCCATAGCGATGCAATAATTTAATGATGGCAATCCCTGCGGCTCCAGCACCGTTGGCTACTACCTTCACTTCTGACATTTTTTTATTTGCTAGTTTTAATGCATTTACCAAGCCAGCTACCGTTACAATTGCAGTTCCGTGCTGATCATCATGAAAAATAGGAATATTGGTTTCTTTCTTTAAGCGTTCCTCAATTTCAAAACAATTTGGTGCCGCAATATCCTCTAGGTTTACTCCACCGAATGTTGGTTCTAATAGCTTTACTGTCTCTACGATTTGGTCAATATCTGTGGTCTTTAAACAGATAGGAAACGCATCTACTCCGGCAAAGCTTTTAAATAATACTGCTTTACCTTCCATTACAGGTAAAGCTGCTTCTGGACCGATATTTCCTAACCCTAAAACCGCAGTTCCATCAGATACCACTGCAACCATATTTCCTTTCATTGTATACTCATACACATTATTCACATCATCGTAAATTTCTTTACAAGGCTCAGCTACCCCCGGTGAATAAGCTAGGCTTAAATCCTGAGCATTTCGAACAGGGATTTTTGACTTAGATTCTAACTTCCCTTTATTAATACGGTGCATATGCAGTGCTTCTTCACGTAAAGACATGAGCTCACTCCTCATTCGATATAAGTATACATATAGCTATTAATTAGAAACGATGCAGTTAAGCAATAAGCGCTCATTTTCATTGCATCTGAGTAAATGTAAAATTAAGTAACAGTGGTCAGACCACTTTTTTTAACTTCTTTACAATATAACATCATCTACAATCTGTAAAGACTATAGAGTTTTTACAGCCACATTTTCATCTCCAAGTAACGCTTTAAATTGTGTAATAACATCCCCCTCTAGTGAGATAAAGTAGTCGGACGTTAAGCGTAATAATCGCTTCTCTGACTCATAGTACACCAGAACGGGTACATTTCCTTTAGCGCTATGAATTTTTTTATAAATATCACGAATGACTTCATCACTTTGGGCTGATGGCTTTACACGTAAATATACTTCTTGTTTCGGCAGCTCTTCTTCAACTTCCTTCGCTAAATAAATTTCTTGTGCAACAATTTGTCGCTTATTGGTTCGAATATCGACTTTACCTTTAATCAATACGACTTCTCCAACGTTTAACAACTGCTTGTATTTCTCGTAGCTTCGTGGAAACACTACTGCATCGGCATCGTCTGTTTCATCACTAATTGCAAGGAAGGCCATTTGCTCACCTTGTTTGGTACGAATGATGCGCTCATTTGAGATAAGTCCAATAATTGAAACTTGTGCTCCATTTTTACACTTCGCAATATCGCAAAGAGGGATTGTAAAATGAGCTTCCATTAACCTTTCATATTGAGAAGCCGGATGATTAGATAAATAAAAGCCTACTGCTTCTTTTTCACGTTCCAAAATTTCTTGCTCGCTGAATTCGTCTACTATTATGTACTTTGGCTTTAGCGAAAAACCCATGCCAAAATCATCTTGTGGATCAACCAGCTGGGCATGTTCGAAAGCTACGTCTATCGTTTCAATAAGCGTGGCACGATTTTCACCAAACTCATCGAAACAACCGGCATTAATCAGCGTTTCAAGGATTTTTTTATTAACAATTTTTGTCGATACGCGCATACAAAAATCAAATAGGTCTTCAAACGGCTTATTCTTTCTCTCATTGAGAATTTCTTGAACCACTGTTCCGCCAACATATTTAATTGCTCCTAAACTAAAACGAATCTGTTGCTTTTCTACATTGAAAGCATACGCACTTTGATTGATAGATGGAGGCAAAAGAGCAATCTTTCTTTTCCTCATTTCTTGAATGTATTGCTCACTTTTTGATTGATTTCCAATCGCACTGGTTAATAAAACCGCAAAGAACTGAAGGGGATAATGTGCTTTTAAATAGGCTAAATAGTAAGTAATAAAGCTATATGCAACGGCATGGCTCCTGTTAAATCCGTAGTTAGCAAACTTAACAATTAAGTCGTAGACTTGTTCTGAGACTTCTTCACCATATCCCTGTCGTTTACTACCTTCGATAAAATGCTTTCGCTCTTTTTGGAGCGTCGCACTCTCTTTTTTACTGACCGCTCGCCTTAAAAGGTCAGCTTCCCCTAATGAAAATCCGGCCATTTTCGAAGCGATTTGCATAATTTGCTCTTGATAAACAATGACTCCATACGTGGTTTGTAAAATTGGTTTTAGCACATCATGAACATACGTAACTTTTTCTAAACCATGCTTTCTTTTAATATAGGTTGGAATATGCTCCATCGGTCCAGGACGATACAAAGCATTGACCGCCACTATATCTTCTAGTTCTGTTGGTTGTAACTCTTTTAATACTTTGCGCATGCCGTCTGATTCTAACTGAAATATTCCAGTTGTATCACCACTTGCTAAAAGCTGAAACGTCTTAGCATCTTGCATGGGAATATCTGGTAGCTTCTGCCTTTCTCCTGTATCTCGCTCCACTTTTGCAAGAATATAATCAATTAACGTTAAATTACGGAGACCTAGAAAATCCATTTTAAGTAAGCCGATATCCTGCAGTGCTTCCATTGGGTACTGAGTGAGGTACACATTATGCTGACCCTCTTGAATAGGCGTATACGATGTAAGCGGCTCGCCACTAATAACAACGCCTGCAGCGTGAGTTGACGTATGTCTTGGAAGCCCTTCTACTTGCATTGCTAATTGCAAAAGTTTTTGTCTAATAGGCATAGCTTGAATATACTCACGTAAAGGCTTAGACTGTGCAACTGCTTGTTGTAACGTGACCCCAGGTTTAGATGGTAGTAATTTAGAAACAACAGAAAGATCTTCCTTATCCATTCCTATAACTTTTCCCACATCGCGAATGGCCGCCTTAGTCGCTAGAGTGCCGAAAGTAATAATTTGAGCAACATGAATCTGACCGTATTTTCCAGCCACATATTGAATGACTTGGTCACGTTTATTATCTGGAAAATCAATATCAATATCAGGCATTGAAATGCGTTCAGGGTTTAGGAACCGTTCGAACAACAAGTCATGCTTAATTGGATCAACATTGGTAATTTCTAAAACATAAGCAACTAAAGAACCTGCTGCTGAACCACGCCCCGGCCCTGTAATAATTCCATTTTTGTGCGCATACTGCATAAAATCCCATACAATTAGAAAGTAGTTGCTAAACTTCATCTGTTGAATGACACTAAGTTCATAGTCTAATCGTGCTGCATATTCAGGGGTGACTGTACTTAAACGCTTTTTCAAGCCTTCTTCGCACAGTTTTTGTAAATAGCTATCCGCCGTATCCTGACTGTTGGGGATTGGATAGGACGGAATCATCATTTTACCGAGTGAGAGCTCAAGGTTGCACCGGTCAGCTATACGATTTGTTTCGTATAAAGTGGAAAGAACGTCTGTATAGAGGCTTTCCATTTGAGACTGTGATTTAAAATAATATTCTTTGCTGTTCCTATCTTCCTCTATCATATCTTGAAGCATATCACCTTCACCTATAGCCTTTAGGCATTCATAGGCTTCATAATCTTCTTGAACCAGGTATTTTACGTCATTGGAAGCCAGTAACTTCACATTCAATTCTTCTGCTAATTTACAAAGTTCCTCATTCAAAACTTGCTCGTGATCTCCGTGTCGCTGAAGAGACAAATAAAAATTTTCTTCTCCATATACATGTTTAAAAAATGCAATAGTTTGTTTTGCTTCATCCAGCTTATTATCCAAAATAAGCGATTCAATTTCTCCAGATAGCCCAGGCGTAAAAGCGATTACGCCTTCTTTATAATGCGGTAACCACTTTTTTTTCACGCCGTTCTTTTCTTTTGTTTGAACAAGGCTGCTCAACTTTACTAAATTTTCATATCCCTTCTCATTCTGAGCGAGTAAAACAAGCGGATAAGAAAACGCTTCATCTTCTTGCTTTAGCACATATAAAGTCAAACCGATGATTGGCTTAATGCCAGCTTTTTTGCACTCTTTATAAAAAGGGATAGCTCCGTACATCACGTTTTCATCCGTCAGAGCAACAGCTTTATAATCTAATGCTTTTGCACGTTCGACCAGCTGCTTAATTCGAATCGTGCTATTTAAAATGCTATATGCACTTTTTAGTTGTAGATGAACAAAAGGCACGAGTCTTCCCACCTTCTTTTTATGTATTTATGTCCATTATAAATTTTGTTGTTCTTCCATACAAATTACATAACTTGTTTTGTTTGTCCATATATATGAATTACAGCAGAAATGATAGAAAATGTGCAAAAGGAGGGAGAAGATGAAAGAGCCCTTTATGTCATTGTTTATTTGGAGCTACTTCACTTCATTAGGTATTATTCTTGGCGGTGCTTTAATTGGTTCGTTTGCAGGGTTTTTAATTGGTAAATCTCCATTTCACATCATGTATACATTAAGTAACAGCTTAAAAATTTGGGCGATTGTAGGAGCTATTGGAGGCACGTTTGATACATTCTATAGTTTTGAACGTGGCTTGTTTGAAGGTGCTACTAAAGATGTCGTAAAACAAATCTTGCTAATACTCTCAGCAATGGGTGGGGCTCAAACAGGGGCACTAATTATTAAATGGTTGACACAAGAGAGCTTAGGTTTATGAGGGTCCCAAACAAACGTCTATATAAGCGGTCAGACTTAGAACGCTTTTTCGCTGGATTAGTTATCGGTGCCATTATTAGCTGGGGCGTTTTTTTAATTATTTATGGTGAACTACAGCATGAACAAACAAAGTCATTAGTGCAGCTGGAACAGAAGCTAGAAAGAGCAGAAAAAAACAGTTTAATTTGGCAAGAGGATGTACGAGAATTAAATAAAAAGATGAAAAAAAACATTTTGATTCAAGAGGTGAAAGTAAACTTAACAAATACGAAGCAATATAAATTAGGTTCCCTCACTTCTTACCACCTTCAAGCTAGCGTTGAAGAAGAAGCACTACATTTAATTGCTCAAGACATTGAGAGTGCGTATGACGCACGAAACGTATTAAAAAAAGCGATTGAAAATAAAAAATATGAATTCGATAAAATGATTTACGAAGTCGAAGTGCACCAAATTTATTTCTACACCACTTTATCAATTGAAATTCGGATAAAGAAAGTAGAGAAAGTCATGTAAAACAGGCGTACTAGGAGAATGTACGCCTGTTTTAACATTTACTGAAATAGCGCTTCTAAATCTTGAAGCAGTGGCTCAACCTCATCCCAAGAATAAATGGAAGCACCAGCTGCAAGTGGATGACCTCCTCCTTTATACTTACGGGCAATCGTGTTGATAACCGGACCTTTTGATCTTAATCTTACTCGAATTTGATCTTCTTCTTCCACAAAGAATACCCATACCTTCATGCCTTCAATATGCCCTAATGAACTAACTAACTGCGATGCATCTGCTGGCGTTACGCTGTATTTCTCAAGAATTTCTTTTGGTATTTTCATATACCCAACCCCTGAGTCTGATAGAGAGAAATTTTGAAGCACATACCCATGTAAATGCGCCACGTTTGCTTTCGTTTTATACATCTCATCATAAACATCCTTAAATTCAAAATCATATTGAATTAAGTCGCTTGCGTAGCGGAACGTCTTAGGCTTTGTGCTTGGAAATAAAAAGCGACCTGTATCTCCCACAATTCCGCTAAAAATTAACTCAGCACCGCGGTCATTTAATGTAAGCCCGTCTTCTTTACCATGAAGGAAAAATTCATAGATCATTTCGCTTGTTGAACACGCTTCTGTATCCACCCATAGTAAATCTCCGTACTGGTCTTCATTCGGATGATGATCAATTTTAATTAGCATTTTCCCTTTTGCATACCGCTGATCACAGACTCGTTCCTGATTGGCTGTATCACATACAATAACAAGTGCATCTTCATACACTTCATCAGCAACATCATCCATTCGATATAAAAACTTAAGAGATTCTGCTTCTTTTCCTGTTACGTAAATCTTCTTTTCAGGAAAAGATGTTTTTAACAGCTCCGCTAACCCACATTGAGAACCATACGCGTCAGGATCTGGCCTTACATGACGGTGAATAATAATTGTATCGAAACCTTTAATTGCATCTAAAATTTGTGTTTTCATCTAGCAGCACTCCTATCGGTAAATTAGCAAACTATTTATGTACCAAACCTAATAGCTAGTTCTATTAAATCATAGATAGCTAGAAGTTTAAAAGCAGAATTAATTAATACTAGAATTTTCTGGCATCTATCGATAGAATAGGAATAAGTAGTCTGTTACATACAGCTTAAAGAAAACGCATTCAGTACTATGAAGGTGAAATTGTTTAGATATCTTACAACCAATAAATAATTATTTTCAAAAGGAGCTGAATGAATTAATGCCTATTCTCGCCATTTTAATCGTCATTTCATTTGTCTTTTATTTCTATTTAAAAGTCAAATATGTCCGCTCCAAACGTCCTATTGAACGCAAGTGGATCTCTGCAAAATCCAGTATTTCACTTGGAGCTTTTGTACTTTTCTTTGGAATTAATCAATGGTTTATTTATGCAACTACAACATCCCTCATTATCGGTATCATCTTTGCTTTATTTGGTCTCGGAAGTATTATTACAGGTATTCGCGCATACAGATATTACCTTCCTCTTGCTACGAAAGAAGCTCAAACGTCTTTATAAAA
>NZ_BCVD01000013.1 GCF_001591565.1 Priestia flexa NBRC 15715 | reverse complement strand
TTTCTACTGGTTTTGTTTCGTTTGATTGTTTGTCACTCATTTGACAGCCACCTAAAATCAGGCTACTGAGAACTATGGCTAGCGTTTTTTTTGTTTTTATATGCATAGTTCTCCTCCTAATTTTTAGCACTTATGTACCTTTCTTTTATGGTATCAACATGTATAGAGATTGTTATTTAAGCTATCTCCCTAATAGTTCACTAAACCCAACCTTAATGATTTGCTCATCTTAAATTTCAATTATAAGCGTAAGATTTGTATCAAACAGACAATAATAAAAACTAACTGCTTCAATTTTATCTAAAGATTGAAATATATGATTCAGGCTTGTTTCGATTACTGGAAGTTAATTGTCATCCCAAATGAGATAAACTCTGTCTTCAAAGTCCTTTACTCTTTGCTTAATGCGTGGAAGTAACTCTTCCCTGTTCTGAATAAGCAAATGATTTTCTATATTGCTCCAATCAACTTTTCCAGAAACAGAGATAGGAAACTTTTCTTCTATTAAATTAGTAATTGCTTGACTCTTTTCGTTCGAAAGGATTACTGTATTTTCTCCAAGCGTTTCAATACATTCATCAAATAATTGATGGTCACTACCTTTCGTGTTTATTTTAAGGTCTTTTAAGTTTTGTTCTAACTTCTACTGCCTTACTATTTTATTATCCACTTAATCTCATCTCTTTCCACAAGAAAAATTCATAAAACAACTATAGCATATAGCCAGAGAAGACGTTAAAAGGCTTATAGAGAAAAAGAACTCCTACCTTTTGGAATTCTTCTATTTCTATATAAGCTGTTTTCGATTTCACTTAAAGGTAATTGATGACATTACCTTGTGTGCTCGATCTTTTATTTTTTCATTTGATGGTTCACACTGGACCTGAAGCTGATTACACCCTACTGAATATACTACTTTTACTCCACCTTTTTGACTTTTGGGATGAACATATGCCGCATAACCAACTGCGTCTTCGTCCACCTTGAATGGTGCTATATACAATGTTCGATTTTTCAAGTCTACTTTTTCAAAAGCTGATGAGATCCCTAAGTTATTCGTCAAAAAATCAATAGAATAACTTACTCCTTTTTTATCGTTATAAAGCTCTTGGTTATAGTTGATACGGATTTGCGCTTCTACTTGATCATCGTATACTGCGCCTATTACATAGGATTCAATTTGGTTTTCTGTATATGAATAAAGCGTCTCAGAAATTCCCCCACCAGCCGGAAACAACATCTCATACTCCCCCGTTTTGGATTCAAGCGTATAGTATCCTTTTTCCGTTTCCTGTGCGGATTTCAGCATGCTGCGCGTAAATTCATCTTGGAGTGCTCTTGCTTTTATTTGTTCTTCTGTTGTCGCTTCCGGTTGCGTTTCTTCCTGTTCGTTTACGCTTTGACAAGCTGTGAGGCTCAACGTTACTATCAGTAAAGCGGTGAATCTTTTTAAATTTAAACGCATTGTATATCCTTACCTCCTGTTGTTACAGATCATCAAGTGAAACGACTTCTCCAGTTATAGCATTTACAGCGTAATGGCAGTCTAGCTTTCCGCAAAGAACGTACCTTCCTTGTTTGCGGTCATAAACATAGCATGGCGTAAGTTCTATGAAATTGTGCAGCTTCTCAAGCGCTTCTGCTTTCGCAACTGTTACTTCTTCTGCTTTTTGAAAGTCTGCAATCATTTCTAAAAGGGACTTTGTATCCATATAGTTCATAACCTCATAGCAAGAACGATCAATAAACAGCTGAATGTTTCGTTTCAACACACTCTGCGTTTGTTCTTTTAATTGTATTTTAGCGACTAAGTAGCCTTTGTCTCGATGTATAGATTTTAAAGACCACTTTCCAGAGTCGCTCTTATATACTTGTGCTAAAAAGCGCTGAACCGCTGCGATGCTCCGCTCAATATCTTCCTTCGTCACTTCTTTTAAGTCAGGATGTGGCTCTCGTTTCAATGCTTGATTAAATGATACTTCTTCTGTTAGCGTCAAGCTTTTTTCTTGAAACGCTTGTTGAACTTCACCTTCCCACTTGATTAGTTTATCAAGTTCTACATAGGCCTTTTCAGCAACAATGACGCTGAATGGTATCAGCGACAAATCGCGATTTCGTATGTATACTTCTTCAATCGCATAAGCAGGCGTCATTTTTTCCGTCTTCATATTTGGAAATTCAGCTAACTTTAGCTGCTCAGCCACAATGTGCTTCACTTGCGGTAGAGTAAGCTCATACTTTTCTCTGTTAAACGTCTCTTTCTTTGAAAAATCTCCGTTGATTGAGAAAAATGTTAAATTCCCCGCTTCATCCACTTCAACTTCAATCAATCCAGATGGCGATACGGAAACACCGTTTAGGATTTTTCTAAAGGACATTCGCTTGTCCTTACGCTTATGAAATACAAAATGAGTGCCTTCTTGAAGTCCCGTTTCGCTCTCAATCCAACGAACAACAGCATTCGAGTCTTCAATCGAAAGCTTGACACCTTCAGCATAAGAAATCCCGCCAACGAAAATAGCAGTTGTAAACAGTCCTGTGTGAAAATCGACTTCCACTACAGCTGTTCCAGTAGGGTTAAGATCTTCATCTAACAAGTCTTGTTCATGATTGGGAAACCACTCCATTGAAAGTGTATAGACTGTGTTTCCTAAAATAGTAGCACTGCGCCTAACGTCTGAACGATATAAATAGTAGTCTTGCAAGCCCAATTTCTCTTTTGTATGTTGAATGAGTTCATTTATTCTTGATTTCATTTGATTCTCCTTATCCTATTCCATAGTTTGGTAGATTTACCCACTATGATAAGGGAGAAACGCATTTTTTACAATTATTTTCCACAAACACTTTTAGAGCTTCCCTTTCCGATAAGCAAGTGGCGTCATTCCCATCATTTTTTTAAACTGATCAATAAAGTAGCTGGTGCTGTTAAATCCCACTTCAAAAGCTACGTCCGTAATGCTTTTTTCCTCTTGCTTTAAGAGCAGAATACTTTTTTGAATGCGATACTTCATCACGTACTGAAGCGGCGTAACGTCTAGCATCCTTTTAAAATAGCGGCAGCACTCAGATCGGCTTATTTGACCGGATGCTGCAATATCATCGAGAGTAATTTTTTCGCTATAGTTCATATGCACCCACGTCAACATAGCTTTTATGCGCTGATTTTTCACTTCTTCTGTGTACACGTACTGCTTCTGAAAAGCGTGAACCAAGAGCTGTTTCCAAACCTTAATAAGATTAGCCGTAATCTCAATTTCAAACAGCGGTTCTTTCGTTTGCACAAGCTTGCGAATGACAAATAAAGCTTGTTGAATAGCTCTGCTCCACTCTTTGCTTCCATCAATCAATACATACGATAAATTGGTGGATTGAACGTAAGGCAAAACGTAAGTTGTATAGAGCTCTTGAGGTAAAAAAAGATGCGGAAGCACGTTTAAACAAATATACACGCAGCCCGTTTTCTTGAGATCTTCTGCCATATGCAAGCAGCCGCTGTTAATAAAGAGTCCATCCCCGCTACGCAGCTTAATTTTTTCTTCGTTCACTTGAAAAATCGCTTCTCCTTTTAAAACGTAGATGAGCTGAATTTCATCGTGCCAGTGAAGCGGAATGTAACCGCTGGCGTGTTCTAGTATCGTCGTCTCATAGCAAGCAATCGGCAGCGCTCCCGTGTAGTGCTTCGTTAGCTCTTTTAAGTTTTGTTCATTGATTAAAAACTGCTTAAACTTCATAGCCCACCTCAATATTTTTATATTTTTAAGCTCGATTTGAATATAAATACGCGTTTTTTCTCTTTATGATTATACTATCATGATATTTTGTAAAGGTAGGAAATCAAATGAAATCTAATCGACGTGCTGGCTTATTATTCGTGATTGTGGGCGCAACGTTTTGGGGAATTGGAGGAACAGTAACAAAAAAGCTGTTTCAAGACTATGAAATTGACGTCAACTGGCTAGTGACCACGCGTTTATTACTAGCCGGATTGCTGCTTTTACTTTTAAGCTGCTTTGGTAAAAATCGCCGGGAAGTCCTTTTCATTTGGAAAGAAAAGCAGACGGCTCTTCAGCTCGTCACTTATAGCATATTGGGCATGCTTGGCGTACAGTATACATATATGGCAGCTATTCATCATGGAAATGCAGCCGTCGCAACGCTGCTTCAATATTTAGCACCCGTCATTATTATTGTATACTTGCTGTTTCGAAGACAAATGCGTTTTACTAGACAAGACGGAACGATCCTTTTATTAGCTTTAACCGGATGCTTCTTCCTTCTTACAAACGGGTCGCTCTCAACGCTTTCTGTGCCCTATCTAGCCATCGTATGGGGACTGCTTTCTGCGGTATGCTCCGCTTTTTATACGCTGTATGCAGTTCGGCTTCTTAAACGATTTAACTCTTTGGTTGTTGTTGGATGGTCAATGGTGGTTGGCGGAGTTGCGCTTAGCTTTATTCGAGCGCCTTGGGAAGCTCATTTTGATACATTTACGTTTGCTGCGTACGGCTACTTGCTCTTTGTCATCATCTTTGGAACGATGCTGGCGTTTTGGCTGTATATTAAAAGCTTAGATAGCCTCCCCCCAAAAGAAACAAGTTTGTTAGGAAGTCTGGAGCCTCTTGCTGCTGTTTTGACAACGGTCTTTTGGCTTCAGCAGCCGTTTGGGTTCTTTCAGTGGGTAGGAGCTGCTTGTATCTTTGGTGTTGTCTTTTTACTTACGCTTCAAAAAGCTCCTAAAGCAAACACGCTTGAACAGAAAGATCCCCCTCTCAAAATCTCTTAAATGATGAGAGGAGGATCTTTCTCTATAGTTTATTCAACTGGCGTTTGAACGTCTTTGGTGGTTTCAATACTTTTAATTTTAAGCTTATCTTCACCTTTTAGCTCCACGCGATAGATTCGATTCTTTACAAACTTTGTACTGGCATCATACGAATCGGTAAACGTGTACTCTTCTGTTGCATACACCGAATACTTACCTTCACCTGTCTTTTCAACTTTACCAACAAGCAATTGATCATTGGCAAACGACACGTTTTTTCCAGCTAAAGACGTAATATACGCTTCTAAATCACTATACACTTGCGCATCTTCATCGATATAAGGTGCCATTCCGCTAAAGTCACCGCTGTTTAAGCTTGAAAAATAAGCGGCTTTATAAGACCCTACAAAGTTGTGAATCTCTGTTTCACTCACGTCTTTTACAGGCTTTGGGTCATTTTCTGCTGATTGCTTATCTTTTGCCTCTGCTTTTTCTGTCATAGCTGGTGCAGTGTTATCATCCGTAACCCCGCGGCCAAAATTCATATACACAATAAAAATGAGCACGATTGCAAGAACTGCCCCTACGAAAAAGGGAAACGTTCGCTTTGTTTTTTGCTGCTTTTCTAAAACCGGATAGTCGGCTGTAGCTGGAACGCTTAGCTTTTCTTCTTTCACTTGCAAACTAGCAAAATAAGAAGGAAGAGAAACAGGTGACATACGTTCCGGCCCGGTAAGCATTTGTACTTCTTCAGCAACTTCAATAAATTCAGCAATAGCTGAGCTTCGGTACAGGTCTGCTACTTGGTCGAACGCTTCAATTTCTTTTCCTTGAAAAAACGTTCGTGAAGCGTTCATAAACGATGATAGCCATTTATAGTGCGCATCCATTTCTTCAACGTAGGTTACTCTCTCGATTTGTTTTTGTAGCTGTTGTTGAGAACGCTCGCTATCGTTTATCATTTCATTAATTTCTTTTTCAATAGCCCGCAGCGCCTCGATAGCGTATGCTTTCATATCAGTTTCAAGATTCGCAAAACTGTTCTTCAAACCAGGTAAGTCGATTTCTTCGAGCTGTTTATTTGCGACGGTAAGACGGCGAATGCTTTCATTGTATTCGTGCTGCTTCGTACGAAAACCAGTTGCTGTTTGCTTTGTCACGTACTGCTTTTTTCGGAGCTGATTCCATTCTTCAAGCAGCTCACTTTCTTGCTTTTGAGCAGTTAAAGCATCTTCTTTTAACCCTTCACGCTTTTGATCAACATCCATAAACGCTGGCAAATATTCTGCGCACTTCGCTTCAAGATTCGCTAGCTTTTTTGTTTGACCATATGCTGATATAGCATCGAAAAAACGATTTAACAAGCTGGTCATGTCAGACGATGTGTTAATGTTTGTTTCAAAAAGGCTTAGTATCTCTGTATGTAGTTGTTTTAACTTCTCTACTCGGCGCAAGTTTTGACTGCGCGCTTCCAGAAAAGCTGGATAATCTGTTGAAAGCAGCGTTGTCACTAAAAATTCTCCGTTAGTCATATCATACTGCTTGCGCTCTGTTTTCACTACTTTATAAACCTCATGCAGCTCTTTAGAAACTTCCATCATAAACTCTTGTTCCGTCAGCTGATGAAGCTTGTCCTTTACGTTACGTAAATGGCGTGAGCGCAGCGGTTCTTTTTCGTTATATAAGCTCAGCCATTCTTGCAGCATCTCATAAGCTGCTTCATTCCATTTAATTGTGCTCATGTAGTTATTCACCCGTTAATTCAATATTTTCTACTATCACTATACAGGAATTTCACGAGATTTCCAGACAAAAATAGCTATACGATAACCCGCATAGCATTTCGACATTAATATTCATAAGCTTTTAACTCTTCTTCAAATACCATTTGCATCGCGGTAAAATCATCTGGATGGGCCTTCATCGCATCATGTAGGTGGTTTAGCTCAAACTGCGAAGTAATCTCGTATTCTTTTAAATATTCATAGCTTTCAAGCTGTTCTTTAACCACGTACTGCTGCATCGTTTTGTTCTTAGGATATTTCTCTTCGGCAGCTTGATAGACCGCATGCTCAACCTCTTTTTTATCTAATGACAAAATTGGATTCGTAAGCGTAGCTGAAAAAGCTGTTGGCGTATCATGACTGGTTGCCGTTTGACCTGCGAGCTTATCTTCAAGCTCAGACAGCTGCATTTTTACATGTTCAAGCTGCTTTAAAGCCTGATTTTTTTCTACGAGGACTTCTTTCTTTTCTTCTGTCAGTTCAGCAAGCTCTTCTTCTAGCAGTGAAATTTTTTGATAGCTCGTAATAATAAGTGCAGAACAAAATAAAAAGACAATCGTTAGCGCAAGCATCAGCGCAAGAAACCACCATTTTTTATAAAGAGGCATTGGAACTGTTGACATGTAAAACCCCTCCTTTATAGCTTGGCACACTCTTTTAATACCCATGTATATGCGTAAAGAAGGGATTTTATTTATTGATAGACGGCTAAAACGTTTTTAATACAAACTCTTTAAAATTCTGCACGGCTGGTGAAATGTATCTTCCTTTAACCCAAGCTATGCCAATAAGACGTTCGCATTTCGGGTAGTGGATTGGAATTTTCACGATATGACTTTGATCTACTCCTTTTAAATCCGGCAAAATCGATACGCCAAGCCCAGCGGCCACAAGCCCCGCAACCGTGTCTGCTTCTTCTCCTTCAAAGGTTACGTGAGGATTCACACCCACTTCATGAAGAAACTGCTCAACCGTGACGCGTAGGCTAAACCCTTTTTTCAAATGAATAAACGGTTCTTCTACTAGCTCTTCAATGGTTATTGCTTCTTTTGTGGCAAAAGCATGATTCGTCGGCACAATCGCAAATAACTCTTCTCTCCAAAGCTCTTTCCACGCTACGGGTTCTTTAATACCCATGGGAGAGATTAAGCAAATGTCTAACTCTCCTTTTTCCAGCTGATCTAGTAGAATATGCGTTGGACTCTGTCTAAGTGAAAAGTTGACCTTGGGATACTGTCTGCGAAATTCCACAAGCAAATCAGGTATGAGGTTGGTGCTCAGCGTATGTAAAAACCCTAGAGAAACCTGACCTTGTTCAGGGTCAAGTAAATGCTGAATCTCTTGCTTCCCTTTCTCAAATTCACTCATCATATTCGTAACGCTTTTTAGTAGAATTTCACCGTACTGATTTAAGCGAATCGATCTTCCCTGTCGTTCAAAGAGTGAAACACCGATTTCCTCTTCAAACCGAGCTAGCGACCTGCTTAAAGCGGGTTGCGTAATCGAAAGCTCCTTGGCTGCTTTTGTCATATGCTGTAAGCGTGCTAAAGTCTGGAAATACTCAAATTGCTGCCATTCCACCTCGTTTGACACCCCTTCCACTCATTACATAAATACATTAAAATCATGATAACTATGCATTATACATTATATATCAGAAGTGATAGGATATACAGGAGAGAAATTCTTCTATAGCTATAGAATCGAAATTAATAATCAAAAGGATGGATAAAACATGTGTGGAGAATATGATCATGAACAAGTGATGATAGTATGAGCTATATTCAGCAGGGAACAAAAGCGTTTCGCAAAACGAGCTTTGCATTTTTTGCAGCGGGCTTCAATACTTTTGCCATTCTTTATTGCACTCAGCCATTAATGGTAACGTTCACAAACGAATTTGATGTTTCACCGACTATCGCAAGCTTATCGCTATCCATCACAACTATTACCCTCGCCATCAGTATGCTTGTCTTTGGTTCTCTTTCTGAAGTCTGGGGTCGAAAACCTGTGATGGTTTATTCGATGTTCACTGCTTCTGCGCTTTGCATTTTAACAGCTTTTAGTCCTAATTTTTATATATTATTAGCATTTCGAGCACTCGTCGGAATCGCTTTAGCAGGGTTACCGGCCGTTGCAATGGCTTATCTTGGCGAAGAGATTGAAAGAAAAAGCTTAGGTGCAGCCATGGGATTATACATTAGTGGAAATGCAATTGGAGCCGTAGCGGGGCGCGTCATTTCAGGAGTTGTCAACGACGCAGCCAGCTGGCATCTTTCCATTGGATTAATTGGAATTATTAGCTTAGTTGCTACAATTATTTTTTGGCGCAGCCTACCTGCTTCAACAAATTTTGTACCGCGTAGCCTCAATGTCGTAAGTTTAGGAAAATCACTAGTTGATCACTTAAGAGATCCTGGCTTACTCTTTTTATTCTGTATTGGCTTTTTGCTATTAGGAAGCAACGTTGCTTTGTTTAATTACATCGGCTACGTGCTAACCGCTAAGCCTTACGGACCCAACGAATCTGTTATCAGCTGGATTTTTATTATTATGATGATTGGAACATTCAGCTCGATTTGGAACGGAAAGCTCATTGATCACCACGGTAAACAGCCCATCTTGCTTGTGAACCTACTCGTTTCGTTTGCAGGTGTCTGCCTTACGTTGGAAACCCACTTACTCTTAAAAGTTATCGGTATTGGCCTCTTTACCTTCGGCTTTTTCGGCGCTCACTCCATCGCTAGCAGCTGGGTGGAACAGCGAGCCCTGCACAACAAAGCACAAGCTTCGTCCTTATATTTATTTTTATACTATACGGGTTCAAGCGTCGGCGGGACTCTAGGCGGGATATTCTGGTCACACTACGGCTGGCACGGCGTTATTGGAATGATCGGTGGATTTCTACTGACTGCCGGAATATTAACCGCTTGCTTATCAAAAGTAAACGTCAAATCAACTGCGCTTGTAAAAGCAAAGGAAAGCTATTAAAGAAGGTGCTATAAACAGTAAAAAGCTCTGTGAGAATAATTCACAGAGCTTTGGGTTTGTTATCATTCACGAAAAATGGCTGAACTTTTTTAACAGGAAAAGAAACTGACATGACCTACTATTTAGATTATTTTCACTAACTTTTTTGTAAAAATACTATCTTTTTCACTTGGGCTCATACACCATCTTCTTCCCCTCTACTCAAACCACTTGTCATCGTCAGAAATCCACTTATTTTGATGCAAGTCCAAGCAAAGGTCGTGGTCGTGGAAGCTAAAATAACTTCGAAGCTTGATGGAAGAGCCACCCGCTTCTAACTAACAGCTATAAAACCAGCTTGCAATGGGACTCTTTTTAACTATTGCTTTGTACTCCTCTTCTGAAAACACTTCAATGGAATGTCTTCGTAAAAGAGCTGTTGTCACTCCCATTCCGGTAACTTGTGTCCCTTGAAACGTGCCGTTGTAGATCATCGAACTTCCGCATGAAGGACTGCTTTCTTTTAACACCACAACAGTTGCGTTTAGCTCTTGTGCTTTTTCAAGCGTTTGATAAGCTCCTTGTATGTATAAACTCGTCACGTCTCTACCTGATTTTTCAATCACGCTCGCCGTTCCGTCTAGCACATCTTCAGCGCTTCCTCCAACAATTTCTGCTGGCTCGCGCGGCGTGGTAAAACCACCTAAAAGCTTGGGGCAGACTGGAACGGCTTTTTTGGAGACGTACTACTTGAAAGAAAAATATCACAGGCAATGCCGACTCTTTTGGCATAGGCTGCAATCGCTGTGCCAGCATTTCCGCTGCTATCCGCAATGACACTTTCTAGCTTTAACTCTTTTGCTTTTGCAATCAATACGGCTGCTCCGCGATCTTTAAAAGAGAGTGTAGGCATCATGTAATCAACTTTGACATACGTATTGGGGGCATTTGGTTCTAAGGAGATAAGCGGCGTGTTGCCTTCTCCCATTGTTACTCGCTTCCAGCTGTCTGCTTCTTTTGAAAAAGGCAGTGCATCAACATAGCGCCACATCGTTGGCAGGTGGTGATGAATGTTTTCACTTTGGAAAGCTACCTTTTCCTTTAACAAATCCAATACTCCTCCACATTTGCACTTCCACAGCATGTCTTTCACAGGGTACGTTTGATGACACTCGCTGCATATATATGCTTCATTCATGTAAACCTCTCCCTTCGTTTAACTACCTATATTATACAATAGTAGAAAAATTCTTCGTTTGTTGTAAAATTTTTCTTACCACGCTAGTATATAGTAGTATAGGCGAAAAAAGGAGAGATTTTATGAGACAAAACCTTGTAAAGCTTGGTTATTTACTGGGCATTTCGTTAGTGTTGGCAGGAATACTGTATTTCTTTGCATCAAACTGGCAAGGGTTTGACCGCTATACAAAAATCGCCTTAAGCATGGCAATGATGCTTTTATTTTACGGAAGTGGATTTGTTAGCAGAATGCTGTTACCTCACCAAGCATTTCTTAGTCACTGGCTGCTCGTTGCAAGCTCCATTTCATTTGGTTTAAGCACTGCGCTCGTCGGGCAAATCTATAACTCTCATGCAGACGGGTATTGGTTATTTTTCATTTGGCTCTTACCAGCCGTTTTATTTAGTGTATTTACAAAATATCAGCCGTTTTATGTTCTTTCGTTTATCTTACTTCAGCTCACCATGTACTTTTATATTTCACCAACTGCCGTTTTCCACCGAACAGAAAATGAAGAAATTTTTCTTTACCTTACAATGGCGTTTATCAACGCTCTTATCTTTCTATTCGTAAAAAAGCAATATGTAAAGTCGCCTATTGTAATGTATGGTGCTTTTATTGTCATTCACTTCATCTTTTTAAGCATTTCACAACCAAATTATACTGTGCTAAGCGTAAGCGTTTTGATTGCTTATATCGCTCTATCAATTGTTTCACTGTTTTATTTTTCAAAAGTACAATCACACAAAGGATTGTTAGGAATTTCAATCGTTGCCGCTGCGCTGCTCGTTGTCCAGCAAGTTTTGTGGTATCTGTTCGATAACTATAGTGAGCTCACTTTATTTTTGGTACTTGGATTTGTTTTTTTATTTGTTGCGGCTAGCGTTTGGTTCATTAACTGGCTTTCTCACCACACCAATGCTCAGCAAAGATCGCTGCGTGTAATTAAACAAATTATTATCATAGGAATTACGGCAATTGCTTCTATTTTAGGTAGCATATCCATTGGTGGACTTGTAACGCTCTTTACTGGCGAGTATTCACAAAACTTCATGATGCTGATTGGAACAGCCATTATGCTTTCGTTTTTCGTTATCAAAGCGGCTGTTCCAACCGTTAAGTATACCCTTTTTATGACGGGCTTTTTAATCAGCGGAGTATCCGCATTCTTTGTATACGATGCGCTGTTCTTTATCTATTTTGTACTCTTTGTATCACTTCTATGGTTTGCTAAACAAAAATCCCTGCGCGCAGCCATCTACACGCTTGCTCAGCTGTTGATACTTATTAAGCTACCAACAACTTATTATGAAGCTATTCAACTTGATTACGTTTTAATTGCGCTCATTCTTTTAAATGTCATTGTGTGTTGTTTGACAGCTTGCCTACCTTTTAAAAGAAGCTCACTTTTGCTTACGTTTATCTTTTCACTTTCCCTTATTGGAAGCGTGAATTCACCTACTCTAAACATAACCTACAGCATCTTGTTCTTTGCTTTTTCTACGGCGTTTCTCTTTAAAAGCGTGCGGAAAGATAAGAAATTTGAGTTTACAGCTTCGATTATTTTTTGGTTTATCTTTTTAGGAACGCAATATTATGACTACCTTTGGGATCTTCTCGATAAATCGTTCGCACTTTTGCTATTAGGTGCTTTATTTACCGCATGTAGCTATAAGTTTGATCTTGTTGAAAAACAACACCCTTCCTTTATCGAGCAACATAAAAAAAGAATAGTATTCATCATTGCTCTACAGCTTATGATTCTTGGCGGATTGTTTATGAAAAATGAAATACTTCTCCAAAGTGGAAAAGAAGTGAAGCTCGAGCTAGCTCCGTTAGATCCACGCTCTCTTTTACAAGGAGACTATGTGGAGCTACATTATGAAATTTCTGATATTGAATTAGAAAAGGTTAAAGATGGTCAACGTGTTCAACTGCTGCTTCGCAAAAATAAACAAGGTGTTTTCGAATACGCAAAGCAGTATAAAATTCATGATAAGTGGAATTCTCCTTATCAAGCAAAGAAAGGTGATGTTCTCATAACAGGTACGTACTACAGCTGGGGAATTCAATACGGCATTGAGCATTACTTTATTCCAGAAGGAACCGGTTTACAAATCGAGCAAGAAGCAAAGCATGCCAAAGTCAAGGTTGGAAAAAATGGAGATGCAATTTTAGTAGAGGTAACACCATAACAAAGAGAACCATTCCTTGCATTTTTTGTCCACGGAATAGTTTTTACTATTTTTACCTATTCTTTTAAAATTGTCTTGTAGAAAGGTGTGAATAAAATGAGTATTAATACGTATTTAATAAGGCTTTCCTTCATGATTATGTTGATATTTGGCGGTATATTTATTTTTCGCTATGTCAAAGCGAACGAATTACTGCTGGATTCGCTGCTCCCTTTTGCAGTAGCCTTTCTTTTACTACTTAGTTCCGTTATTTGGCGCAAAAAAATGAGAAAAGAGCTTAGCTAAAAATGAGACAAAGTGGAGATGTGTATATGAAAACTCATAATAGAACACCTGAAAATGAGCGAGAACAGCTGCGCCAAAAGGAATTAGAAAGTAATCATGCCGGAAACTTACGAGATGCTATAGACCGTGCGCAAATTGGCACTTCTCCTAATGGAGCTGGAGGCTCGGGCTGGAAAAGTACTGGAATTCCACTTATTGTTTTAATAACTGGATTCTTTGTAGTAGCCATCTTTCTTACCTAATGAGCGTGGAATTGTAGCAGATACGTATACTAAAAAACGTGTAGAGATGTCTCTACACGTTTTGCTTTGCTAGCATCTTTTTATAGGTTGATATCTTATGAGTTAACATCTCTTCTGTAATGATTAAGGTTTGAAGCTGCTCTTGGATAGCAAGGTGATGATTCTCTAAAAGTTCAAGGCGAGCTTGAGCTGTCTTATCCCCTTCTTCAAAGTTCTACGTCAGTGTATTTACAGAAGGCCTTGGCCAAGAACTTCAAGCAAAAGGTGCAAAAATGAAGGCAAAAGTGCTGGCACCAGCCGCTACTGAAACCGAGTTTGCTAATCGTGCTCGTGGAACAGCAGGATTTGACTATAAAGGTAATGTACCAAAATATCATACAGCAAAAGAGATGGCAGGCTTCTTATTAGATTTATATGACGGAGATAAAACTGTCGGTATTGTAGACGGGCACACGTATGAATTTGAGCTTCGTGATCCTATCTTTAACTATGCGGGAAATCGATAAGCAAACAAGCAGCTGAATGATTCAGCTGCTTTTATGTTAATAACTCACCGGATTCACCTACTAAACGTTTAATCATTCTTCTTCGTCATGAATAAGCGCTGCGTCGATATCACATAAAGGTGTTCCTAACATAAGACCAACAACATACACACCAATCTCTATTTCTTTACATCACCTGATTAGTACGAAGCTCTCCAATTTGAGACGATATCTTGAATCTTTCGCCTGCATATACTGAAATGACATATTCAAAAGGCTTATTGTTTGTAAGGTATGTCACCGTTTTAATTAACAGTAAAGGTGCATTCATTTCTAAATTTAAATAGTTTGCTTCTTGCTCATTTGCAAGCGTAGCTTCAACCGTTTGTTTCGCGTCACCGATTTTCACATTAAAATTCTTTTCAATAAAGCCATGTAGAGAATGCGTAATATTGTTGTCTAGCACGTAATCCCTATATTCTAGGGGCAAAAAAACCGTCTCTAGTGCTACTGGCACGCCATCTCCGTATCGTATCCTCTTTATGGATAACACTTTTGAATCGTCCTTCAGCGCTAGGTTATGTTTGACAGATCTTGAAGCGGTAATTTCATCAATGGATAAAATAGTGCTGGTAGGAACCTTCCCCTTCTGATGCATTAATGAGGTAAAGCTCGTTGCTGCTACTAATTTTTGTTCAATCTTATTCTCAAGTACAAACGTTCCTACTCCTCTTTTCCTTGTCAAATAGCCTTCATCAACTAATTCTTGAATTCCTTGTCTCACAGTTAGTCGACTGACAGACAATAGCTTAGAAAGCGTGTTCTCGGATGGAATCGCACTTCCCGCTTGCCATTCTGTTGACATAATTTTTTCTTTTATCATTTCTTTAATTTGATAATAAAGAGGTGTAGAAGAGCTTTTATCAATCATAAAAACTCTCCTTTCACTCTGCCATAAGCTAATAAATAAGCATTATTCTCCACCGTCATTGTTGTATCAGTCCTTATTCTTTATACGACTGATTATACGATAAGAAGTGAGAAAGAAAAACCCTGTGGCTACTTATGAAATTAAAATGTAGCTTCTCCCTCCTAAACCACCCATAATATTAAACAAGTAAACTATCCTAATATATTTTTCCAACCACAAGAATCTAATCCAATCGACAAATTCAAACAAAATACTTACCATTTTTTTAATACAAACAATGAGAGGGATTCTTCTTCATAAAGTTTAGTTATCACGGCTGTTACATTAACTGATGATAACAAACAGATATTTCAAGAAAGAAACGCTCCATTTGTAAAATAATTTTATTTTATTAACCTTGATATTTATGTACATTCAGAATATTTATAGACATTATTTTACAAGTGAAAATATTTACAAATTACTATTCAAATTAAAAAAAGTAAACATGTATTGCTGTCGTTTCACATATTTTAGTTAAAGGATTAAAACAATCCTGTTCATTTGAAGGGTCGTGAGGAGGAACTTATGAAAAGTCTAGGAATCGTACGAAAAGTAGATGAGTTAGGGCGCGTTGTCATTCCAGTTGAGATGAGAAGAGTGTTGGGAATTAACATAAAAGATCCTTTAGAAATCTTCGCAAAAGACGGCGAGCTTATGTTAAGGAAATTTGAGCTAGAAAATAAATGCCTTATAACAGGAGAAGTAACGCCAGAAAATAAGCAGTACGCAGAAGGTCTTATTTTAAGCCCATCTGGTGCCAGGCTTTTATTCGATCAACTAAAAGAAGGTTGGGACATTTAACTTTAAAAAACTGCAAAATAGTAAACAAAAGCAAATCCCCCCTACTGTAAATACATTCGAATAGAGTGTGATTTTTTACAATAAAATATACATATTAAATACATCTTATCAATAAAAAACCTTTGTTAATTCCACAAATGTGCTAGTCTATTCCATCCAGTTCCTTCACTGACTTTATCAACTTTTCAGCTCTCCTCAAAATCTCCTCTTTCAACATAGTTTCTGTCAACTTTAAGTAGTAGTTATCACCGTATAGAAAGTCATCAATTAAATTACTAATTTCTACAAATGATGCCAGTTGTTTTGGAGAATCTAACTCATATATGATGAGGGTAGACAAGTCGTATACCTTGTTGAAAAGATCATCTGACTGATTGATTAATTCTTCAAGCCTTTTGTATACAACATATGTGGTGCATTCTTGTTCAGTTGGTACTTTTAGTTCAAGCTCTTCCACAGCTCTTCGAAAATAGTGTTCCGCTTCAAAAATATTATAAGGTTTTTGAAGAGCCGCCAGAATATATAAAGATGTAGATTCATAGTCACTCTCTATCATAGAAAAAGCCCATGGCAAGTAATGTTCAGCAACTTTTACATTGTCTTGATAAATATGATAGTGCAACTCTAGCGTGTTCATACTGCTTTCTTTCCTATATCTTCAGCCAGCCGTAATAAATAACCGTCTGGATCCATAACCAAGAACTCTTGTTGTCCATAAAGTTTATCATCAACGCGATACCAGCTTTCTGTAAGTTTATACTTAATTGGATAATCATACTTTTTTAATCGACTGTAAATAAACTCAGCGTCGTCTACCATAATCTGAAAATTAATACCTCGCCCAAATGGATAAGCTAGCTCACCTGTATTCCAATATCCGTTTACCTGTTCAATCATGATTTCACACCCACCCAAGGTCAGCATGGCAAACTTGTCCTCTTTTCGTTCGTATTTTACCTTGAATGTTAACAAGTTGATGTAAAAGTTCAAGCTCTTCTCTATATTTGAAACTGATAGCTCAGGTGTTAGTTTAGAGCCTGTAAGCATATAAAGGCCTCCTTCCATTCAATGCTTTTTACTTGTATCGAAGCGTTCTGTTTTTTAATTACAGATTTTCATTTCCATACTTTAAGGTACTTCTTTTGATACTTCGCGTCTGTTTCTATCTCTACTAGCTTTAGTGCCTGCTGCTTTAATTTTTCATCATTTGTTTCATCGTATAGATTTCGTAAGCCTTGAATGATATCAAAGCGAATAAGAGTGGCATTTTTTTCGCCTTCACATGTATGAAAGCGATCAACTAAGTGCTTAAGAACTAACTCTTTTTGTCCGTCTCCTGCTAAGCCCACTTTCCAGATTGCCTGTAGGGCGTGACGAGCCGTAACAAATTTTTCGTCTTTGGTTACTTTCCACAAGGAACCAAAATCAGTTAGTATTCGTTTTTCCTGATCACTTTTCGCAAGACCTGCAAGAATTTGAGCTCCTCTTGCTCTTTTATGGTTATCAGCATCTCCTAACCACCTCATTAACTCCTCCCACACTTCATAAGCCCAATCTACCGGTTCAGAAGTTGCGTTTAGAATTTCTTGAAAAGCTTCATACTGAAGGGCTTTATCAGCTGCTTCTAAGTTTTTAAAATGGCTGCTCATAGACTCGTTCATACTTTCCTCCATTGATACTATTTAAATTTATATGATTCATATATTTTACCATATGAAATCTCTCACCTCCTATCTATACATAAAAAAACTCCTTTTTAACCAACCTAAAATTCAGGAATAAATAGGAAAAGGTGAAAGAATGAATTTCATATGGCAATCGCTTATTTTAATCTTAACAGGTATATTTTTACTTAGGATAGCTGGACGTAAATCCATTGCTCAGATGACGCTAGCTCAAACCGTTGTAATGATTTCACTAGGAACTATTATCGTTCAGCCTATTGTCGAAAAAAGCATGTTTAAAGCAATTATAGGCGCTGCTGTTTTTGTACTAGCTATCTTGGTTTTAAAATACGTACAGGTGAAATCCAATGCGCTAGAAAAGTTCATTACAGGCAAACCAAAAGTTGTAATTGAAAATGGCCAGCTTAATTAAAAAAACTGCGTTTAACCATTGATCAGCTTGAAATGCGGCTTCGTAATCAAGGCGTGGCAAAGCTAGAACACGTAAAATCTGCCACGATTGAACCCAATGGACAACTTGGCTATGAGCTAAAAGAATCGGAAAAGCCATTAACAATCGGAGAATTTAAAAACTTAATGAATCTTTATTTTCCTCATTTAGCTCAGCAGTTAGAGAACAGTCCACCTAGTGACACAGGAACTCAAAAGGATCTGTTTCAAGAGATTAACTATCCAAAAACGGATACCCCTCGTTATTTACAATGAGCTCTCATAAAAAATGCACCTCAGCTAATATTCTGAAGTGCATTTTTTATGGTTATTAACGCTTTACAACCGTTACGTATGAAAGTTTACTCACATTTCCAGCTGCATCTTTTGCCGTTACGTTTAAAAGAGTCCCTTTTTTCTGTGCAGCAATTTTCACGGAATACACGCCTTTAGAGTTAGCTTTCGCATAACCCAATCTGTTTTTACCGGCATTCACCGTTACCGTTGAGTTTGCTTCCGCTTTACCCGTTACTACTTTATCAGTTTCTTTTACTTTATTAACCGTTGGCTTTGCAGGTGGCGTCACATCAGCTTTTACAACTTTGACATAGGATAAGCTGCTGACATTTCCAGCTGCGTCTTTTGCCGTTACGTTTAGCGTCGTTCCTGCTTTTTGAATAGGAATACTAACAGAAAATGATCCGTTTGAGCTTGCTTTTACATAGCCAATTCGATTTTTACCAACGTTCACCGTTACCATTGAATTCGCTTCTGCTTTTCCTGTAATGACTTTATCATTATCATCAACTTGATTAACAATTGGCTTCGCAGGTGGCGTCACGTCAACGCTTGTCACTTTGACATAGGTCAAGTTGCTGACGTTTCCAGCTGCATCTTTTGCCGTTACGTTTAGCGTTGTTCCTACTTTTTGAGCTGGAATACTAACAGAGAACGATCCGCTCGCATTTGCTTTCGCATAGCCGATTCGATTTTTACCAACATTCACTGTTACCGTTGAGTTCGCCTCCGCTTTTCCAGTGATTACTTTATCATTGTTAGTAACTTGATTCACTACTGGCTTTGCTGGCGCAACGTTATCAACAAACGCCGCTGACAAAATATAAATATCTTCTTCCGAATTATCATCAAGGTCATCGATATTATCAAAGTCAATAACTGGAACATAATAAGTACCAGCTTTGTTTACTTGATACACTTGCGTTTCAATCTCTTCGTCAAACTCGCTGCCTAAGTAGCTGACATTATTATTATCTTTATAATCTTTTTCGGTAACCGTAAAGCCTAAACCGATTACAGGTGAAGAGGCACCTCCTGCTATAATGAATGCGCCGGCTGTAGGAACATTCACTTTATACATGTCCAAATCGTAAAGTGGTAAAAGCTGACCAATGACTGTGTTACCGTAAGACATTATATTTGCTGTATGAAAATCATCATTGGGCTCTGATTCAAAAACAATTTCTTCATTATCAAAGCTTACGCTTGATCGCTGAAGACTTTTTGCTGCTTTATTTGAAAATGGTGCTGGCATATTTAACGACTTCAAAACATCTGACTTTACCTCGTTTATTATTTCTGGCTTCACAATGTTTTTTTCTAGCTTTTTGCTAACCTCTGCCTGCTCTTCAATTGTTTTTTTTGATACATCATAATTATTCGCTTCTGCGTAACCTGTCCCCATCGATAACGAAGAAACCAATAAACCTGCAGTTAATGCTGTAACAACCTTCTTCTTACTCATCAAAAAATCCCCCTAAGTCCCATTCGGTTACTTTTTACTCACGACTATAATACTACTATTTTTCTAATAAAACTATTAATTTCTACATCTATTTTTCGACAAAATCTACTTTGGTTTGAATAAGGTCCGTTTAATTATAAGAATATTTAAATATACAATTATTTACATTTTTTTGTTATATAGCACTAATATTTAATGATATAACCTAGTCATAAAGAAAGGTGTTTTAATAGTGCAGGAACATTTGATTTTAACGCAACGTGCGCTGGCTTTACTTACAGATTACATATTGCCGATAGCTTTATTACGTCTGGATTACACCAAAAAGTCTTAGTTGTTACAGCAGAGACACTATCAAAAGTAACGGATTATAAAGACCGCTCTACCTGCATCCTATTTGGCAACGGGGCAGCAGCGGTAAGCACGTGTATCGAACGAACTTATCCACAACGATGAACGAAGAGCAGCTTCAAACACCTGGTAAAATGGTTCAAAATGGACGCGAAGTGTACAAATGGGCTACCAGAACCGTTCCAGCAGGTATTGATTCGCTGTTACAGCAAACCAATCTTCAAAAAGAAAACATTGACTGGTTCGTCCCGCACAGTGCCAACTTGCGAATGATTGAGTCCATTTGCGAAAAAGCTGAGTTTCCGCGCGAAAAAATGCTAACGAGCGTCGAGTATTACGGCAACACATCAGCTGTTTCCATTCCACTCGCTTTGCAGCTCGCCTTAAAAAACACGCAACGAAAAACAACAGAAAAGCACAGCTATAAAAACAGCTGTGCTTTCTATATATCCAACGGACGTAAATTCGCTTCAATTTCTGCTCGACGCGGTTCTAAAAATGGCGGTAGAGCGAGCTTCTCTCCCATCGTTTCTTTGGGCTCGTCGGTCGCAAAGCCAGGCGTATCGGTTGAAAGTTCAAATAAGATACCGTTTGGCTCTCTAAAATAAATTGCTTTAAAATAGTAGCGTTCGACTTCGCCGGAGTGAGGAATACGAGCTTGCTTTAAGCGTTCAAGCCAGTAGCGGTATTCTTGCTCATTTGGGACACGAAACGCAACATGATGAACGCCACCTCTTCCAAGCCTTGCTTTTGGCACCCCGGGTTCTTCTACAATATGTACTTCAGCTCCGCTTCCCCCTTCTCCTGTTGCATAAACTTTCATTGAATTATAAGATTTCACATGACGAAATCCCATAACGTTTGTTAGGATATCCGCTGTTAGCTTCGCTTCTGCAACTGTTAACGTAACCGGACCTAAGCCAATAATTGCATGCTTTTCTTCAATATCTTCTCGCTTCCATGGAACACCGGCACGTACACCTTTTTCTCCGTTATCTGCAACAAGCATCAGTCGTGTACCTTCGTAATCACGAAACGCAAGCGCGTTGCGACCTGCTTGGTTTGTCATCTCATCGTGATCGATTTCTAGCTCTTCAAAGCGTTGCTTCCAATAGTGAAGGGATTCCGTCGTCGGCACACGCAAGGATACGGTTGAAATATCCGTTGTTCCCGGGTAGGTTCTACCAAGGCCAGGAATATCAAAATAAGTGACTTCCGTTCCAGGTGTTCCTTCTGCATCTGCGTAAAACAGATGATATGACTGCGGGTTATCTTGATTAACCGTCTTTTTTACAAGACGCATTCCCAGTACGTTTGTAAAGAAGTCATAATTTTTTTCGGCTTTTCCCGTTAAAATTGAAACGTGATGTAGACCTAATAGTTCCATTACTTTCACGCCTTTCTATTCGTTCAGTTATTGAACAGCTTCTAGTTCTTTTTCTTTAATTAGTGTACCCAACCTTGCATTGTAATTTCCGCCACCCTGTCCATGGTGAATATGACTATGACAAATTGGACAAAGAGCCGCAACTTGGTCCACTCTATTTAACCCGCTGTCGGTTAAGTGGTTGATGTGGTGAAGCTCTAGATATGGCATTCCTTTTTTATCTTTAAACGATGCTGGTGCACCGCATGATTCACACTTTCCGTTCGCTCGCGCTTTTATATAACGATGAAGGAAAGCTACCTTTTTCGTTAAGTTCTTTTCCTCATAGAATTTTTCTAACAGCTCTTCTTGTACCGTTGAGTTAATGCTAATTGCGTTCGCTTTCTCTTCTAATACATGGTTGCGTTTTAGTTCAAACATAATCGCTTCCCGAAAGCTTCCGTCTGCATCCCACATCAACTCAAGCTGATGGTTTACATACGTCATCTCATCTAAAAACTCAACAATTCCAGACTCTACGTACTGAAATAAATAGATGGTTTCACCGTTTGCCGCGTGTTCCATCACCGCTTTATTTCCTTTGATTAGCTGCATCGTACCACGCTGTCCTTCTCCAGTATAAAAGAAGGTTGTTTGATCGTCGTTCCATCCATGAGAAGTACCGTATTCTTCACCGCTCATCTTTGTAAAAATAAAGATGTATGGGTATTCCTTTGGCGTTGAAATTTCACTTTGCTCCTGCCCTTTATAAAGATCATGAATTTGCTTGCGGCGATATCGCTTTCCTCGTACAAAAGCCTCACCAAACTGTAAATCTGTAATCACAATTGTGCCCCCTGATGTAGATCTCTTTTCTTAGTTTTAGTGTACCATAAAAAAGCACAACTTGAGTTTAGTTGTGCTTAAAAAGGAGCGTCTTTCTTTGGACCATTATCGTTTTAAAAAAGGTTTATATACTAAGAGTTATTGATCTTCCACCTCTACTAAAAAAACTCTTTCGTTAAAGCCACCTTTCTCATCTGCTTTTTGCTGACGCACATGTTCCAGCTGCTGAGGAGTTGCGCCGTTTAATGCAGCAAGCGCATAAACAACTTCTAGTAAATCCGCAAGCTCTTCTACTGCCTCGTGCTCCGTTTTGGCTTCCTTATATTCGCTCCATTCTTCTTCAGCTTTTTTCTTTAGTTCCTTTTTGTATTCATCAATAGTTAGGTTGCTTGTTGTATACTTCTTTCCGCTTTGTTCGATAATCTGCGGAATGTAATCACGGACTAGCTTATTATAAGCAGGCATTTGCTCGGCTCCTTTCCTCTAAATGATATGACTAATTATACTAAAAGGTGGAAATAAGGTGTAGTAAAGTGAATCGTTATGAATGGTATATTTTCTCTATTATGCCATTGACAAAACACGAACTAATGTTCTAATATTGAAATAGATTGAAAGGATGGTTATGTATGAGACCTAAACTGAATCAACACATTAAGACAAAAGAATTTCTCAGCTATTATTGGTTAAAGAAAGAACTACAAGGTTTTTGCCACGACCACCACATCCCCAGAAGTGGATCCAAAGCAGAATTAACAGAGCGAATTCATCTCTTTTTGCAAACTGGAGAAATAAAACGTCCTGTTCATAAAAAGACGGGTGCTCCTAACGGTAAGAAGTTAGAAGAACTGAGTCTTGACACTGTTATTACAAAACACCATCGCTGTAGCCAAAGCGTACGGACATTTTTCAAAACTATCATTCCAAACTTTCATTTTTCAACCTATATCCAAAACTACTTTAAACAGAACAGTGGCAAGACATATCGTGATGTTGTGACGGCCTGGTATGAAGAAGAAAGCCGAAAAAAAGATCCTTCCTATCAGCGAGAAATTGGAGCCCAGTTTGAATATAACCAGTTTACAAGAGATTTCTTTGCAGACCCAACCAACAAAGGGAAAAGCCGTGCAGATGCAATTGCAGCGTGGCGTGCAGTAAAAGAACAGCCTGGAGCTCGAACATATAAAAGAAAAAACTAAGCACCGTACATGCCTAGTTTTCTACTACATTATGAAAGTCGTTTTGAAATAAAAAAGGAAATTGTTGCTGCTAGCATTGCTACTACAAGCGGAAACATATAAGTACTTTCACCAAAGGTAACCGTGCTTCCTAACGTTCCAACTTCTTCCGTCAAGCCTGGCTCATACAGCATTGTTAACAGCATACCACTACCTACTTGCAATACAAGCATTAACATTACAAAGCTAGCAATGAAGGCTATGTAATTTTTCAATGAATCCCCCCCTTTATTTCTATTACGAACGACCATCCAAAAAGTTTCATTTTATGGAAAATAAAAGAAATTATTCTTCATTATTGTTCTTCAACAAACTTTGAATATAAAGAGCATCTTCCACAGGAATTGTAGAATAGTCAACTTCATCCCACGTCTCACCCGTACGTTCCGCTATAACAGCTCCCTTATCGTTTAGCCAAAGACGAGACTCAACTAATAATGCCGATTGCTTTGGACTATTAAATGCTACGTAAAGATCCGGATTGTTTATATCTACATCCGCAGTATCAATGCTTTCTCGGTGAGCGTAAATCAGCGATAAGTTATCAACAGCAGCTTGATTTTCTAAGTCCGTAATGACCTTTTGAACGTCTGTCTCTCCGTCCTTCCCGTCGCCAATCCAGATTTCCCGAGTGACTTGATCAGACGTGGATTTTCCAAATACGTATCCTCCTAGAAAAAGTAAAAGCGCACCTATTATAATGGCAAATGGCTTGAAGTATCCTTTCACACAATAACCTCCTACAGTACTAATGAGTTTAGTATATCATTATTTTTATAAAATTCGTTATTTTCTTCCTTTTAGCATCTTATTCACCAAAGTTCCCCCTAACGCTTCCATAAAAAAACCTCTCTGAAGCAGAGAGGCTTTAAACGATAACAACAAATAAACTAAATAGCGCAATTGGAGCTACAAAAAATCCAAGTACATGCTTCCAATGATATGGCGTCTTTTTAAGTGCCAATAAGCGATCCACAATAAAGAAAAAAAGCAGCATCGGGATGAAAAAAAGTGATAAAACAAAATGTAAAGCACCCGTAATCCACCACTTGTACTTACCTTCCCAGCGATTTGTAATCGTTTGCGCAGTTAGCTCTACCACAAAAGAGGTTAAGATAACAGCTGAGCCTACAATAAAAAAGTAGTACCCAAGCGCGAAAAAACTCCCTTCTTTCTTAAACTCCTGAATAAAGTTAAGGATAGTAAAGTCAGCTGGCTTATCCGCAGGTATAATCGCCGTGACAAACGCTAAGACACTAATGGCAACAACCATGATTAGTCCTGCAATAAGCTTACGACTAATTAAATAGCCCATCGACTTTACAGATGAGGTTTCATTCATATATTCGTTCCTTCCTTATGTATCTTCTCTACTTTAATAAGTAGCAACATACAGCCTAAGCTGAAATATTTTACTAAAAGTGTATGAAACAACCTGTCAAAAGTCAATGAAAAACGTCCTATCCACTAGGAATAGAACGTTCTTCAACCACTTTTACTTCTCAACAACTGGATTTGACTGAGCTACTCGCTTTCCTACTGTTAACGTTAAGACGAAACAAACGAATAAAACGATGGCCGCTGCTACATATGGAAAGTTGATATCAATATCAAATAAAATCCCTGCAACAAGAGGTCCTGCAATGTTTCCTAAACTTGTGTAAGCAGAATTTAAGCCGGCTACGTAGCCCTGCTGTTCTTGAGCAAGTTTTGACATTTGTGTACTAATAGCTGGTCGTAAAATATCGATTGCTAAAAACAGCGTAAACGTTACGACAACAATCAACCAGTATGCATGCGTGAACAAAGTTAAAAGTACGAATAAGCCTGCTACAAACAGACAGATTGAAATAACCCTTTTCTCACCAAACTTATTGACAATCCACCCAAAAATAGTGAGCTGAACAACAGCTCCTGCAATGGAACCAAACGTGATAATAAATGCTATATCTTTTGGCGTAAAGCCGAATTTACGATCTACAAATAAACCAAATACCGTCTCATAATTCGCTAAGCCAAACGAAGCAACAAACACAATAATTAAGCTTAAAAAGTACGGTTCCTTATACGAATTACGTAACTGTGTAAATAAGCTCTGCTTTTCTGTTTGAAGTGGGTCAGCCTTCACGCGTTCTTCCATTGGTGATTCAGGCAGAACAAATAAGGTAAGTAAGGCTGCGAAAACTCCTGCAACGGCTGCTGAATAAAACGGGACTCGCATGCCAAATTCAGCAATGAATCCACCGATTCCAGGGCCGATGATAAAGCCTGTTGTGATTGCTGCATTAATATACCCCATTCCTGTTGCGCGCTCTTTTGGCGTCGTAATATCAGCTGTATAAGCCATAACGGCTGGCATAATTAATGCTGCACTAATTCCGCCCAGCATACGAGCGCCAAACAATAGCGCCGGTGCATTGGCAATTCCAAATAGCCACTCTGACACGGCAAAGATCAACATACCGGTAACGATCATTTTTTTACGCCCAAAAGAATCCGATAATCTCCCTGCAACAGGTGAAAAGATAAACTGTGTTAACGAAAATGCAGCGACAAGCATTCCAACGATACTTCCGCTAATTTGAAGCTCAATCATATAAGTTGGCATAATGGGAATTACAAGACCTATTCCCATAAACACCAAAAAGATGTTAAGCATTAAAAGCAGCATGGCTCCTTTATTTCTTAACAGTAGTGACATAAATAACCCTCCAACTTTCTCCTATATTCTCCATAAAACATGAAAACCATTTTTGTTTTTTTAGTTTTTATCGACCGATAAAAGAGACTGACTCCCATGAAAACAAGAGATATGCCAGACTCTGTCGTATGCGCTCTATTTTAAAGTTCCGATTTTACCTTACTTGTTAAAAGGCCGTGCAATAGCATATCAACAATCGTATCGAGCGCATCTGATACGGTTAATCGATTTTCTAAAAAAAAGCTTCGATCTAAAGTCGAATTCACAGCGTCGATGATTACCTTCATCATTAAATCAAGATTTCGATTTACAATAATTCCTTCTTCTATTCCTTGCTTTATGAGCTCTCTCAGTGAGTCCCACTGGTTCAAAGCCACATTTAACTGCTCCCACTGTGCTGGGTAGTAGCGCTTCATCTGCTCAATGATACATAAGTCATAGAAGTCATTATACTCTGGAATAACGGTAATAACTCGCTTGATTTTGTCCACCAAAGATAGATTTTCATTATTCACAATCGCTTCGGTTTTCTGATCAAAATCCTGTAGCGTTTGAGTGATAATGGTATCTAAAATCTCTACTTTGGACGAGAAATGTTCGTACAGCGTCCGTTTACTAATGCCTAGCCTTTTAGCTAAGTCATCCATTGTAAATTTCATTCCTTTATGATGAATCTCTTCGATAAATGCCTGCATAATTCGCTCTTTCATTATCAGTCCTCCTCGTGATAAACTCATAAAACATTTTTAGTTTTTCTATTTTCTCATTCTATCTCACTTCTCATATAAGTACAAGAAAAAAACCTACTTGCTGAAATAAGCAAGTAGGTTTTCTCTTAACAAATCGAATCGTTTGGTTTTGGATTCTTTAATCCGAACAATGGTCGAATAAATAAGGCTAGCGTTGTTCCTAACATTGCCATAACCATCCATACCCAACCGTGTAAGCTAAACGATGCGATTCCTCCAAAATAAGCACCAATGTTACAACCAAATGCTAAGCGAGAACCATAGCCCATTAATAGGCCACCTACAACTGCTGCTCCTGCAACTCCTGGCTTAATTTTACCAGGCTTGAACGTTCCTTGAGCTGCCGCTGAGATAAACGCGCCTAAAATAATGCCAAAGTTCATTACGCTTGTAGAGTCGGCAAGAACCGTTTGCGTTAACGCTTGACCATTCGCTCCTTGGAAATAACCCCAAGTCGAAACATCAATTCCTGTTGCCATTAACGCTTTACCACCCCATAAAGCAAATGCTGACGTAATGCCCCAAGGGTTACCGCGTACTGTTAGCGTTAGAGCATTTAAAAGTGCTAAGATAATTGCTGCCGCAAATAATGGCCAAGAACCACGAATAACTTTCTTCCATCCTGTTGTTGTTGGAAGCTGCTTCATCATTGGCGGATTTTTCTTTTTAGCAAGCTGAACTGTAATCCAGTAAATAACTGCAAATGCCACCATTTGAACAACCCATGCACCGAAATAGCCAAGCCCAGTTGATTCAGCTAACGAAATTGGTTGGAACGATGGCATATCCTCCATCCAAAATGTAAAGTGATACGCTGCAAGTAGTGAACCTCCAATGAATGAAACGAGCGTAATGATCATAGAAGACGAACCGCCACCAAGATTATAAAGAGTACCTGATGCACATCCGTTTCCTAGCTGCATTCCAATTCCGAATAAAAATGCTCCTACCACCACACTCACGCCTACTGGTGACACATAACCTGCCGGTGTCGTACCGGTAAAGCTAAACCCAGTGCTTAAAATAATAGCAAACAGCGTGGAAGCTACTGCTAGCATAAGCATATGTGCCTGTAAACCTTGTACGTTTCCGACCGACATTAATCGTCTAAACGCTGAAGTAAAACCAAATCGTGCATATAGTAACGTCGCGCCAAGAGCGAGACCGATAATAAATAATACACCTTGTGTCCAATTTGTTGTGTTTACAATCGCTGTTAGTAACACGACCGAAATTAAAATTCCGACAATAACTAACGGCTTTTGCATTGGACTAAGCTCCGTAACAACCGTTGTGCGAGCTGAATTAGTATGCTTAGAAGTTTGTACAGTTGTTGATGCCATGATATACACCTCATATCTTATAGATTTAGTAAGAATTAAACTTTTTTTATCGTACAACATATCTTTTATCCTGTAAACCTCTTTGCTCTCTTTTCATCGAAAGAGTTGATTTTCAGTGCTTCATCCATTATTTTTAAAACTAGGTGATAAAAGTGAAAGTAGAAAAGCTGAAAAAAACGCTAACAACTGTAGGTATTGTAATTTTTGTTTTAATGTTTATCGTGAACTTAATTATTACAAAAGGAGCCATTGTGGACACGCTAATTCGCATGTCTTCTCTTATCATTCTCTTGCCTATTTTTTTATTTTTCGTCTATCAAATGGGGAAGACACACTATAAACGTTTGGAACAAGAAGAAAACGAGTAGGGAACTCCCTACTCGTCAATCTACAAAAATCCGGAAACGTATATTTTATGGTTTACTTTGAATGATTCTCCTAATTTAAATAATTTGACTATCTTTTTGGTCTTCTTTTCTTTTTCTCCATGTATTTTCCATCTGTTCAAGCGTTTTTCCTTTCGTTTCCGGAACAAGCTTCCAGACAAATAAAGCAGAAAGTACACTCATCAAACCATAAAAACCATATGTTAATCCTCCACTATACTCCATCATTGTAGGGTATGTAGAGGAAATAAAATAGTTAGCCGCCCATTGAACTGCTACAGCGATAGCTACAGCTCGGCCTCTAATTTTATTAGGAAAAATCTCCGAAATCAGCACCCAGCATATTGGTCCCCATGACATCATAAATGAAGCTGTATAAATAATAATAAATATAAGTGTCCCTATTCCAATCATATTAGAAAATGCCATACTTGATACACCAAACATTCCAATAGACATTCCAATTGAACCTACTATTAATAAGGGCTTTCTCCCCCATCGATCAACTGTTAAAATTGCAATAATTGTAAAAACAACATTCACTAATCCCATAATAATGGTTTGCAACATTGAAGAATCTTTAGCAGCTCCCATACTTTCAAAAATACGTGGGGCATAATATAAAGCTACATTTATACCTACAAATTGTTGAAAAACAGAAAGTAGTATTCCTACAATAATCACCAATTTCCCATAGGCGAATAACTTTTGAGAAGAAGCATTCATTGTAATAGTTTGTTTGATATCCATCAAAATGGCTTTTGCTTCTGAAAAAGCTTTACTAGCTTCTTTTTCTTCTGTAGAAGAAAAAAATGAAAAAAATTTGGTACGAAAAGAAATTATTGAACGTGCAAATAAAAATGATGTGGATGCCTTAAATGCACTACAAAACTTTGGATTCTATATTAGTATTGGCATCACTAACATTCTCAATACTTTTGACACACAAGCCATTATTCTAAGGAATAATATTATCGAATCTCACCCGATTGTGTTAAACACCATTAAAAATGAAGTTGCTTCTAGGGTACATTCTCATTTAGAAAATACATGTGAACTACTCCCCTCTTCATTAGGAAAAAATGCACCTGCATTAGGTGCTGTCTCAATTGTTATTAATCATTTCTTAAATGTTCAAAACGAGTAGGGAATTTTCCCTACTCATTTATTATTAGATAGACTGATACACTTTTCCTGAAAACTGTGGTAACCAATCACCGTGTGCTTCAATCAAATCGTCACATAGTAAAACAATATCATCCATTGATAGTTCAGCACTTGTATGAGGGTCTAACATTGCAGCTTGGTAGATATGCTCACGCTTTTTGGTCACTGCTGCTTCGATTGTTAAAAGTTGCGTATTGATATTTGTACGATTAAGCGCTGCTAGTTGCTCTGGTAGCTCTCCGATATAACCTGGAATAATACCGCTACGATCAACGATACACGGGACTTCTACGCACGCTTTTTGTGGCAGGTTACTAATTAAACCACCTGTGTTTAATACGTTGCCTGCAAACTTAAATGGCGTATTCGTTTCCATCGCTTCAATGATACGTGAACCATATTCATGAGAGCGCGTGTGCGTGAGATTTCTGTTATGAACAAGCTCTTCTCGCATCGTTTCCCATTGGCTAATTTGCTCTTCGCATCGTCTTGGGTATTCATCAAGCGGAATGTTAAATTGGTCGATTAAACCTGGATAGTTGTTCTTAATAAAATATGGGTGATACTCTGCGTTATGTTCAGACGACTCCGTAATATAATAACCAAACTTGTCCATAAGCTCGAAACGCACCATATCATTATGCTTTATTTTTTGCTTTTCACGAGCACGGCGCTTAATTTCAGGATATAAGTCTTTTCCATCCCGCTTTACTTCTAATAGCCATGCCATATGATTAATACCTGCGATTTTTTCTTCAATTCCTTCGTGATCCATTTCAAGCGCCTTAAATAAATCTTTGGTACATACCTGTACGCTATGACAAAGCCCGACCGCCTGAATATCCGTATAGCGTAACATCGCACCCGTTAAAGTAGCCATTGGATTTGTGTAATTTAAAAACAGCGCATCCGGGCAGACTTCTTCCATATCTTTTGCAAAATCAAGCATCACTGGAATGGTGCGCAGAGATCTAAAGATACCACCAATGCCAACCGTGTCACCAATCGTTTGGCGAAGACCATATTTCTTTGGAATATCAAAATCAATTACCGTACTTGGTTTATATCCCCCTACCTGTATGGCATTGATTACGTACTTTGCGCCTTTAAGCGCTTCTTTTCGATTAAGGTACGATTTAACCGTCACGTTGATTTTATAGTTTTCTTTTAGGTTATTAAGCATGTTTTCTGAATCCTTTAAACGCTGCTCGTCGATATCATATAAGGCAAATTCAAATCCTGCCAAAGCCGGAACAAACATGCAGTCTCCTAAAATATTTTTGGCGAATACTGTACTTCCTGCACCGATAAACGTAATTTTTGTCATTAATTCTCTCCCTCTCTTTTCATCATTTAGCCTTTAACAGATCCCGAAGCTAAGCCGGCAATAAAATATTTTTGTAGAAGTAAAAATAAAATTGTCATCGGCAGCATAGCGATTAAAGCTGCTGCTCCTACTAAGCTCAAATTATGCTGATTTTGTGCAAAGAAACTGGCAAGCGTAACCGTTAATGTATGCATTTCTTTATCTTGCAAGAAGAAAATCGCAAACTGATAATCGTTCCAAATATACACGCATGAAATGATTAAAACAGACGCCGTCACTGGCTTTAACAGTGGGAAGACGATGCGGAAAAAGATACCTAACGTACTTGCTCCATCAATTTTCGCTGCTTCTTCGAGCTCTTTTGAAATCGTCGAGCGAATGAATCCTGCATATAGAAAGATTGTTAATGGTAAAAATGCTGCCACATTGTTTAAGATAGCAATTTGGTATGTGTTCATCATCCCCATGTTAACCACCATTTTGTAAAGGGGAACAAGTGCTGTTAGCGGGGGGATGACCATAATTCCAATAAAGATAAAGTAGACGTATTTATTTAGCTTTGTTTGACGACGTGCTAGTGGATAAGCAGCGAGCGAACCTAATACAATAAGTAAAACGGCTGAGCAAAACGTAATAATAACCGTATTTAAGAACGCTGTACCAAGTCCTGCTTGACTCCACGCATCAGCAAAATTTTGAACATTGGGCTGTGATGGAAATACCCACTTTGAACTGAAGTCTCCCGCTGGTTTAAGCGATGTTGTCACAAGAATATAGAACGGCACAATATGAAAGATGGTGATCACAACAGCCAAAACTGTAAGCCATCTTTTTTTCTTCTTATTCGTGTAATCAATCATGCTTCTGTCTCCTTCCTCTTAAAGTAAATCAATGCTCCGATGCTAATAATTAAAATAATCACAGCCATAAATACCCCCTGCGTTGCAGCGTAACCTGCGTCTTGTCGTTTAAAGTATAAATCATACATAAACGTTGACATAGATTGTGATGCATCTCCAGGCCCCCCGCCTGTTAAGGCAACAATTACGTCAAACAACTTTAGTCCTCCAATAATATTTAAAACAACGTTAATTGTAATAGACGGCATTAGTAAAGGAAGAGTAATCGTTTTAAACTGCTGCCAACCAGAAGCACCATCTAACTGAGCTGCTTCATAATAATCTTTTGAAATCCCTTGAAGTCCCGCAAGATAAATAATCACCGCAATCCCAACAAACTGATACGTATTAACAAATACAATGATCCATGGATTCAAACTTGCATTCCCTAGTGCGTTAACCGGTTCATACTCAAAGAGCATCAGCACATCATTCAGCGCTCCACCTTGAAATGAGAAGAAAAAGTACCAAATGTATCCCATAATAATCGGGCTAATAATAACCGGTAAATAAACAATCGTACGCGTGAATGTTTTCATTCGAATACTTTGATTCAACAAAAGTGCATACAACAAGCCCAGTATATTCTGAAAAATTGTACTTCCAATTCCGTACAATAGCGTATTTTTCACAACCAGCCACGTTGTTGGATCCGCTAGTAACCTCTGATACTGTTCAACTCCAATCCAATCATATGTTTGCGAAAAACCATTCCAGTTTGTAAACGAAAGCTGGATGCCATTAATGAATGGATAAATAATAAACAGCGTAACAATGACAAGCCCAGGTAAGTACATCCACCATAAAGATGATTCTTTTTTGAGCTTAGTTGACTTTTTTTTCTTTATAACTGAAGTAGACTCTTTGGGTAGCCGCTCGTTTCTTACTAATTCGCTCATAACCTCACTCCTATTTCAGCTAGATGCAGTTTGCAGAAAGCAGCACAATTAAGCACTGCTTTCCCTAACTTTTTACTGCTTTCGCAAGCGGTTATACTCTTCTTCCATTTTCTTAGAAAGCTGTTTTGCTGTAAGCGTTCCAGCTAATAGCTCTTGACCTGTTGTTGACATCACAGACCACATGCCGCTTGGTAAGTACTTACGATCAAAGTATGGCTCTACCTTTACTTCTTCATATTGCTTATAAAACTCTGAGTAGTAGTTATCTGCTTCCACATTTTTTAATGCCGCTGTAGAAGATGTGCCTTCAGCTATTTTCTTTACATTTTCCGGCTTAGCCGCAAATTCAATAAATTCCTTTGCCTCGTCTAGGTTTTTAGAATCTTTCCATGCTGCTAGTGTAAAGCGCTCGCCGCCAATCCAACTTTGTGCATCCCCTTTATGAACAGCTGGTACAGGAATTGTTCCAACCTTTACTTCAGGATTTAGTTCTGTTGCATCAGGACCTAAGGAGCCTCCTACGAATGTAAACGCAATTTTATCTTGTGCCATAAGCTCCGTTACCTGGGATTGTTTCGCTGTTAATACATCTTTGTTGAGTAAATCTTTTTTCTTTAAATCGACCATCAACTCTCCTAGCTGATCGTATTTTGACCAGTTGAAGCTTCCATCTAACAGCTCGTCTCCATGTCCATTCTCTTTGTCAGTAATAAGATATGGCGTAGCGATTTGGTCAAAGATTTGCGCAATATTTCCGTTTTCTCCTCCAGGAATCCAAAGCGGTACGACATCACCTTTGCTTTTGTTTTTTACTACTTCTAATGCTTTCACAAACTCATCCATTGTTTGTGGTGGTTTAATTCCGTATTGTTCTAGTAGTTTCACATTATAGCTAATCCCATCTTTAGCTTGATTTAACGGGTAAGCGTACACCTTGCCGCTTTCATCTTTTAAAATTTGATTAAGCGCAGGATCTAAGTCTTTCACCCAATTCATGTCTTTTAAATCTGCAACATATTCACCGTATCGAAGCTGTGACCAACCGTGCGTATCAAATAAATCTGGCATGTCGTTGGCACCCATCTTCACACGAAGCATATCCTCATATCCGTTTCCAGGAAAGTTTGCTTCAATCGCTATATCAGGATTTTCCTTTTCAAAATCTGCAATTACGCTTTCTAATGCTGCTCTTTCTCCTTTATTACTCATTGTGGAAAACAGTGTTAGTGTGACTTTACCACCATCACCAGAAGAAGCTCCTTTGCTTCCACACCCCGCCGCAAATACCGCAAAAATCATAAACAAAATTAACAAACGCGTCACGTTCTTCATGTGCTCCTCCTACACGTTATTTATTTAGAATTTTCTGATTAATTAGGATAAAACGGTTTTATTGCCAGAAAATAAAAAAGTAAGTATAATAGGCTTCTATATGTTTTATTTGAGGTTAAAAACCCCTAGATAAGAAGGACTGCCATCTTGCTTGTTCCGCTTTATCTGCCAATAAAACGGAAGCATTTGCTCTAGGTTTTTTAATCTCTTTTTTTTATGTGTTTTTTACTTTCGATTTCTTCTCCCCCTTACAATCATTTACGTTCCAATAAGGCTCGTGCATCACCTCCTTTCAGTTATACTGTTTACGCCCCGCTAGCCATTCGTTTCATTGTTAAACCACAGCTATCTCGAATTACTAATTTTGTAGGTACCGTCACCTTTAGCGGAATCTTGCGCCCATTTATTCGATCCATTAGTAAGTTGACCGCTAACTGGCCCATCTGCTCCGTGTAGACCTTGACCGTGGTTAGAGGCGTACTCGTAAATTCTGCAACATCTACATCGTTAAAGCTTACAATCGCAACATCTTCTGGCACTTTACGATTCGCTTTTTGAAGAGCTCGCATTGCGCCAATCGCCATTGAATCGCTCGCTATGAAAAAGGCTTCTGGCAAATTTCCTTGTTTAATCGCTTTCTCCATTAACTCATACCCTTGAGCCATGGCGAATTCACCAATATGAACATCGCTAGAACAAAACATTCCTTTTTTCTCTAGTATTTTTTCAAATGTTGTTTGGCGCTTATCTTCAATAACCTGATTTCCGTTTATAAAATGTTCTCGTTCACGTCCTCCGATGTAGCCAATACGCTGATAACCTAACTGTATTAAATGCTCAAGCGCACTTTCCGTTGCGCGTTCAAAATCGCTGATGACTGAATCATATGTATTTTCATCCGCTAAGTGATTGACAAAGATAATATTGTCGAGATGATTACTAACAGTTTGAATCGTCTCAGCACTAATGCGCCCGACAACAATTAAACCATCTAGGTCATGAAGCACTTCTTCTCGATGCATGCTTTTTAGACGAAACATTCGATTTGTTAAAATTCCTCTCTCTATGCAAGCATTCTCAATTCCGTGTCGTATAGATGAAAAGAAGGGGTCTGCCAGCTCTTCTTCAACAGTTTGGGCAAACATAATACCAATACGGGGAGTAAGATTTGCATCTCCCGTCTCTCCTTTACGCGCTCTTACGGGTGTATAATTCAATGCTTTTGCAGCTTTTAAAACTCGACTTCTGGTTTCATCAGAAACAGAAAGTGTGTGATCATTGTTTAACACCCTAGATGCGGTGGTGCTTGAAACTTTTGCAGCAGTTGCTACCTCTTTTAACGTGGTCATATACACTACCTCACTACATGTGTTTTTTACTTATTTTTCAGTAAATTTTACCTCGATAAATGAAGAATAACATATAGATAAAGCGCTTTCAATATATTTTTTTTGAAATTTTCAATAAATTTTTATCTTTTATTAGTAAACTTTCACTAAACACACTAAAATCCAGGTAGGAGTTTCCCTACCTGGATTCAGCTCGCTTCTTCACGTTTTAATGGGGCTGAATGACGGAATGTTTGATTAAGCCCTTCTCTTACATACTGCTCATGCTTCATGATCCATGTTTTCATTAACACAACATACACAAGGGCTGCAGGAATTAAACCTAAAAACCACGAAAGTTCCACGTTAATAAACGCGAGAGACGTTCCAACAATTGTGGCGATAATAGCGGCAGGATTCCACCCTTTAAATGCCATAAATAGTTTACCTTCATATAACGGAGCCACATTATAATTACCTTTATGAATAAAGTAAAAGTCTGCTACCATAATCGCAAAAATCGGACCTAAAAAAGCTGAAACAACTGCGATAAATGTTAAAAATAATGAATCCGTCATAATAAACCATGGACACGTTACTACTCCTAGTACTCCGACAATTACGCAGGCTTTTTCCCATGAGATTTTAAATAAATCCATTGCCACAAGTACTGGAGGCATGATATTAGCTACTAAGTTTGTTGTAACTTGGGCTAGAGCAATAAAGATTAACACAATAATACTGGCTACTACATTCGAAATATGATTTGAGATAATATCAACAGGATTCCAGACGCCGACGGCCGCTGCTCCTAAAATGCCGACGAATGGCAATAAAATCATCGGTGGAACAATCCCTACAACGTGAGCTCCTACAAACGTACCAGCTGAAGATTTACGTGGGAAGTAGCGAGTGTAATCTGAAATATTAATGAGCAGTGCAGCAAATTGACCGATTAACACCGTCATCGCAAGCCAAAATGGAATTCCCCAGGAACCCTCGGTGTTAGCGACTTTCTCAACTTCGAATCCAAAGGTGGATAAAAAGAGAAAAATCAAATACACAACGCCCAGCATAATAATGACAGATCCTACAATTTCAATCCACTTAATCGATTGAATGCCTTTAGCTGATAGGAAGATTTGGAGCGCTTGAAATGCAAAAAACCAGACCCAAACGTTATCAAAACCGATAAGTCCCATAAACACTTGGTTCAGCGCCTGAGCCCCCAGCCAAGATTGGACTCCATACCAGAATAACGCGGGGACCGCTCGCATTAAAGCTGGAATTCGAGAACCTACCGGACCAAAGGAAGATCTAAGCTGAACAACCATTGGAATCCCGTGTTTCCATCCTACTCGTCCATTTAACGCAAATAACAAAGCAGCGAGAATATTCGCTAGAATTAAAGCGATAAAAGCTTGCGTCAAATTCAACTTCCCAAAAGGTGGAATTAAACTTGAACCTAACATAAATGAACCAACCATTACGGCATCTCCCCACCACATTGCCACATACGCTTTTGGACCTAAAATACGATATTTCTCGTGCGCAATTGGACGTAAATCAGCGTTTTGTTCCATTTATTACTCATCCTCCTAAACCTAACTTTTTGTGTTATAAAATATAACATCTAGTTTTTTTAGTTTACAGGATGATTATTGTTAATTCATCGGAAAAAGAATGAATTTTCAGTTTTTTATTTGTGTATTTTCAACAAAAGAACTACTACCTCTGTGTAAATAATGACTCTTTTGAAGGAGTTTTCGTGTTTCAATGATTGTACAAAAAAAGCCGTCATAACATAACGGCCTTTCCAAACAATTATCGTAAGTAATAATGTTAGATTATTTTATTCGTTCACTTTCAGCTAAAAGTTGGAATGACGTAGTCGCCACGAATTGGTTCCATACCATTTTTAAACTGAATTTGCAGCGACTCGCTTGTAAAGAGATTATGACCATTCATAACTTGAAAGTGAATATGAGGCTCTGTTGAATTACCTGAATTTCCACAGCTTCCAATCCACTTCCCTTCATAAACAAGATCTCCTTCTTTTACTAAAATACTCCCTTGTTTAAAGTGCGCTAATAAACTATATTCGCTGTTTCCGTGGTCAATTATCACATAGTTCCCCGCTGGGTGTTCGGTATCCACATCACCGATTGGGTTATCTTTTAACCCATCCACTACCGCAACGACCTTCCCTTCAGCCGGCGCAACTACTTTTTGGTTAAATGCATAGTAGTCTTCTAGTTCATCACCATATTCTTTATACGTGCTTTCATCACGGTGAATAACTAAGTCATACGCATAGCGCTGTGAAATAATTAGATAATGATAGTTTAACAGCGCGTTTGTACCTCCCCATAGTACAAACCATTCTTGGTTAATTGGCATTCTATATGTACGCGACGTTTTGCATATGTTCGCTTGTTGTTCAATTAGCTGAAGTTCCAAACCAACAATTGTCCCATTCTCCTCAACGAATAGGCTAATTCCTTTACGCTCCTTACTATCAATCCAGATATATTGTTGAACAGACGATGAGATTGACAGAAGTGTTTCTAAGCTATATTTCTCAACTCCTTGATTGAACTCTTCGCTCATATGTAAAAAGTCTGTGAACGGTACTTCTAACTGAAATTCTTCGCTTAATTGATGATAAATAATAGCAAACTCACCAGCTAAAAAAAACTCAGCAAACTCTTCGATTTGAAATTTTGTTTTAATATGCTTTTGTTTCATTACATTATTCCCCTTTTCAACACACGTTGTTTATCTTTTTCTTTCTTATTTAGTAATACGAATTTCAAGTTTAAAAAGTTTCTTATTTTGTAAAATTTATCTATGTTTTTTCTGGTATGATGAAGAAGAGGTGAAAATAATGAATCTATTTATAATGAAACGAACAAATGTGATTCTTCTTTTAATCGGACTGATTATGTGTGCAAACTTCATTGTTTATCGTACTTCAGCGTTCGGCCCTGTCCCTAATGAAGTAGTCATTGGATCTTTGCTTGACTTTTTAATGGTTATCCCGCTCTTACTTTATGTTTTCATCTTTAGACAAAAACCTACTCTCCACCATTTCATTGGAGTCATTAGCATACTCTCTATCCTTGCATACATAGCGATTCCAAAGCCTTACTTTACACACTATTCATTGACATCCTACTTAATTTTTATAATTATAGGGCTACTTACAATAAGCGCATGCTTGTATCTGTATCGCTTTCTAAGCATTCTACCTTTGTTGAAACGTTCTTATTTAGCAGAAGCTACTAACTACGCTCTTTTCCCAATAAACCTTGAAAAAGCCCTAGAGACAACCTTTCACAACTTAAAGACATCACCTTGGTGGCTGCATGACCTTTCCATCTTGTACTACACTTGTTCATTTAAAAAGAAAGTACATGTAAATGGCAGTTCATTTTCATACCATAAAAGCGCAAATGGAGTGGCTCTAAACCTGGTCATTATTCATGCTATTGTGTTAGAAACAGTCGGTGTCCATTACTTTTTACATCAATGGAGCCCAGCTCTCTCAATGATTCTTTTACTCCTAAATATATACGGGATTGTATTCATGATTGCCGAAATTCAAGCCATTCGTCTTTCTCCGTATGTCTTAACAACAAAAGAGCTGATTTTACAAACAGGCTTGACTAAAAGAGCCATCATTCCATTAGCTACGATTAAGGAAATTAAATGGTATGACGGCGCTGAAACGTTCACGAAGGCTGAGCAGGCTCACTTATACGATGCAAGGCTAAATGACTTTGTTCCAGAAAAGCCAACCTTTGAAATTCAACTCCACCAAAAGCAAACGCTAACTTTACCATACGGAATAACGAAAGAAATAGATCGAATTGTTTTAAACGTGGATGACAAACATACTTTCTATACTGAGGTATTGAAATGTATTAAATAGCAGCTGAAAGAAGCACTGGAATAACCATGTGCTTCTTTCGATTTTATTTGCTTTTTTCAAGTATAAAATTCTCGTTTGAGTTTTTGATAACAATATCAAAGTCCCTGTGATACGCGTGCATAAATACATCATATTGAATTCTACGTTCTTGATGAGTCCTCCTTAAATAATCGAGGTCCATTCCTCTTTCAAACACATCGCGTTCACTTCGTCTCATTAGCTCAGTTTCTTCATTCGTATATAGATAGATGGTCCTATCATATAAATTCAAATTAGTGAAGGCTACACTCATTCCTTCTATAATACTTATTCTTTTCCGCGCAGAAATTAGAATACTCTCTAAATAATGTGTTCCTATTGTATAAAAATCAAATGAGCTTCTAATCATTTGAACATCTCTTTCTAAAGCATTCCGATGATGAGCAGAAGGATGACAAGCCGTTATCTTGCCCTCATGTCGTTCTCCCTTATATTCATAGCTTATGAGAGTCTGCTTCCTAAGATTAGAATCAACAATATAAGGATCCGTATTGATATAATTAACTTCGTCCTCTCCAAGAAGGTGGATAAGCTTCTTCGCAAATGTTGTTTTTCCAGATGCACCGTGACCTGATATACCAATTATCATCTTTTTATTCTTACACTTAATTAAGCTAGCTACGTCTCGTACAATCTGATCCATAATCTCCTCCACGTTTTTTGATTTTATCAACCTATAAATAAAGCGCTTTCTTATTTTATCAGTATACAATACATGTTAATAGACTAAAGAAAAAAGCTGAGAATACATACACTCTCAGCTTTTCTACTCATATCTTTTTAACAAGAATCTTTTATTACTTCACCTTAATTGCCTCTTCACCATATACTTCACCCTGATCCTTTTTAAATAACCTGGCTGGGTATGCAAAATAATAAACAACTGAAGCAGCAAAGATTCCTACAATAATATAAATGAGCGGAATCGAACGGTTAAAAAGTATTAAATCCGTTGTCAGGACGCTGTATTTCACGATGCTAAATAAGCATAGTAAGCCTAACGAAAGCGCAATGATCGGAACAGCAGGATAGTTGACTTTAAACGGTCTTACTAAGTTTGGCTCTTTCTTTCGTAAAATAAAGAGTGACACTAAGCTAATGCAGTACATCGTCATTGCACCAAATACGGCTAGAATAATAAGTGCATTTGCAAACGTCGCGGATCCTGCACAAATCACGCCGATTACCCCCGGAATGAGCAGGCCTCCCACTGGCACACCTTTTTTATTCGTTTTTGCAAGAAATTTTGGAAAATACCCTTCTCGCGCTAGCGCATACGTTTGACGAGAGAAACCCATGATAATGCCATTTAAGCTTGCAATGAGCCCGAATAAGCCAATGATTGCAATTGTAATAGAAAGCGCATTTCCATCATAGACAAGCGATAACGCCTGTGGAAGCGGATAATCTGCTGAAGCTCTGGTACCGCTTCCTCCACCTAATCCCGCTGTGACAAATAGCGTGAAAATAGTAGCCGTTGCTAGGGTAATAATGGCAGCAATAAACCCTTTGGGAATGTTTTTTTGTGGATTCTCAACTTCTTCTGCAGCCATAGCTCCACCTTCAATAGCCAAGTAAAACCAAACGGCAAACGGAATAGCAGCTAAAATACCAGAAGGACCGTTTAAGAATGATTGTTCATTAAATAGATTGCTTGTTTCGATATGCGACAGTCCGCTCACGTAGAAGATTGCTAATCCAATAAGTGCTAGAATCGTAGCGCTTAGCTCAATTAAAGCTACTTCTTTAACGCCGATTAAATTAACGAGAATAAAGAAGGCAAAGACACCAACGGTTGCATATACGGGATTAATCGATGGAATTAAAAAATTTAGATATGCACCTGTTGAAACGGCAATAGCGGGCGGTGCAAACACAAATTCAAGTAAACAGGCAATCCCAGCTATAAATCCTCCAAATGGACCCGTTGCTCTTCTTGCGTAAGCTGACGGTCCACCCGCTTGCGGAATTGACGTTGATAGTTCGGCATAGCTAAACATAAAAGTTGTATAGAAAATCGTTACGATTAAGGTAGCAACTGCAAGTCCTAAAATCCCACCTGCTTCAAACCCATAGTTCCACCCAAAATATTGTCCTGAAATAACCATCCCTACTGAAATAGCCCAAAGATGGATTGGTTTTAGATGTTTCTGTAACGCCATTCTAACTCCTCCTTTTATGTATGTTGTTTTTACTGATAAAAACGATTAAATAACGAGGTGAACACCGCTTGTTTGCTGCTGGATCATTTGATAAATAATTGTACCGATATGTGCAGCTGCTTCTAACGGAGGAGTGCCGCCACGATGAATATTAGAAATCACCATGCGGTCGGACTCTTTTTTTCCTTTTTGTGGCTGATAGCACATGTATGCGCTCATCGATTCTGCGCTGACAAGTCCAGGTCGTTCTCCAATAAGTAAAACGAGTGTTTTTGGAGCTAAAATATCACCAATATCATCCATGCATGCAACCCTCCCTCCTTTTACAAAGAAGGAAGTCCCAACACTAAGGTCATATGAATCCAATGAATCAACCAAAGCTGGATAAACATCGCGGATATTTGCTTCGATTGCATTTGCGCTCAATCCGTCAGAAACAACAATTTGAACGTCTGGCTGCTTTCGGCAGTTACGTTTTAATTGTTCTTTTGCAAGCTCTGAAAGCAATCTCCCTTGGTCAGGGAATTTTAGATAATGCTCTTTTGACGTACTCTTTGTATCAATCGAAAATAATTCTAAATCTTCCAATAATTTATAATCCACTTCACCGTACACCGCATCAACAGCAGCTGCATGATCTGTTCGAAAAGCTAATACATCAGAAGTTAGCGGCCTTGTTCCCGTTCGTCCTACACCAATTCGGGCTGGCGTAAAACCTTTTAAGCGAGCTAGCAGCTGTTCTTTTTCATTTTTCATTACTTCATTCCTCCTAACACGCCGTTCATAAAAATGGTTGGATCACCTGCTTTGGACGTAAATCGATTGTTTTCCATAATGCCATACTCTTCTAACCACTGCTTAAAGATAGAAATCGGCCCTTGGTTTAAAATTCGTCGAACCGTCGCGATATCATGATAGCTTAGCGACTGATAGTTTAGCATACAGTCGTCAGCCATCGGTACACCAATTACAAAGTTTACGCCCGCTGTGCCAAGCAGCATGCTTAAGTTATCCATATCATTTTGATCAACGTTCATATGATTCGTATAGCACACATCCACTCCCATCGGTAAGCCGTGCATTTTCCCCATAAAATGATCTTCTAACCCTGCTCTTGTTACTTGCTTACTATCGTATAAATACTCTGGACCGATAAACCCAACAACCGTGTTGACTAAAAAGGGGTTAAACTGACGTGCTAAGCCGTAACATCTTGCTTCAAGCGTGACTTGATCAATATCGTAATGAGCTTCAGCAGAAAGCTCAGAGCCTTGACCAGTTTCGAAATACCAGCGATGAGGACCTACCGCAGTGCCTTTTTCATTAATCAATGCAGTGGCTTCTTTTAGCATCGAAAGCGAAATACCAAACGATTCGTTTCCTGCTTGCGTTCCCGCTAAGCTTTGAAAGATCAAATCTGCTGAAGCGCCTTTTTCAATCGCACGCATTTGAGTGGTCACATGTGCAAGGACACAGTTTTGGGTAGGAATTTGAAATTCATCAATAATTGACTTTGTTTCATTTAAAAGCGCATAAATATTTTCAGTTGTATCAATAACAGGATTAATACCGATAACAGCATCGCCAATACCATAGCTGAGCGCTTCGTATAAAGACGCACGCATGCCGGCTAAATTATCTGAGGGATGATTCGGCTGCGCTCGTGATGCGAGTACTCCTTTCATACCAATAGTTGTCTGACAAGTTGTTTTCACTTCGATCTTAGAAGCGGCTTGAATTAAATCTAGATTTGACATAATTTTAGTGACCGCTGCAATCATTTCGCTCGTTAATCCTTTGGCGATATAAAGTAAGTCCGCTCCTTCGTGCTGATCTTCTAGTACATATTCGCGAAGGTCCGCCACCGTCCAGTTTTGAATTACTTTAAAAATTTCTTCATGTACCTGTTCTTCAATAAGTGCTGATACATCATCTTGTTCAGGGCTTAAAACTGGATATTCTCGAATTTCTTTTAGCATTAAGTTTGCCAATACTTGCTTAGCTGCCATTCGCTCTTTCATAGAGCTTGCTGCAATCCTCGCTAATTCATCTCCCGAACGCGCTTCGTTTGCCTTTGCCATAATTTCCTTTAAGCTTCTAAATACAAATTGTTCTCCTAATACTGCGCACGACTTGATCATCTTTTCATCTCCTTTTAAAAAGCTAACGTTTTTACTGATACAGTGACTGCTTCTCCAACGGTTTTCATGCCGATATCAATGTAGTCTCCATACGTAAAATCAATGCCATCAAGCACTATGACTTTCAATGCTTTGTTACGCTTTTGAATAGCTTGTCCAAGTGCTTTTGCTAAATCTTGCTCACATAAAACGATGAGGCAAGACGCCTGTGAGAAAAAGTTCATATAGCTTTTGTATAGAGCTTCTGCTAACTCTTGAAGCATCGTATACGTGCAGGTAGTAAAAGCTTGCAGCGCAATAGCTGTAGCTTGTCCTTCACAATCGAATATGGTGTTCGCTTGAGATAGCGTACTTTGTAGCCTTTTCACAAAAGACAGTTCGTTCCACACTCCATTTTTCTCTACGTCTACTTTAACAATTGGAATGTTTTTTAGAGGCAAACAATCTTCTGCTATGTATACTGTTGCTCCGCTTATTTCTGTATTTTGCATGCCTGCACCAATGACCGTTGCTCGAGCTGTTTCTGGTGCTGCCTCTGCTCCTTTTTTCCTTAAGCTTGCTGCTAAAAGTGGACCAATGTCACCAAATGCCACGGCTTCCTTTAGCGTAGTAGGAGAGTGTTCATTCATCATTTTTCCAATTCCACCTGAAATAAGCACTTTTTCAATGGTTGGTAAAGATTGACTTAGAGTGGCTAAAAGAAGCACAGACGATGCTCGGTCACGTTCTTTTAGAAAGCTTAGAAGTTCATCTGCTAAGCGATCGCTTAGCACCGCAGCTTGTTCAAAATCTATCGTTCTACCAACCTGCATAGTAGATTGATATTCCTTTAAAAAAGGTTGTAAAAACGGTGAAATATAGTCTACACGACCACCTTCTTGAATTCGGACTAATCGTCCTCCAATATGAAATGTAAACGCGCCAATAACTTTTCCATCTTCACAAAGAGCAACGTTAGCCGTTCCTCCCCCGATGTCAACATTAGCGATGACTCCTTCTGTTTCCTCGGACAGGGCAACCGCACCAGAACCTTTCGCTGCCAACATCCCTTCTAAGTCCGCACCAGCTGTTGCTACGACAAAGTCTCCAGCTCGATTAGCTAAATAATGAAGAATTTTTTCTGCATTTTCTTTTCTGGCTGTTTCTCCTGTAATTATGACCGCACCCGATTCCACGGCTTGAAGTGCTACGTTTGCTTTTTGATACTCTACCTGAAGCAGTTCACTGAGTGCTTCTACATCAATTTCAACCTCTGTTTTTAAAGGCGTTGTGTAAATCTCACTTTGATAAGTAACTTTTCGATCCACAATATCACAGCTAGGCAGCGAAAAGGCGCCGTTGATCTGATTGACTAAAAGTTCACTTACAATCAGCTTTGTGGTACTTGTTCCAATATCAAGCCCAATGCTTGTAATCCACCGTGTTGTCATATCATCATCCTTTAATTCGTTACGTTATGTTAACCTTAAACTAAATAAATGAATTCGACAGCAAAGATGTCAGAAAACATAACATGTTTTTTTGTCACCTTCTCTACCATTACTTTATAAAA
>NZ_BCVD01000012.1 GCF_001591565.1 Priestia flexa NBRC 15715 | reverse complement strand
CTTATGTCCCAGCCTCTTTTACCTTATTTTGTTTTTGATTTATCGGGCTGTGCACGCTTGCTGTTACGAGCCTTTAACTCTTTTACTGGATCGAAATCTTTACCTACTTCAATATCGTTATTATTGATTCCATCTTTTGTCTTTTGCTCTGGATTATTCTGATTTGAACGAGTAGCCATCGCTATTTCCCCCTTAATGTTCAGTTAGGATCATTTGATTTTGCGTTTGCTGAATTTGAAGGCGCATGCGATAAAGCTGTTCACGCTGTTGATCATTTGCGCTATGAGCAAGCTCTTCAAGTTCTTTATATGCATTTTCAAGGCCAAGCTGTGCTTTTGTATATTCTGTATCATTATAATGTTCTTGTTTCATGCCTTCAGATAATTGACTTTGCGCATATCGAAGCGCATCTTCACATTGCTGAAGAAGCTTATCTACTGATTGACGTGTTGCCATGATTATCTCCCTCCACACTCTTTAGTTTCAGATGTATTTTGCTCATCTTTGGACAAATTTACGACATATCTCTAGAAAAAATCATTTGTAAAATATAGAATTTCACATTGCCTTTGGAACTTTTCTTTTTTTCTGATACAATTTGATGTTGTATTTAAGACACGTACTGTACATAGATAAAGGAGGGTATTGACTTGAGTCAAGAAAACCCATTTCCATATAAAGCGGAGGATAAACGTTATCACACATGGAACTACCATTTAAGACAACACTTTGGTCATAAAGTATTTAAAGTGGCGTTAGACGGCGGATTTGACTGTCCTAATCGAGACGGAACCGTTGCATACGGTGGATGTACCTTTTGTAGCGCTGCGGGATCTGGAGATTTTGCTGGAAATCGCACTGAAAGCTTGACTACACAATTTAACAAGATAAAAGAAAAAATGCACCATAAGTGGAAAGACGGAAAATATATTGCTTACTTCCAAGCATTCACAAATACACATGCACCAGTCGAAGAATTACGCCAAAAATATGAAGAAGTTTTAGCATTACCAGGCGTTGTCGGATTATCCATTGCTACCCGCCCAGATTGCTTACCAGATGACGTAGTTGAGTATTTAGCAGAACTCAACGAACGTACGTATTTATGGGTAGAGCTAGGGCTACAAACGATTCATGAGAGTACTTCTGCGTTAATTAATCGTGCACACGACCATGCATGTTACTTAGAGGGTGTTGCAAAGCTTCGAAAGCATGGGATTCGCGTTTGTGCTCATATTATTAATGGCCTTCCTCTTGAAACTCAAGATATGATGATGGAAACTGCAAGGGAAGTAGCAGAAATGGATGTACAAGGCATTAAGATTCACTTACTTCATTTATTAAAAGGCACTCCAATGGTGAAGCAGTATGAGAAAGGCCTACTCAAATTTTTATCATTTGATGATTACATCAGCCTTGTGTGCAACCAGCTTGAAATTTTACCACCAGAGATGATTGTTCATCGCATTACAGGAGATGGCCCAATTGACTTGATGATTGGACCGATGTGGAGCGTGGATAAATGGAATGTATTAAACACAATTGACCAAGAGCTCAAACGTCGAGGTAGCTACCAAGGAAAATTCTTTGCAAAGGGTGTTTCAGCATTATGAAAATTGAACGCATTCTTCCTTTTGCTCGCACGCTGTTAACAAGTGCTGTTAACGAAGGTGATACGGTCATTGATGCGACCGTTGGAAACGGTCACGACACGTCATTCTTAGCAAAATTAGTGGGCGCAAGTGGACATGTATACGGATTTGATATCCAAGATGAAGCAATTCAAAATACGTCTGAACGATTGGCTAAACAAGGGATTGAACAACAAGTTACTCTTATAAAAGATAGCCATAGTCGTTTAAAAAACCATATTCCAACTCATTTACATGGTAACCTAACAGGTGCAATCTTCAATCTTGGATACTTACCGGGTGGAAATAAAAAAATTGTTACTCTCTCAACGTCCACCATTCAAGCGATTGAGCAGCTGATTGAACTATTAGCACCCGAGGGGATTATCGTACTTGTTATTTATCACGGACATGAACAAGGACAGATAGAACGTGATGATGTGCTTCATTATGTATCGAATCTTGACCAACAAATCGTTCATGTTTTACGCTACCAGTTTATAAACCAACAAAATAATCCGCCATTTATTGTGGCCATTGAAAAAAGATAAGCTTTTGCCATTTGGCAAAAGCTTATCTTTTTAACATTCGATATAATCGCCCGTTGACATAGAAGAAATAACTCAAAGACCCACCTGCTTTTATAAGTTTTTTAGCGCTTCGAGCTACTTCCTTTTGGCTCCGAACTTTTTGATCTGATAAATAAACACCAAGTAAACCTTGGTAAATAAAACGGTGAAAATGAGCATCTGGTAAATGTTGAGCATGCTCGCCAGACTTTGTGACAAAATGTAGAAATCGATTCATCATATCTTGATGATGAGGATAATAGAAGCAGAAGTTTAGATCTCCTCCTTCAACGTCTTCCTCTTGATCGATTAAATAATCTAACAAGATATGCAACCCTTGAATATAAGGAAAGTAACCATTGCGTACTTGCTCTGCATGTTGCACTGTAAAGTCTTTTGTAAAGCTATACGCAGCTAAACAAAAGATACCGAGCGTCGAACCCGAACATGCTGAAAATTCATACCATGACATCGATGGCAATGACTCCTTATGCTCTGAAAACCACTTCTCAAGCCTAGGTACACGTTCTTCTATCTTTACATGTTTATGTATCTGTAAGTCACAATAATAATTAGCCAATTCAATCAAGTACGGCGCTACAATAGCGTACTTAGGTGCTTTTTCCAGCGTCTGTTGACATGTCAGAACCAGCTCATTAAGATATCCACCGTCATCTTTATCATCTCTATAGCGGTAATAGTCTTTTAATGGTGCACCAGGTGTTAACGCGTCTGGCATAGATTCATGGAGCGCTGCAAAATCTTTTGGATCGAGCGAATTGCTGCGATCACACAAGTTGTCTAAATAGTCACTAATGGTCTGATACGCAACGATAAAGCGAATACAGGTTTTCATTTGTTCTTTTGCCAAAATGGCCAGTATACCTCCTCCTTCACAGTGAAAGGTTTTGGTATCAATGCTATCTAAAGCTTGCGTTCGCAGTTCCATATTTGGTATTTTTTCTGCTTTCAAACGCCACTGTTTCAGCTCTTCATGTACAGTTGGCATGATGCCTCGATAAATTTTCCCCATTAAAGAAAAGGGATGAGACGGTATCTTCACAGGTTCCCCACCTCCGTTGTTTCAAGCTTCGTCAAATATGAAGGTTCACAAAGCTATTTGCATATGTGAAAACATAGTCTCGTTCAGGTTCATTAAAAATTTCATGGTAAAGCTGAGGCCACTCTTTATAGATTTTTTCGCTTAGATCTACTTCGTCAAACCATTGCTTTACAATTAATTTTTCAATAATTTTATCCTCTCCCGCTTGCATAACAAGAAGTGGAACATCAGGCATCTTTTCAATATCACGAAATGCCATATTGATCGCTTCTACAAGCTCGCGATACCACCTAACGGAAACTTTTGTCACATACAATGAATCATTTTGGTCTTCGTCTCTTACTTCTGGATTTCTCGTTGCTTTCTCTACAGTTAAGCCTAAGTCAAACAGTTTCGTTGGCATTACTTTATTTAACCCTTTAGATAAAACGTCTAAATAAGCCGGAACTTGTTCTTTAAGTCCTAGACATGGCGATGATAAAATCGCTCCCCATATTGGTAAGTTCTTCAACTGGAGCGTTCGAATAACGGCAAGCCCACCCATGCTATGACCTAATAAAAAAATAGGCAAATCATAAGTTTGTGCTTCTTTTACCCAGTTTTCAATTTCATGTACATATTCGTCAAATGATAAGATATGTCCTCTTCTTCTTGTTGTTAGACCTTGTCCAGGAAGATCCCCCATCACAACATTCATGCCGACTGAACGCCACATTTCAACTAGCCAGCGGTACCGTCCTTGATGCTCAGCTGCGCCGTGAACAATGACTACCACACCTTTTGGATTTTCTGTTTCCCACTTACGCATTTGAGTTACTCCCTTTCATTTGCTATTTACCTGTTTAAAAAAACTATGTACACTTACATTAGAAGATTATTACTCTTTTTTCAACTAATAAAGGAGATGAACGCATGATTTATCCTTATAAAGGAAAAACACCAGCTATTTCACCCACATGCTATATCGCTGATTACGTAACGATTACAGGTGATGTCACGATTGGCGATGAAAGTAGCATTTGGTTTAATACTGTTATTCGCGGAGATGTTTCACCGACTATTATTGGAAAGCGTGTCAATATTCAAGAACAATCTACACTTCATCAAAGCCCTAATTTGCCGCTTATCATTGAAGATGATGTAACAATCGGCCATCAAGTTATTTTACATAGCGCACTTATTCGCAAAAATGCGCTGGTTGGAATGGGCTCAATTATTTTAGATGGAGCAGAAATTGGAGAAGGTGCATTTATCGGAGCCGGTAGCTTGGTCCCACCCGGTAAAAAAATCCCACCTCATACACTTGCACTAGGTCGCCCTGCTAAAGTTGTCCGTGAATTAACAGATGAAGATGTAAAAGATATGAACCGAATTCGCACGCAGTATGTTGAAAAAGGACAATATTATAAATCAATTAACCCGATTAACAGCTAATGCAACAAGCAGTGGTCAATGCCACTGCTTGTTTTTTTGTGTAGCGGCCTTACTTAGTATGCACTAAATAAATCCACACATTCTTTACACAATATTAGCACTAGCTCTACAAATATTTCTTACAATATAACATAGCGACTATACATTCGTTGAGAAACAAAAACATATAATTTTTTAACGTTTCATCGTCACCGATTACTTTAGCTATGAACATAATGGGCTTAAAGGAGGTTGCTATATGCGAACAAAACTAATTCGTCAAGTTTATGATTGGGAGTGCCACTTATTTCAAATTGTGAATAAACATTTCGACTTCAAGCCTCTCAACACTTTTTTTCGTACGATTACACATATCGGTGGTGCAACTTCAATGATTGGCCTAGCGCTACTCCTCATGCTATGTATTGATCGTGCATCTTTACCGCTTGCTTACGCATGCGCTTTATCTCTAGCAATCAGCCATATCCCTGTGGCGATTACCAAAAAAATTTATCCAAGAAAACGTCCTTACCTTCAATTAAAAGAAACAAAAGTATTGGATAATCCTTTACAAGATCATTCATTTCCATCTGGACATACAACAGCCATTTTTTCGTTTCTAGCACCTATCATGATTGCGGTACCTGTTTCAATTTTATTTTTATTTCCACTTGCTTTTTTAGTAGGAGTTTCGCGGATTTATTTAGGGCTCCATTACCCTACTGACGTATTTGCAGGCATATTGTTAGGTATATTCTCTGGAATTATCGGTCTACAGTTGTTCTACTAAATCAAAATGGAGGTGGTAGGATGAGGATTGCATTGATATCAGATACGTTTTCTCCTGAGATCAACGGAGTCGCAAAAACATTAGAGCGCTTTACTTATTATTTATCTCGTCAACGAATTGACTATGAGGTTTTTGCACCTGAATCATCGTCCCGCACATTTAGTCCATTATCCATTAATCATTCATTAAGTATACCATTCTTTCTTTATCCACAATGTCGGTTTGCCTTACCGAATGTTATAAAGATGAAGAAAAAAATAAAGGAGTTCAATCCTACAATCATGCACGTTGCTACTCCTTTTTCAATGGGACTTAGTGGCATTCATGTAGCTAAAAAGCTTAGTATTCCTTTAGTTGGTTCTCATCATACTGACTTTGAACACTATCTTCCAAGCTACAAGTTAGGACACTTATCTCCTCTTCTGTGGAGATATATGAAATGGTTTTACGAACCGTTTGAAGAGATTTTTGTTCCCTCTCTTGAAACAAAAAAGCAGCTCTTAAATCAAGGCTTTAAATCTATATCTATCTGGTCTAGAGGAGTCGATCATCATTTATTTCATCCCTACTACGATAAATTTGATATCCGCATAAAATACAATATAAAAAAGCCTTATATCTTAACATATGTTGGACGTTTATCTCCTGAAAAAAACGTAGCATTTTTATTAAAGCTATCTCGCTTACTTCCTGACCATTTACGTCATCAAGTACAGTGGCTTATTGTTGGAGGTGGGCCTAGCAAGGAAGCGCTGCAGCAAGAAGCGGGTGAATCCATTACATTCATCGACTTCTTAGAACATGAGCATTTAGCTAAACTATATGCAGCTTCCGACCTATTCATATTTCCTTCTGAAACGGAGACCTTTGGTAACGTTGTATTAGAAGCATTATCCTGCGGTACGCCTGTTATTGCTGCTAATGCAGGGGGAGTAAAACATATTGTTAGCAATGAGAAGAATGGCTACCTCTGCACCCCGAATTCACTTGAAGAATTTATTGAATCCATTTGTACTTTGTTAGAGTCCTCCCAGCTTCGACTAAGGTTTGGAGACGCTGCTCGTCGCTATGCTCTTACGCAATCTTGGGATTCTATTTTTGACCAATTACTGCTTCGCTATGAAGCAGTCACTACTAAATCAAACAATGGGTTAGAATTTGTTCAATAAAAAAAAGTCGCTGTCTCTTTTGAGACAGCGACTTTTCATTATTTAGCTAAAGCTTCAGTTTTTAAAGCTTCTGCTTTATCAGTGAACTCCCAAGGAAGCTCAACATCAGTACGACCAAAGTGACCGTATGCTGCTGTTTGCTTATAAATTGGGCGTCTTAAATCAAGCATTTTAATGATACCAGCTGGACGAAGATCAAAGTTGTTACGTACTACTTCAACTAATACTTCTTCAGTTACTTTACCTGTTCCAAATGTATCAATAGAGATTGAAACTGGCTGAGCTACACCAATGGCATATGCAAGCTGAACTTCACAACGATCAGCTAATCCTGCAGCTACAATATTTTTCGCAACGTAGCGTGCTGCATATGCTGCTGAGCGGTCAACTTTTGTTGCATCTTTACCAGAGAATGCGCCACCACCGTGACGAGCATATCCACCATAAGTATCAACGATAATTTTACGACCTGTTAATCCTGCATCACCTTGAGGACCACCAATTACAAAACGTCCTGTTGGGTTAATGAAGTACTTCGTGTTCTCATCGATTAATTCTTGTGGAACAACTGGATTGATTACATATTCTTTTAAGTTACGTTGAATTTGCTCTAACGTTACTTCTGGATGATGCTGAGTTGAGATAACGATTGTATCAACACGAACTGGTTGATTGTTTTCATCATATTCAACCGTTACTTGCGTTTTACCATCTGGACGAAGGTAAGGTAAAATTTCTTCTTTACGCACTTCTGTTAAGCGACGCGCTAACTTATGAGCTAAAGAAATTGGTAACGGCATTAATTCTTTTGTTTCATTACAAGCGTAGCCAAACATTAAACCTTGGTCACCAGCTCCGATTGCTTCAATTTCTTCATCAGACATTGAACCTTCACGAGCTTCTAACGCTTGGTCTACACCAGCAGCGATATCTGGAGATTGCTCACCGATTGCTGTGATTACTCCACAAGTATCCGCATCAAAACCATATTTTGCACGCGTATAACCAATTTCTTTGATTGTATCACGTACTGTTTTTTGAATATCTACATAAGTAGATGTTGTGATTTCACCACTTACTAATACTAAACCAGTTGTTACGCTTGTTTCACAAGCAACACGAGCATTTGGATCTTCAGCTAAAATAGCATCAAGAATTGAGTCAGAAATTTGGTCACAAATTTTATCTGGATGTCCCTCTGTAACAGATTCTGACGTAAACAGACGACGTTGTGTTGACATCGGTTTTCCTCCTTTAAATATGATACATTGTGATACGGTACTCATTCCCTTATTGTGGTTCATTTACATTTTTTCAATATAAAAAACCTTTCCTTGTATCGAGGAAAGGTATCAAGTTCTGCATAAGCCTTTCACTCTTATCGATCAAGGTTTATTCCCTTGCATCAGGTTAGCACCTTATCACCTCTATGGAAATGGGTGATGGTTGCTGGGTTTCATAGGGCCTGTCCCTCCACCAGCTCGGGATAAGAGAGTATCCGTTCAAGGACATATCATACAGGAAAATGCTCTGTTATGTCAATAACATTCCTATGAAAATCACTTAAAGGTTGTATTTTCCTCCCCTATTATTTACAGAAACCTTTCACTAGTAAGATCATCTCACAAAAACGTTTTATGCTCTCTAAAACAAAAAAATTCGCAACATTTTAACATTTTCATTCGAATAGTATAGACTATTTAAAGTAATGTGTTATACTAATTGTACATTTAAACATCATTTTAAAAAAAGGAAGGTAGTGCACATGAGTACTGTTAATATGTCTATTGAATTAGCCAATCTCCTGGAATCTGAAAAAGTGAATCACCAACTATCTGTTTCTCAATTAGTCGAAAAGATTTTAGAGCGACAAGAAGGCGTATTGACTTCTACAGGTGCTATTCAAGTTGAAACAGGAAAATATACGGGGCGTTCCCCACACGATAAATTCATTGTAAGCGATTCCTTAACATCTCATACTGTTGAATGGGGAGATGTGAATCAACCGTTTTCATCTGAACGATTTGACGCGCTTTATAAAAAAGTATTAGAACATTTAAAAGAACAAAATGAGCTATTTGTGTTTAACGGCTATGCGGGCGCCGATGATAAATATCAGCTTCCAATCCAAGTCGTAAATGAATACGCATGGCATAATTTGTTTGCTCACCAACTATTTATTCGTCCAGAAGACACGAAGCTAAAAAGTGATGCTGAATCATTCTCAATTGTATCAGCTCCTACTTTTAAAGCTGTTCCAGACATTGATGGGACAAATTCAGAGACATTTATTATTATTTCATTTGAACGAAGAGTTGTTTTAATTGGTGGAACGGAATATGCAGGTGAAATGAAAAAATCTATTTTCTCAGTAATGAATTTCCTACTTCCTCAAAACAATATACTTCCTATGCACTGCTCAGCTAATGTTGGCAAAGAAGGTGATGTTGCACTATTCTTTGGACTATCTGGCACCGGAAAAACAACATTATCAGCTGACGCTACCAGAAGACTAATTGGTGACGATGAGCACGGTTGGTCTAGTACAGGCGTATTTAACATTGAAGGCGGTTGTTATGCAAAATGCATTCAACTATCAAAAGAAAAAGAGCCTCAAATTTTTAATGCCATTCGATTTGGAACAGTTTTAGAAAATGTTGTGATTAACTCGAATACTAGAATTGCAGACTATAATGATAATAGCTTAACAGAAAACACTCGTGCTGCTTATCCAATTCAAGCAATTGATAACACAATCTTACCGAGCGTTGCAGGACATCCTACGGCAATTGTTTTCTTAACCGCAGACGCATTTGGAGTTTTACCTCCAATTAGCAAACTAACAAAAGAACAAGCAATGTATCATTTCTTAAGTGGGTATACAAGTAAACTTGCGGGAACAGAGCGCGGAATTACTGCGCCACAGGCGACGTTCTCTACTTGTTTTGGTGAACCATTCTTACCTCTTCCACCTACAGCCTATGCTAAAATGCTAGGTAAAAAAATTGATGAGCATAACGTAAATGTTTATCTTGTGAATACGGGATGGACTGGTGGAGAGTATGGTGTTGGAGAGCGAATGAAGCTAGTTTACACACGCGCAATGGTTCAAGCAGCGTTAGAAGGAGAACTCATTAGCGTAGATACAGTTCAAGATCCTATCTTTGGACTTGAGATTCCTGCACATGTTCCTGGTGTCCCTGATGAAGTACTTCAACCAGTAAAAGCATGGAAGAATGCAAATTTATATGAAGAAAAAGCTCATCAATTAGCACAAAAGTTCACAAAGAACTTTGAGCGCTTTGCAAATGTAGCTCCAGAAATTTCACAAATGGGCGGACCGATTATTTCAAAATAATGAAAAGCCGGAATTTAATTCCGGCTTTTTTTAGTTTGTGGAGTGTAGCTTTATTAACTCGTATGTGACAACGGTTTTATTTTGCTCTAACTCAAGCTTTTTAATAATACCTGTCCCAACGCGTTCACCATTCTTCGTTTTATGAATACTAAGCGGAACCTCAAGAGGGTATAAGCGGTAGCCTTTTTTTTCAATTTGAAATACATTATCTACTACTCGCTTCTCATTTCCTTTTGTAACAATCATCGTATTTAATTCTAGTGGCATTCCCATCCTTCTTACCTCCCTTTCTTTTCCTCTATTGTACAATGCTTTTTCTATGCTGGCATATCTTTTATTTTGTTTTCATCCATTCAGTTAAATTTTTCACTGTCTCTCGGTTTTGCTTCGGAGGAAACGCATGAGGAAATCCATCAAAGTACCAGCTTTCCACGGGCTTCCCATGTTCACTCAGCATTTTCTCTAATTGATATGCATGCTCAATTGACACGTTTGCATCTTCTTTTCCATGTATTAACAATGTCGGTATACTTAGCTTATATGCCTGAGTTAGCGGTGAACGCCATTCATACCTGTCTGGATATTTCGAAGGTGTCCCACCAATGACCCTTTTCATCATACGCCTTAAATCTGTTCGCTCTTCATAGGTAAGAATCATATCCGTTACCCCTCCCCATAAAACAAGCGAACGTGCTGAACTTTTTTCAATGGCAGTAAACAAAGCCATTACGCCTCCTCGCGAAAAACCAAATACATGGATTCGGTCTTGATGAACTCGAGGGTAATTGACAAGTAAGTCATAAGCTGCAAAAGCATCGTAACGATCATCTCCCCCAAAATCTTCGTTTCCTTCTCCACCTTGATTCCCTCGATAAAATGGAGCCATTACAATGAATCCTTGAGATGCGAATTGAATTAGCCTCCCTGGTCTCACAGTACCTACATTTTTTATGCCACCTCTTAAATATAAAAATCCATCATATGTACCTTCTTCTTTTGGTTCCGCTAACATCCCCTTAATTTTTAAACCTTGACACATATACGTCACAATTGACAACGAAATGCGTGGATTGGGAGATGGAAAAGGATATTGACTAATAATAGTTCCGTCCTTCATAAAAAACCCTCCTTATCATTCAATCGTTTTTAACCAGGCGTTCACACTATTTTATCCATTATCATATATTATTGTAGAAAAAGTCACGCTATCAATCCTACTCCACATATTGGCCTATTACTATGTTTCATCATAATTGATTTACAATCTTATTTTAACGTTAGGAGGAAATACCATGCGAAAAATAAAATGGCTGCTGTCCATCATCACTATTTGTATTTTAACCTTCACTTTAATGAGCTGTGGTAAACAAAGCTCAATTGAAACTGTTCGCGTAGGAGAAGTAACAAGATCCATCTTTTATGCTCCCCAATATGTAGCTATATCAAAAGGTTTTTTTGAGAAAGAAGGACTAAACGTAGAATTAAAAACTACTTGGGGCGGAGACAAAACGATGACTTCCCTTTTATCCGATGGCATAGATGTTGCATTAGTTGGTTCAGAAACTTCAATCTATGTCGCTGCACAAGGTTCTGATGATCCCATTATTAACTTTGCGCAACTAACGCAAACGGATGGCACATTTCTAGTAGCACGTGAAAAAGTTGATAACTTCTCATGGGACCAGTTAAAAGGAAAAACATTCTTAGGACAGCGTAAGGGTGGCATGCCACAAATGGTTGGAGAGTACGTCTTAAAAGAACATAATATTGACCCTAAAAACGATCTAACACTTATTCAAAATATTGATTTTGCTAACGTTTCAAGTGCTTTTGCATCTGGAACTGGCGACTATGTCCAACTATTTGAGCCAACGGCCAGTATTTTTGAAAAAGAAGGAAAAGGTTACATTGTTGCTTCTTTTGGTGAAGAGTCAGGAAAGGTTCCATATACAACATTCATGTCAAAAAACAGCTTTTTAAAAGAAAATCCTGAAACTGCTGAGAAATTTACAAGAGCTATCTATAATGCACAGCAGTGGGTTGATACGCACAGTGCAAAAGAAGTTGCTGAAGCAATCGCTCCTTATTTTGACGACACATCAATCGATACAATTGAAACCGTTGTTGAGAGATATAAAACCCAAGATTCATTTGCTACTAACCCAGTGTTAGATAAAGAAGAGTGGGAAAACCTTCAACGCATTATGGATGAAGCTGGTGAACTACCTAAGCGTATTGATCACAAAACATTAGTCAACACAAAAATTGCAACTGACGTCATGGAGCAGTAACCATGTCAGGCTTACAAATCACAAACGTCCACCACGTATATGTCACAATGAAATCAGCCACCACAGCTTTAGAAAATATCAACCTTTCAATTAAAGAAGGAGAATTTATTTCTTTTCTAGGACCTAGCGGATGTGGAAAGACGACGCTTCTTTCGATTTTGGCTGGGTTAATTAAACCAACTTCAGGTGAAGTAAACATTAAGAATAAACTTGTTCAAGAGCCTACAGCAGAAGTTGGTTATATGCTTCAACAAGACTACTTATTTCCCTGGAAGACGATAAAAGACAACATCCTTCTTGGACTAACAATCCAGCGTAACCTTACAAAGGAACATGAGCAGCGAGCATTAATGCTCTTAGAAGGAATGGGATTGAAAAGCGTTTCAGATTTTTTTCCACATCAATTATCTGGAGGTATGCGCCAACGTGTGGCGCTCGTTAGAACACTCGCTACGAATCCTAGTATTTTACTTTTAGATGAACCATTTTCAGCTCTAGACTTTCAAACGAAATTAAAGTTAGAAGAGCTTGTATCAAAAACCTTAATGACTTATGAAAAAACGGCGGTACTCGTTACGCATGATATTGGAGAAGCAATTGCCATGAGCAATCGAATCGTTTTATTTTCAGCCAACCCAGGAAGAATTGCTCGAATTTTCACCGTACCACCTATCCTTCAGACTCTGTCTCCTTTTGAAGCTAGACAACACTCTGTATACAACGACCTGTTCATGGAGATTTGGAAGGAGTTGGATCACCTTGAATCAGCCTCACAATCCTGATGTTTTACATCAGCAATACAAATCCGCAGTAAATAGCGAAAAGCGAATCATTCGTTTGGTTCAATTATTTATCTTCTTATCTTTTTTTGGGATATGGCAACTGGCATCTTCGCTCAAGTGGATTGACCCTCTTATTTTCAGCTCTCCACTCCGAGTGTGGAATTTGTTTATTGAAAAAACAGGGGATGGTTCATTATTAGAACACATTGGCTTTACGTTGTTTGAAACAGTACTTGGATTTATTATTGGAACGCTGTGTGGTATCATTTTAGCAACTTTGCTATGGTATTCAAATCGTTTAGCAAAGGTTTTGGATCCCTATTTAGTTATCTTAAATGCTATGCCAAAGGTAGCTCTAGGCCCGATTTTGATTGTAGCCATTGGACCTGGTTTCTTTTCCATTTTAACAATGGGCGCAATCATTTCTGTCATCATCACTGCTATTGTTGTCTATACAGCTTTTAAAGAAGTCGATCCAAACTATGTGAAATTACTGCAAAGCTTTGGTGCTACTAAGCATGATTGTTTTAAACAAGCAATTTTGCCTTCTACAATGCCAGCGATTATTTCAACCTTTAAGGTGAATGTTGGCTTATCATGGGTTGGCGTAATTGTGGGAGAATTTTTGGTTTCGTCTAAAGGGCTTGGATATATGATTATCTATGGCTTCCAAGTATTTAACTTTACCCTTGTTATTTTAAGCTTGTTGCTCATTGCTGTATTTGCAACTGGGATGTACCAAGCAATTTCCTATCTAGAAAAACGACTAACGCGTCATTAATATTAATACTAAAAAGCCCTGCTATGATAACAGGGCTTCTTTGTTTCTTACAAAAATGTGCGCTTTACATGCTTCATCACGTACTGTAAAACATTATCTTTCATAATAAAACTGTATTTCGCATTTTTTTGAATTCCTTGTTCTGGAATTTCTCGAATAACAACCGGTCCTTTTGTTTCCATATAGTCATCTTTTGGGACTAACTTTGAGACATTCGCAAAATAAATGTTTTTTATAATTGTTTTTCCTTTACTAACTACTTTATATTGACCAATATACGAGAGATTTTCTACTTCTCCACCTGTTTCTTCAAATACTTCTCGAACTGCCGCTTCCTCCGGTGTTTCCTCTAGCTCCAATTTACCTCCCGGAAACTCCAACCCCCGCTTAGAATGATTAGTTAGCAACCATTGTCCTTCGTATCGACAAACAACCCAAACGTGACGAGGAGTTTTTGAAAACGGACTGCGCTCAAACGATAAAAAAACCTGATTGTGGTATGCGTCCTTAAATGTGTACATCGTCTACTCAAACTCCATTTGATTTTTTCCTTATTTTATCACACATTTAAGTACTATCTCTTAGCTTTTCGAATAGAAATAACGGATTTTCTACCAATATTCTCGATAAAAGCCCTTAATAATCATTAATAGTAGCACTACTTTTACATTTTTATTATTTTTATGAAGGTAGAATTCCCATTGTGCGAATATGAGCCTTTGCATTCTCATCTCCTAGCTCATACAACATTTGATATAGCTGAGTATTCATATCATCATAAGCATCATTTTGACGATCATGATGATATTCTAGATAAGGAATATGCGCTCGAAGGAAACCTTGCCAATCATCTGAATAACGTTGATCTAAACGCTCTCGCAGTTGCTCTACTTCCAAATCGGTCGCACTTATTTTAAAATTCCATTCCGATGCCGTACTCACTTGAGAAATCTCACCCGAACCGAGGGATACATAATACGTTTTTTTCATTGAAAGATATTCAGCTCCTTTATACTGACTTACCTTTCTTATTTGTATAATGGTTTCCTTTTATACTGATCATTTAATTTGATTTTTTAATTTCTCAATTGCCTGCTTAATAACGGCGGGCACAGGAAGACCTACTCGACCAGCGTTCTCCGTAATAGAAATCATCTCATTTAAAATATAGAATAATATCGTTATATCTCTGATAAAATGATTGTCCGGCCAAAATATTTGGTCCATGAAGTTAGCCATCATAACAAGAGCAAAAATAAAAACCTTTTTGGCAATGCCCCGAAAGCCTACCTCACTAGATAAACTCTTATCAATAAACGCTGCAACTGTTCCAGTGACATAATCAACTGCTACCAGTGCTACTAAAGCCATCAATAAATAATTCCATTCCCCTACTAAGAAAAAGATAAATGAACCTAAACTAGATAAAGATAACAAGGATAGTTTGTACATATTCATTTTTCATCCTCTCAACTATTTACATAGTGGTACATACTATCATATGCAAAATAGTGAGAAGTGTTCTTCATACATGCTATCGTTTGTACACTTTTATGGAATAAAAAAACTTGCGAGAAGCTCGCAAGTTTTTATTTTCCTAAGAAAGAGTTTAACATCCACATATGCTTTTCCAGACTTTGATGAATAGCAAGAAGCATGTCACCTGTTGTCTCATCATCCACTTCGCCAGCTACATCCATACCTTGTTTTAACTCTGTTGTTAGCGTTGTGAAGTCTTTTACTAATTCAGATACCATGTCTTTTGCTGTTTCATTTCCATGTGCTTCTTCAATTGAACTCATTTCTAAAATTTCTTTCATTGTAGCAACTGGGCTACCACCTAGAGCTAATAAACGTTCTGCTAAGTCATCAATTACTGTTGCCGTTTCTATATAAAGCTCTTCGAATTTTTCATGCAACGTAAAGAACTGTTCGCCTTTTACATACCAATGATAATTATGTAACTTGATATACATCACGCTAAAATTTGCTACTTGCTTATTTACGATTGTTGTTAACTCTTTAGACATAATACCCACTCCTTAATGATTTCTACTTCAATTATCTCTAGTATAGTAGTACCCCTTTTTCCTTGATTAAAACATTTTTTTAGAAGTTTTTCGTACTCTTCCGCTATTGACGATAAACCTTTTTTTATTATCATTTTCACAAAAAAAACGAAATGATTACGATTTAAAAAGGTGGATACATTTGATTTACGATTGGATACGTGTCTTCTTAGCAACTGGCTTTGTTCAAACATTACCTGAAAAGCAGTGGCTGACACCCTTGATTCATGAGCATAAGTTACATTGCAGTGAGTATGGCTGTCCTATTGTTTCTCACTCACTACAATGGGGACCTAATCTATATGTTACAGGGGCCTTAGCTGAACTAGAAGTGGGACCGATCCCTAGAAATATTTCTGGTGCTAGACAAGCTGCGCAGCTCATTGTGAATAGTTTATAAAAATGGTCTAACACTAAACTTTTTAAAATACGTAGGTCGGCATTATGCTTAAACTAAAAAAACTCTAGCTTTCAAAGCTAGAGTTTTTTTAGTTTAACCGAATACCTTTGCTAAATCTTCTTTATCTTGATTCAACCAGAATTGCATTAAGCGCTTTGCTCCTTCTAAATCATGAAGCTTTGCTTGACCGCACTGCTTTTCGTTTGCAGCTGGAATTTCTGTGATTGTAATTGCATCTTTTAGTGTGTCTTCTAAAAGATCAATAATTTCTTCTACTTTTGGTTCTCCGCTGACAACAAGATAATATCCTGTCTGACAGCCCATAGGAGAAATATCAATAATATCAAAATGATCATATTTCTCTACGTGAGTACGGATGTTAAAAGCTAATAAATGCTCTAATGTATGAATAACATCAGGCTTCATCGCTTGCTTGTTGGGCTGGCAAAAACGAATATCAAATTTATTAACAACGCCGTCACTACCTACCTTGTGTACACCACAATGTCTTACATAAGGGGCTTTTACAGCGTTATGATCTAATTCAAAACTTTCTACTGATGGCATGCTATCACTCCTTTTTTATTCTTACTTTTTATCATACACTTAATTCCGATTTTTTTCATCAATTTAATATACTATATACCTGGTATTTGCATCCTGTGCTTTTTTTTCGATATATTTATAGAAAAGAATCTGTTTAGAAAGATGTGATATCAGTGCTTGCTAAAATCATGCTGAGTATTATAAAAGTATATCAAAAAGTTATTTCGCCACTCACACCTCCTACGTGTCGCTTCTATCCAACATGTTCTCATTATGGGGTTGAAGCGATTAAGCGATTTGGAGCTTTTAAAGGCGGGTGGTTAACGATAAAGCGAATTTCCAAGTGTCATCCTTTTTACCCAGGAGGTATGGATCCCGTGCCCGAAAAAGAAACTGCAAAAAAAGATTAGCTATTTTGCTTTTCTTTAACATACTCGTATCCATCTACAATAACGTCTAACTTTCCTGTGCCTGGATCAATAACAAGACCATGTACAGGAATATGCTTTGCAAATAAAGGATGGTTACGAATTGTAGACGTCGTGTGTTGCACCGTTTCTTCAACCGAATCGAATCCTTTTAACCAGCTTTTTAAATCAATTCCTGACTTTTCAATTGTATCGATTACTTCTTCTGAAATCCCTTGCTCTTTTACAGCTTCTAAAAATGAAATCGGCTCTAATTTTCCTGCACCACAATCATGGTGGCCAATTACATATACTTCATCTGCTTGAAGTGCATATACAGCTACTAAAATGCTTCTCATGACACTTCCAAAAGGATGAGATACAAGTGCCCCTGCATTTTTCACAATTTTCACATCACCGTTACGTAAGTTCATTGATTGAGGAAGTAATTCCACTAATCTTGTGTCCATACAAGATAAAATAACCATCTTTTTATCCGGCAGCTTGCTTGTCTCATATTTGCGATATTCATTATTTTCCACAAACTTCTCATTGTAAGTTAAAATCTCATTTAATAGACTCATGTTTCCTACTTCCTTTCCTATGTAAAAATTTTTTTAATCGTTCCCCTTGTATTATACTAAAAATTCTTATATGATGTAACAGCATAAATCGTAACTATTCTTATTTAAAGAAAGGAAGAACAAAATGAAACAAGTACCTGTTACAGTATTAAGTGGTTACCTAGGTTCAGGTAAAACAACTTTATTGAATTATATTTTAAAAAATAGAGACGGGCTTAAAGTAGCCGTCATCGTCAATGATATGAGCGAAGTAAATATTGACGCCGACTTAGTAAAACAAGGTGGCTTTTCTCGTACTGAAGAAACATTAGTTGAAATGCAAAACGGATGCATTTGCTGTACGCTACGAGACGATTTAATGAAAGAAGTTGAACGTCTCGTTGATAAAGGAAATATCGATTACATCGTCATCGAATCTTCAGGAATTAGTGAACCCATTCCAGTTGCCCAAACGTTTACGTATATCGATGAAGAGCTTGGCATTGATTTAACAAAAAAATGTTCTCTGGATACGATGGTCACAGTAGTAGATGGAAATCGTTTTTGGGAGGATTTCTCATCCGGTGAAAGCTTGTTAGATCGTAAAGAAGGTAACGATGAACATGATACGCGTGAAGTTGTTGACTTACTCATTGACCAAATTGAGTTTGCAAATGTCATTCTGCTGAACAAAGTCGACTTACTGACAGAAGAAGACGCAAAAGAGCTGGAGTTAGTCTTAAAGAAGCTGAACCCTGAAGCTAAGATTATCCAAACAATTAAAAGTGTGATTGACCTAAAAGAAATTCTAAATACTGGTCTATTCGACTTTGAAAAAGCGAGTCAAGGAGCAGGTTGGATCAAGGAGCTAAATACAGATCACCACACTCCAGAAACAGAAGAATTCGGCATTTCTTCTTTTGTTTATAGACGAAAGCGTCCATTTCATCCAGAACGGTTAATGACATGGCTTGAAAATTGGCCAGTTGATATTGTCCGAACAAAAGGCTTTTTCTGGTTAGCTTCACGGAATGATATGGCAGGGCTGCTTTCACAAGCTGGAACATCGATTATGATCCAAGGTGCAGGCGAATGGGTAGCTGCATATTCAGAAGCTGAAAAGCAACAGACATTAAGAGAAGAGCCCGAGCTTCTCGAAAAATGGGACGATACATTTGGTGACCGCATGAACGAGCTAGTTTTTATTGGATTGGAAATGAATGAAGAAGAAGTCATTTCTACGCTTGATCACTGCTTGCTTACTGATGCAGAAATGCAGCAAGATTGGTCGGCTTTCTGTGATCCTCTACCTAAATTCACGGTCCAGTCATAAATTTATAGTTTCCAAATCGTAACTATTACGATATAATAACATAGGTCATTGTTCGTAACTAGTAATCGAAAGGAGAATTATATATATGAAAGTTAAAGCTACATTTATGGCATTAGCATTAGGTACAGCAGCATTTTTAGCTGGATGCGGTGCTGACAATTCAGATGAACAAGCAAGCAGTAAAGACGATAAATTAACGGTTTATACAACTATTTTTCCACTGCAAGATTTCACTAAGAAAATTGGTGGAGATGAAGTAAATGTTGAGAGTGTACTTCCTCCTGGAGTAGATGCTCACTCTTACGAACCAACAACAAAGGATATAGTAGAAATCGCTAAAGGTGATGCTTTCATTTATTCCGGCATTGGATTAGAAGGCTTTGCTGATAAAGCGCAAGATACCTTAAAAAATGAAGATGTGGCTATGGTAGAAGCAGCTAAAGGTATTGAGTTAGCTGAAAGTACGCATTCTGATGAAGATGAACATGCTCATGAAGATGAACACGCTCATGGTCACGGAGATACGGACCCACACATCTGGTTAGACCCGGTCTTATCAATTCAATTAGCTGAAAACATTAAGAATGAATTAATAGAACTAAAACCAGAAGCAAAAGAAGAGTTTGAAAAAAATTATGAAGACTTAAAGGCTCAGCTAGAGGAACTTGATCAAAAGCTAGAAACAACTATTTCTGAAGGAAAGCACAAAGAAATTTTAGTTTCCCACGCTGCATATGGATACTGGGAAAAACGTTATGGCTTAACTCAAATTAGTGTGGCCGGCTTATCTCCAACAAATGAGCCGTCACAAAAGCAGCTACAGTCTATTATTAAAGAAGCAAATGAGCATAACATTAAATATTTTATTTTCGATCAAAACTTAGAGCCTAAAGTATCTAAGCTTGTTCAAAAAGAAGTAGGTGCAGAAGCGCTTACCCTTCATAACCTGGAGTCTGCAACAAAAGATGATGTAGCAAACAAGGAAGATTACTTCTCAATTATGGATAAAAACATTGAAACACTTCAAAAAGCGTTAAACTAAATACAAACAAAAATAACTAGCCCATTAGCTAGTTATTTTTGTTTCATATTGTATTTTTGCATGAAGCGCTCTGCACGTCCGCCTTTATCAGCAAACTTCTGTCTACCAGTATAAAATGGGTGTGTATCAGAACTTACCTCCACTTTAATTAATGGATATGTTTGACCATCTTCCCATTCCGTTGTCTCTGAAGAGTGCATTGTAGAACCTGATAGAAATTTAAATCCGCTATTTGTATCCATAAACACTACTTTTCGGTAGTCTGGATGAATATTTGGTTTCATCTTATAATCCTCTCCTTTAATAAGATATACATCTATTATATCGTAATGATTATTATTTTCAATTATTCTGTTTCAAAAATTTATTGATGAATAAATCGTGGTAAAAAGTGGACAATAAGGCTTATCAATACTTGATTGGAAAGGTTGTATTTCAATGGAACATTTAGTAACTGCTCGTTCGATGTTTGGTATGACCATGGGAGTTCACATTATTTTTGCTACGTTAGGCGTAGGAATTCCTTTAATGATTTTATTAGCAGAACTTCTCTATCAGCGCACAAAAGACAAAGATTATGAGCTAATGGCAAAGCGTTGGACAAAAGGCGCAGCGATTTTACTAGGCGTTGCTATCCCAACAGGAACTATTGCTGGAGTACAGCTAGCCTTACTATGGCCAGGTTTCATGGAAGTTGTTGGGAAAGTTATGTCATTACCTTTTCAAATTGAAATCTATGCTTTTTTTATTGAAGCACTCTTTTTGTCTATCTACGTGTATGCAGCTGATCGAATTTCGCGAACAATGCGAATTGTAAGCCTTATACTTGTAGCTATTGGAGCTGTAGCTTCAGCTGTGTTGATTACAAACGTCCATGCGTTTGAAGGAACTCCGGCCGGCTTTCGAATTGTAAATGGCGAAATTACAGATGTCGATCCGTGGGGAGCTTTCTTTAACCCAAGTTTTATCACAACAGCTGGACACGTTGCTGTATCTGCTTATGCGACGGGTGCCTTCGTTATTGCATCCATCGCTGCATTTAAGATGCTTCGCTCTCGTAAAGAGCCTAGACTTTATCGTTTTCACCAAAAAGCACTAATGATGGGGCTAATCGTTGGAGGGATATTTTCATTTTTAACAGCTCTAAATGGGCATGAATCTGCGCAGCTTCTTTATGAATATCAGCCAGAAAAGCTTGCAGGTGCAGAAGGTTTATTTGAAACGACCGACTATGCACCGCTCACTATTGGGGGATTTACAGATCGTGAAACTCAAACCGTCAAATGGGGAATTGAAATTCCATGGGCACTAAGCTTTCTAGCAGATGATCGCTTTGATACGGTTGTTGCGGGACTCAATGATTTTCCAGAAGAATACTGGCCCCCCCTTTTCATCCATACTCTTTTTAACGGTATGGTAGGGATTGGATCACTGCTTATTCTACTATCTATCCTAGGAATTGCTTGGTATAAATTTATGAAAAAGCGTGGTTTTCCAAAGTGGTTAATGTGGGCATTTGTTATTTCTGGTCCTTTGGCCATCCTATCAGTAGAATTCGGCTGGATTTTCGCATGTACAGGTCGACAACCTTGGGTAATTTACCGAATTATGAAGACCTCTGAATCCGTTACAACCTCTGCTAATTTAGAATTTTTATTTGCTCTATTTTTAATTGTATACGCTATACTCGTTGTTGCTGTTTCACTTGTTCTTATTTATTACTTCAAGCGTAATCCATTGGAGAAAGAGCTTGCAGATATGAACTAAAAGGATGTGGAATTAATATGGGTGATTCACTACTTGCCATCACGGTCATTTGGGGATTTATTTTTATTTATGCTGTTATGGGAACAATGGATTTTGGAGCGGGATTTTGGTCAATGGTTTACATTAATCGTGAAAAAACCAATGCTACAAACATCGCTAACCGCTATCTCTCTCCAACTTGGGAAGTAACGAATGTATTTATCGTTGCAATTGTAGTTGGTTTATTTAGCTTCTTTCCTGGAGCTACGTTTACGCTTGGAACTGTTCTATTAATTCCAGGAAGTATTATTCTATTGCTTTTAGCACTTAGAAGTGGTTTCCTTGTATTTTCAAATTATACTAAGGGAGCTCGCCATCAAAAGGCTCTCGTTTATATTTCTGGTCTATCAGGCGTGTTGATTCCAGCGTTTTTAATTGCTGTTTTACCAATTAGCCAAGGCGGTTACATCGATACCATTGATGGAGTTGAAAAACTAAACTTACTCAAAGTATTTACCAGTCCAAACGTATATGCTTTTATAGGATTTGCTGTCAGCTCTTCGTTATTTCTATCCTCATTGCTTTTAGCTGATTACTCCAAGTCCTCAGATGAAATGGAAGCATATGAGGTATATAGAAGAGATGCGCTCATCACAGGTCCTATATCACTTGTCATGGCCATTCTCATTATGCTGACACTGCGTATGGAAGCCACTTGGCTTTATAATAACATGATGGAAGACAAACCCATCTTATTTATTTCCTTGTTTTTATTCCTAGTAGCAGGCGGAGCTCTTTTACTTCCATCATCAAAAGGAAAAGGAATGCCTAGACTAGCAGTTGTTGCGATTGTTCTTCAGTATTTTTTAGCGAGCTATGTATATGGAAAAGGTCATTTACCATATGTTATTTATCCGAATGTAACCATCGAAACAGGATTTACCCATCCTGATGCTTTTCGCTCATTATTCATCACGTACATTGTAGGATTTGCTATTTTATTCCCTGGATTCTACTATTTTTGGCGCTTGTTTATGAAAGACAACCGAAAGTATATTGGAAAGAAGCCGTATTAAACTAAAGAAGTAAAGAACGATTTATCTGTTCTTTACTTCTTTTATTATGTTTGCTGCAATATTAAGTGCATACGCTTTACACTTTTCTACATCTTCTCCATATGGAGCAAGCTCTACTTTTAAGCCTTCTGTCATTAAGGTGCCACCTTTTTCACATAAACATTGTTAGTTTCTCAGCTTGAATAGTTGAATCTGTGATGCACTCAAATCGAAGTGGACAATTTTTGCACTCTTGTAACGAACTTGTCTTTTGAAAAAACTTTGGCTCTTCTAGTACATCTTTCATCATTTTCAGTTTATTAACTGACTCTAAATAATTTTCAGATACAATTTCAACAGTCTCTCTCTTCCCTGTTAGAAGTGAATAGAAATGAATAGCTTTTGGCATTCTATTGAATGCATGCTTGGTAAAAACCATCATAAAGGCTGTCAGCATTTCTTTTACTTCTGATTGATCATCAATTAGAAACTTTGTTACTTCATAAGAAGAATCCGACCAATATGCTGCATCAATTAACAGTGAAATATTTGTTTCTAATTCAGGAACGTATACTCCATATTTTTCATAAACAAATAGTGGCGTATCATCTTGCAATTCACTCATAAGAAACGTTAACAAATGATCACTCACCGATGCTAGGACTTCATAGTAATGAATTTTCGATTGGAAAAGTTCCGGTGAGAGCTTGGACCAATACCTTTCAATTAATTGTAAAATAAAATATGCAGATCTTTCATATGGCGCTTTTGCATAATATTCTTTGACAACCTTATGAATGGTTACGCTGACGAGACTTCGCCAATCAACCAGTTGGTGTTTACGAGCTTTAAGCTGCCTCTGATAAAATTTATAAGGGCATTGAATAAACTCTTCAATATGATGACTAGCCAAGGTTTTGATTTGAACTTTTAATTGCATCCTGTCACCACGCTTTATAAAATCACCTGTTGCTTTATCCTTTATGATACTTGTTCAATTACTTTGCGAATTGCGCTCCATGAATGCTTAACAAAATAAATTGGCTTTTGCTGCTTTTTCGCTTTTTCTTTAATGACCTTTGCCATGTTGTGGTTAATAAAATCTGTAATCACAAGTACAAAACCAATATGATCCGGAATTTCTCGCTTCACCATATTACTTTTTCTTCCATCAAGATGAATAACTTCGTTAAACCCCTCACCTGCTAACCGATCTGTAATATGCTTTAAACGATCTCCTCCAACAACCATAACTGATGACATGTATTTCTCCTCCTATACGATAAAATTAAGTTTATTTAAAATCTTAACGATGATTTAATCTTGTTTGCTATATACATAGAATAATTGAGAATGATTCTCTTTGTCAATTATTAATTGATAAAAATTCTCAATTAATTTTCTAATCTCTCGATTATAACAATAATGAAAATTGACCATACTACATATATCACGCGTATAAAGGAGGGGAATATATGTCACAAAACGTTCTTTGTGAAGTGAATAACTGTCATTATTGGAAGCAAGGCAACCGTTGTGGAGCAGACGAAATTTACGTAGTCAGCCATGCTGGTAAAAAGGCTTCTAATAGCCGCGAAACAGATTGTAAAACATTTAAACCTGAAGATCTTTAAATCGGTTATCCTAAAACAAACTTTGTTCTATTCCTAATTAATAAAAAAGGACAACCACGCGGGTTGTCCTTTTTCATATCAACGAAAGTGAAGGTAATATATGAATACCAATCAACTTGTTCATTTTTTCAAAGCAGAAGCTGTTAAAGCCAATAAACAAACGTTCCCCATTTATGTGCAATCATTTGCTCATTTATGGCAGTATGAATGTGGAACATTAGAAACCATTCCACCTGAAATTGACCTACTTATCACTACTCGTGCTATTGAACTAGGCCTTATTTCAACACAGGTAGCTGACTAAAACTGTTGTAGCCATTTAGTCAGCTTCTTTATTTTACAAATCATCAAATCCATTTACATCTGATGCTTTTGTATATTGTCTTGACTTTTGCTCAAAGAAGTCTGTCTTACCAAGGTCAACCTCTTGATACGCAACAATCCAACGCAGCGGATTTTCAATTGGTGCATCAGGAAACGCTACGCGCCCAAATCCCATTTGATTACAGCGTTTATTTGCCATATATTCGATGTATTGACGAATATCTTTCATCGTAATTCCATCAAACTTCTCACCAATGACTGACTCAGCCCATTCAATTTCAAGCTGGGCAGCTTGTCGGAATGTTGAAGTAACAAACTCTTCAAGCTCAGCCGTACGCTGTTCTGGATTTTCATTTAGCACTTCTTTAAAGATTTTTTCAAATAACCCCACATGAAGCTGCTCATCACGATTAATATAGTTAATCATCGTGGATGTGGCAACCATTTTTTGATTGCGTGCTAAGTTGTAGAAAAACGCAAACCCACTATAGAAGAACAGACCTTCTAAAATAACATCATATACAATGGACTTTAAAAAGTTTTCAACTGTTGCCTCTTCAGCGAATGCTTTATAACCATTTGTCACAAAGTCATTGCGTGCACGAAGCTTTTCATCCGTACGCCAATATTCAAATACTTCATCTTGCTTAGCTTTTGGCACTAAGCTTGATAATACATATGAATAAGAGTGATTATGAACAACTTCCTGCTGAGCTAAAATAATCATCAGCGCATTGATTGAAGAATCCGTAACATAATCAGCAACTTTGCTCGCATAATCTGACTGGATGCTGTCCAATAAAGCCAACAAACCAATAATCTTTAAAAAGCTCTCCTGTTCATCCGCTGTAAGCTGTGGAAACTGTTTGATGTCCTGTCCCATATTAATTTCAAACGGTGTCCAGAAATTAGCTAGCATGCGCTTATACTTTGGAAACGCCCAAGAAAATCGTACATCATCCCAGTTTAAAATATTTGAGGTTTCACCATTAATAATTCCCGTTGAGCGGTTCGGGGCATTTTCATTCATAATCTCACGTTTCTTTAGACTGTTCGTCAACAAAATCGACTCCTTTCTTAGCTATGGCAGCTTTCACACTCATCAATTACTTCGCTAGACGTAGAGCGAACATAATACGTTGTTTTTAGCTTTTCTTTCCATGCAGTCATGTGTAAATCTAGTAAATCTTTTGCACGAATATCATTTTGAACATAAATGTTAAACGATATAGATTGGTCAATATGACGCTGACGCTTTGCATTTTGCTTAATGCTCCAATGTTGGTCGATTAAATAAACAGACTTATAATACCAATTCGTTTCCGGTGACAAATCTGGAGCAGTAACTGGAATTTTATAGTTTTTCTTCTCTTCTGAATAGAACTTACGGAAAATCGGATCAATACTAGCCGTAGACCCAGCAATGATGGAAGTAGATGAATTCGGCGCAACGGCCATTAAATATCCGTTTCGAATTCCCTTTTCTTTCACAAGCGCCTGTAGCTCATTCCACTGATTACTTTCGTAACCGCGTGCTGCAAAATAAGCTCCTGTTTCCCAATCGGACCCTTCAAATAGAGGGTATGCTCCTTTTTCTTCTGCAAGCTCCATGCTTGATTGAATCGTTAGGTAAGCAATTTTTTCATATAACTCATCGCAATACTGAACAGCTTCTTCTGTTTCCCAAGCGATCTTTTGTAGAGCTAATAAATGGTTCCAGCCAAACGTACCTAAACCGATAGCACGATAGCGTTGGTTTGTTAGTTTTGCCTGTAGAACTGGAAGGTTATTCAGTTCAATTACGTTATCTAGCATACGAACTTGAATGGGCACAAGGCGTTCAAGTACATCTTCCGTTACTGCACGTGCTAAGTTGATAGACGATAGATTGCAAACGACAAAGTCACCTGGTTGCTTTGTAATGACGATTTTTCCATCTTCTGTGATTTCTTCAACCACTGTTGTCATGCTTTGATTTTGCGTAATTTCTGTACATAAGTTACTGCAATAAATCATGCCCTCATGACGGTTTTGGTTAGCACGGTTCACTGTATCACGGTAGAACATATATGGTGTTCCTGTTTCTAATTGTGAAATCATAATTCGTTTAAAAATTTCAATCGCAGGCACTTTTTCTCTTGATAGGGATTCATTTTCAATACATTCACGATAACGATTTCTAAAGGAGCCGCTGCCTTCCTCTTCATCATAGAAATCTTCTAGCGAGTAACCCATTACCGTACGAACTTCATGAGGATCAAACAAGTACCAGTCTTCACGTTTTTCAACAGCTTCCATGAATAAATCCGGCAAGCAAACGCCAGTAAATAAGTCATGCGTACGCTGACGCTCGTCTCCATTGTTTAAACGTGCATCTAAGAAAGAAAAAATATCCTTATGCCATACGTCTAGATATACAGCAATTGCCCCTTGACGTTGACCCAGTTGATCAACACTAACTGCTGTGTTATTAAGCTGTTTCATCCAAGGAATTGTTCCTGATGATACGCCCTTAAACCCTTTTATATCGCTACCTCGGCTACGGATATGACCTAGATATACGCCAATTCCACCACCGTTTTTACTTAGCGTAGCTAAGTCCGTATTGCTATCATAGATACCTCGTAAACTATCATCAACCGTATCAATAAAGCAGCTTGATAGCTGTCCATAGCTTTTTCCTGCGTTCGCTAATGTCGGCGTTGCCACTGTCATGTAAAGGTTTGAAAGTGCCCAATATGACTCTTTTACCAGCGCTAAACGCTCTTCTTTCTTTTCATTTGCCATGAGTGTCATAGCAATAATTAAAAAGCGTTCCTGCGGTAGCTCGTATACACGCTTATCATGTGATGTTGCTAAATAGCGATCAGCTAATGTCAACAGGCCAATATACGTAAATAGGCTATCTTTTGTATAATCAATGGCTAAGCCTAGCTCATTAATCTCTTCCACAGAGTATGTATCCAAAAGCTGTGTACTATAAATCCCCATATCTGTAAGCTCTGTAATAAGCTTATAAAATGAGCCGTACCTTTCAGCTTGATCGTATTTTCTATTGGCGGCAGCTTTGCGATATAGCTCTTGTAAATAGATATGAGCTGCTACATATGTCCAATCTGGCTCATCCATTGAAATTCGCTCAAGTGCTGCTAAAATAAAAACATTTGCTATTTTTTCGTCCGTCATATTCTCTTTCGCAGCAACTGTTTCTACTACCTTTTCCTCATACCATGAAAAATCAAGTTGTGGAAATTTTTCACCAAGTAGTTTCATATCATAATTTACTTTTTCAAGTTTATTTAAATCTGTTGTATTAATCATAAAAATAAGTTCCTCCTTTTTCTCCAGCATAAAAAAATCGCTCACCTGACGCAGTGAGCGAATAGAACGAAGATAAAAGAAGACAAAATGTCTTTTCTCAATCCTCGCTCTATCCTCTCACCTCCCGAAGAAGATAAAACGTCATAAAAAAGGCAGGTCTCCTGACTTATGCTTCGCTTTACTCTAAGGCCTTCCCATGATCGTTACTCACAGTGGCTATTCCTTATTTCATCAGCATTCACAGTTGCGGGGACAGTTTTGGATTTACACCAAATTCCCTTTTAAGTCTTTTTTCAGACACCTTTTCTACTGGAAAACACAAAATATAGTATATGAAGTTTTAATCAAAAACAAGATGTTGTGTTATAAACACATTATAAGGGACAACTTACAGAACTACAATATCTTTTTCAAAATAAATTCCCGCACATTTACCCCACCCTTACTTAACATACTGATTTACGCCTTTGTTAAGTAAGGTTTCCTAAACATATGTAAAAAAAGAAATTTTTAAAAGTTTTGTTAGGTATTAGCAACTAGCCACTACAAACAGTCTTATTTTTCATCAAACTATTCCATCATAACATGTTTTCTCGGATTGGTTGTACTATTTGATTTATGAAATTTAATCAAACTTTTTTTCACATGACTAGACAGCTGCTATATAAATAAAAAGAAAATTTTTTTAAAAACCGAACTCACAATAAAAAATCCACTTTTAAAGTGGATTTACATTATGCATATGTTTTTTGATATGTGGAAACTTTATTTAAAAATATCCTATCCACCCGATAGCCAATGCCTGGTTCTTTTGGCACATGAATTAACCCATCATCCACTTCTACTTCTGGAAGAATGACATCTTTGTTCCAATAGCGTGAAGAAGCTGAAATGTCTCCAGGTATCGTGAAATTCTCTAATGAAGCTAATGCAATATTATGAGCTCTTGATATACCCGATTCCAGCATTCCCCCTACCCATAGTCGAACATTACTTTTCTGGCACAAGTCATGAATTCGTTTTGCTTCTGTTAAGCCGCCTACCCGTCCAACTTTTACATTAATAACTTGACAGCTCCCTAACTCAATTGCTTTTCTAGCATCATCATAAGACACAATGCTTTCATCTAAGCAAACGGGCGTGCGTAGCTGCTGTTGTAAATGACGGTGATCGATAATATCACTAGAATCTAATGGCTGTTCAATCATCATAAGGTCAAATTCATCTAGCTTTTGAAGCAAATTCAAATCATTTAAGGAGTAAGCAGAGTTTGCATCTACCATCAGCGGCAGTTTTGGATAATGATTTCTAATTTGCTTAATAAGGTCATAATCAGCTCCAGGCTTAATCTTTACTTTAAAACGTTTATATCCAGCTTTCAAGTGTTCATCTATTTTATGAACCATCTTATGAATATCATCGAGTCCAACTACTACACCAGCTTCTACAGCTTCTTTTGTGCCACCAAGAGCTTGAGATAGAGACTTATTGTTCTTCTTAGCAAACAAATCCCACACCGCACAATCTATTGCTGCTTTACTCATATGGTTTCGCTTAATCGGATTAAATATTTCCTGTAGGTCTAAAGGCGTCGTTAATCGCTTTCCAATTAAAGCCGGAAGTAAAAAATCATTGAGCATATGAAAGCACGTTTGGATGGTTTCTTCTGTGTACCAAGGAGTTGAAAATGCTACCACTTCTCCCCAGCCTGCTTCACCGCTTATATCTTCTACTTCTAAAAGAAGCAGTTCTCGATTTGTCACAGTTCCATAACTAGTTGAAAACGGTGATAATAGGTTCAATTCAATAGCATGAATGGTTGCTTTATGGATTTCAATCATAGTTGACGCCCCTGTTCTATACGCTGAGGTAATTTTCGTCTAATAATTTTATTGGAAGCGGTTCTTGGTAGATCATCAACAATAAAATAATACTTTGGTACTTTATAATTGGCTAACATCGACTGACAATATGCCTGTAACTCTTCTTTTTTTATTGGCGATGTAACTACTAAAAAAGCTGCTGGAACTTGTCCCCACTGTTTATGAGGCAGCCCTGTAACCCCGGCTTCTGCAATAAGTGGGTGCTTTAATAGAGTGCTCTCAATTTCTGCTGGATAGATATTTTCTCCACCTGAAATAATTAAATCTGATCTTCTATCTAATACGTATAAAAATCCATCTTCATCAAGTTTGCCGATATCTCCTGTATAAAACCAACCATTTTTTATTGCTTTGTCTGTTTCTTCTGGTTTATTAAGGTACCCAGACGTTACGTTAGGGCCTTTCACAGCAATTTCACCTTCTATACCATTCATTACTTCCTCACCGTTAGCATTTACAATCTTAAGCTGGCAAGGCATCAGGGGCTTTCCTGCAGATCCAAGTTTTTGAATACTATCTTCTGGAGCTAACGTTACAAACTGAGAAGAAGTCTCTGTCATGCCATACGTCTGGTAGACAGGGATTCCTTTCTCTATACAGTCGTCCAAGAGAACTCTTGGCACGGGACCTCCTCCTGCTAACATGCAGCGAAATGATTCAGGATATTTTCTGCCACCTAGTTCCTTTAACATTTGGGTCAGCATCGAAGTTACGACCGACATAATGGTCACACCTTTTGTTTCAATAGCAGCGTTTGCTTGTATAGCTTCAAACTTTGAGTGTAATACAATTCTCATCCCATAAATAACATTTCTCATTAAAATAGAAAAACCGCTAATATGAAACAAAGGCACAGCAACGAGCCAGCAGTCATTTGTCTGAAGTCCAAGGTTTAGGGATGACCCAGTAGCACTCCACCAGTGATTTCCATAAGACTGCATAACTCCTTTTGGGTTACCTGTAGTACCTGACGTATACATAATTGTATACGTATCATTTAAATCATACTGAGATTGAAGCACAATTTCTTTTTCGTGTCGATAGATAAGGTCTTGTAGCTGAATTAGTTCTGTTCCTGAAAGCAGTATGGTTTCTTCATAACTCTCATCCACAACAAGAAAGTTCGCTTTTGCATCGCTACATTGATACTGAATCTCTTGCTGCTTTAAACGCGTATTGAGTAATAGTGCTTTTGCTCCTATATAAGCTAAAGCATGAATTAATTCAATATATTCTATTCGGTTCTTCATATATATAGCAACTGTGTGACCTTTTTTTATCCCATAGCTCGCTAATTGAAAAGCTCGCTTCACCACTCGTTTATGCAGCTGTAAAAATGTAATCGATTCCGCTTCTAAGTCCACCGCAACTCGGTTAGGTGTTACTTTCGCTCGTTGACTTAACCAATTAGGTAACAAATTCATGCTTCTATTCTCCTTTCCATAGAAAAAACAGCTTGATGAATGTCATCAAGCTGTTTTGAGCATTATGGGAAACGTGGGAACTGTTTGAAGTCTGGGTTGCGCTTTTCTTTGAATGCGTCACGACCCTCTTTTGCTTCATCAGTTGTGTAATATAAAAGCGTAGCGTCTCCAGCAAATTGCTGTATACCAGCTAATCCATCTGTATCAGCATTAAATGCAGCTTTTAAGAAACGTAGAGCTGTTGGGCTCTTTTCTAACATTTCTTCACACCATTTAATTGTTTCTGCTTCTAGCTCTTCTAATGGTACAACAGTGTTAACAAGTCCCATTTCAAGTGCCTCTTGCGCATTGTATTGACGGCATAGATACCAAATTTCACGCGCTTTTTTATGACCAACAATACGCGCTAAATAGCCTGAACCATATCCAGCGTCAAAGCTTCCAACTTTTGGACCCGTTTGGCCAAAAATTGCATTATCTGCAGCAATTGTTAAGTCACATACGATATGTAAAACATGACCTCCACCGATTGCATAGCCTGAAACCATCGCAACAACTGGTTTTGGAATAACGCGAATTAATCGCTGTAAGTCTAATACGTTTAAGCGAGGAATTTCGTCTTCCCCTACATAACCACCATGCCCGCGTACTTTTTGGTCTCCACCAGAACAAAATGCTTTGTCTCCAGCACCAGCTAGCACAATTACACCAACGCTTGAATCATCACGCGCATATGCAAAAGCATTAATTAATTCCATTACCGTTTTTGGACGGAAAGCATTTCGTACTTCTGGACGATTAATTGTAATTTTTGCAATTCCATTATATGTTTCATACAAAATATCTTCATAATTACGTTGAGATACCCATTCAACTGTCATCTTTCTTCCTCCTCATGTTGTGATAAAAACTCACTTACTATTTTACCAAAAATTCTTGGTTGTTCCACATGAATTGCGTGGCCAGTGTTTAAAACAACTTTATACCTACAAAATTTGAGCTGGTTAGACATGTCTTTTGCGATTTCACAAAATTTCTGATCAAGTTCACCTGTAATTAACAGGACAGGAAGCAACAAGGTATGTAACTTCTCCCAATAAGATTGTTGAGCTCCAGTTCCCATACCAATTAGACTATTTGCTAACCCGAGCTTACATTGAGCCAACCTCTCTTGACGAACTAGTGCTTGATCTTTTTCAGGCATGCGCTTTTGAGTTTTAAACATGGGGATGCTTTCCCAGTAGTCCACAAACTTCAACACACCTTGCTCCCTAATGAACGCAGCTAATTCTTCATCAGCAGCTTGCCTTGCCATTCGCTCCGGCTGTGTTTTTAAGCCCGGTGATCCACTCTCTAGAATGAGCGCTTTCACTCGTTCTGGATAATGAATGGAAAATGCCAACGCTAGACGCGCTCCCATTGAATAGCCAAGAACAAAGGCCTTTTCAATTCGGAGCCTATCTAGAAGACTTACAATAACGTTCATCATCTGAGTCATTTTATATGGAGCTACATCGCTAGGGGAATCTGTCTTTCCATGTCCAATAATATCAATTGTAATAACCTCATAATAACGTGCCCAAGACTTCGTAAATGTACTCCAAGTTTGAGAGGAACCTGTAAAGCCATGCAATAACAAAAGGGGAGTTCCTTTCCCTTGTACTTCAACATGGTACGAAACATCTTCATATCTATAATACATCTCTTATTCCTCAAATTCAGACAAATTTATTACCTGGGAAACGTCACTCCAGATTTCACGATGTATTTCGACATTTTCTTTGCGAGCTGTTGGCACTTCAATAATGTGCAAGCCACCCTCTTTAAACGAAGCTTTTAATGCGCAGTGAAGCTCATCTGCTGTATAGGCTCTACTAAATGTACCCTCATATAACTTTGCAGCATGTTCAAACTGTAGACCTGTTGGCGTACCGAATAAAAACTCAAAATGCTTCTCTTCTTTTGACTGAGGTAAAAATGAAAAGATTCCCCCGCCATCATTGTTAATGAGCACGACTGTTAAGTTAAGATTATGCATTTTAGCAGCGAGCAAGCCGTTTAAATCATGGTAAAAAGATAAGTCCCCAATTAAAAGTACAGTATGTTCATATTCCGTGCTAACACCTAAAGCTGATGAAACAACACCATCAATGCCATTAGCACCGCGATTTGCAAATAAGTGAATTGGTTTATCTGTCGCAAAGAAAAACGAATCTACATCTCTTATTGGCATTGAGTTGCCAATAAACAAAGCCGAATTAGCTGGTAAAAGCTTTGATAGTTCCTGTACAATGCTACCTTCAAACCACTTATCTTGTAAGTTGATTTTTAACGAATCCTTAACCTGCTTATTTAATTCAATCCACTTTTCACTCCATGAATTAGAAGATTTCTTACTTCCTATATACTTTGGTAATTCACGAGCGAATAACCCTTCGTTGCACTGAATCATATGCGTTGAGCGAAGTGTAGGATCTCGCCATCCATTACTTTCATCTACTACAAAAACAGCTTTTGGCTCATACGCTTTTAAAAATAAAGTCAAACCCTTTGATACAGGCATGGCACCAAACCGAATGACAACTTCTGGCTTCAATAGCGGTTGAATTCCTTCTTTTTTCAAAAAAGAATCGTACGTATCGATAACGAGATTTTTAGCATGATCACCGCTTCTCATCTGCGAGAGTGGATCCGCAATAATTGGAAATTGAAGATAATTTGCTAACTCTACAATAGCCTGTTTATCTTCCCCCTTTAGCTGATCTCCACATATGATCAAACCTTTTGTTTCGTCTTTTATGAACTGACCAATATGCGCAAAAGCTTGACTAGAAAGCATTGGATTTCCCTTATTAAACGAAACGTACGAGTTGTCACGCTCATGTAAGCTCCATAAATTTTCTAAAGAAAGATTTGGAACAATTGGTTCACGAAGCGGCATGTTAATATGAACAGGACCTTTTGGAGCACCAGCTGAAACGCTAACAGCTCTTCCAGCCACAGTTCGAATATAACGAATTGCCTCTTCCGCAGCTTCTGGTAAAGCTGTATCCACAAACCACTTTGCATAATGACTAAATAAGTATTGTTGATTAATTGCCTGTGGAGCTCCTACCTCACGCAGTTCATGCGGACGATCTGCCGTAATGACAAGTAGAGGAACCCTTGAGTGATGTGCTTCGACAACTGCTGGAAAATAATTTGCAGCAGCTGTTCCAGATGTACAAACAAGCGCAACAGGCTGATTTTTTGCTTTTGCCATACCTAAAGCAAAAAATCCAGCCGAGCGCTCATCAATATTTAAATGAACTTTTATCTTTTCATGCTCAGACATTAACATAGCAATCGGTGTTGAGCGAGAACCAGGGCTTACCACAACATGATTTACACCTAATTTAGCTAGTTCGTCTACAAAAGCTGCTACGTAAGCAGTTAACTGATCAGTATGGTCCACTTGCTATACCCCCTAAAGCTGATAGCATTGGATTAAATTTAATCGTTGTTTCTTCGTATTCACTCTCAGGTGTCGAATCTGCTACAATCCCACACCCTGCAAAAAGCATCGCTTGTTGTCGTTCAATTACACCTGAACGAATCCCAACAATAAACTCTCCGTTACCGTTAATATCAATCCACCCAATTGGAGCTGCATACCATCCACGATCGAACGGCTCTAACTTTCGAATAATGGACAAGGATTCTTTTTGCGGATATCCTCCTAGAGCAGGTGTTGGGTGGAGCTCTTTCAACAGAGAAAACAATGTCACACCTTTCTTGATTTTACCTCGTACAGGTGTATAGAGATGTTGGATATGCTTCGTTTTATACAATGTTGGCTGCATAGGTATTTCTACTTCCATACAATAGGCGTCCATCGCTTCTTTAATCATATGCACGACCACGTCATGCTCAATTAAATTTTTTTGGTCATTTAAAAGCTCATCACCTAGAAGCGCATCTTCTTTACGTGTTTTTCCTCGCTTAATGGAACCCGCTAAACAAGTTGAAAAAACATAGTCTCCTTCTTTCTGCACCAAACGCTCTGGAGATGCACCAACAAAATGTTGGTTTTCATTCTCAAAAATGAAGGTGTAGCTTGTAGGCTGCTCTCTCAGTAAACGCTGAATAACGTACTCTGTCGAAATTGCTTCAGTAAATGTTGCTTTTAACTGTCGAGCTAGCACGACTTTTTCAATTTTTTCTTGTTGAATTAAGGAAGTAGCATTTTGAACATTTTTTGTAAACCTTTGTACATCAATTTCTTCTTTTGTTAATAGTAAAGGTGATGAGTAACTACTGCCATCATACTCTTGATTTATTAACAATCCTTCAAGCTCTTCAATGTGCTTAAGGTGATCTTGTATATTGTCTTCACCACTTACTTTAATGTTTATACTTAGATACCCATTTCCATCTGCCTCTGTATACAGAACAGAAGGAATTACAAATTTACTATTGGAAAAATCCGTCCAATAGCTGTCCTTTTTTTGATAAGGATCAAATGAGAATCCTCCAAAAAGCAGAGGACCTGTACCATTTGGAAATTCTACGTTATTTGTATATAAAATATCTTTTTTAAAGCGCTTCCATTGTTTTTCTGTATCAAAAAAACGCGCAGACCCTTCTTTGGAAGACAGCGTATAAGCTCTTCCTAATCCAACGAACGTGTACTGTTGGTTCGGATCTCTCCAAAAGAAACGTTCTTTACAAAACTGTCTATAGCCGTTTGCATAAAAAATAAGGGGGTCAATAGGTCTTACTTTTTTGACTACGCTGACAAGTTTTGTATTACTTTCATTTCTGGCACATTCAATTGCCTTTGATAAATGATCATGTATTAACTGTTCAGTTATTGCAATCACACTACGTCCCCCCGTTTATAATCTCGTAAGTCTTTAACCAATTTATTATAAACTTTCGTTGTAAAAAAATCTAGTTTGACAACTGAATTCCTTTGATAAGATTGTATCATATCTCATCAGAAGTTAACGAGTTTGTGCTCTTGGTTTCTGCGTTACGTGATATAACTACGGAAAGTATCAACTCTCCTTCATCATTGAAAGTATCTACCACCTAGTTTTTCCATAACTAATGGAAGAAGTCATTACACATTTCATCATAAATGCCAATCATTTCACATGTGAAACACGATAGAGCTTAATTTTTTTAAATCATTTAACACATAATAATGTGGAATTGAGTAATTCAAGGGAAAAGGGAGAGAATTTTTATGATTTCCAACAAGCAGCTAAACCAATTAAGGGACGTATTATTAACTGAGCAGGAAAACTTACTAAACCAGTTAAAAGATAATAATGATTTTGGATTAACATCCCAAAGTTTACATGATTCAACAGGGGAGTTATCAAGTTATGATAACCACCCTGGAGATATGGCGAGTGAAATTTATGAACGGGAAAAAGACATTGCATTATATGAACATACACGGGAAGAGCTAGAGGAAATTAAGACTGCTTTAAATGCGATGGAGGCAACCACATATGGAAAATGTAAAACATGTGGGAAGGATATTAGCTTTGAACGACTAGAAGCAGTTCCTACCACGTTGTATTGTAAAGAGCATAGTCCATCTCAGGAAACATCACACCAAAGACCTATCGAAGAATTAAATCTTCGTCATCCATTTGGACAATACGACCTGGACACTTCCGGAGCAACTGAATATGACGCAGAAGATTCTTGGCAAGACGTAGAGAGGTATGGAACGTCTGAGTCCCCATCTGATTTTGAAGGAGATATTTCTTCTTATAACGACACATATATTGAGCATGACGAAAACGTCGGTTATGTAGAAGACTATGAGAACTTTGTAGGTACTGATTTATATGGAAAAGAAATTGTTGTCTATCCGTCCAAGCAGCATGAAGAGTATGAGCAAAGCTTAGATGAAGAAGGCATCATGACCACTTTTGGTGACCTCCCTTCTCACGAGAAAGAACATTATACAGATTAACAGGAGTAGCGTAATACTCCTGTTTTTTTATGTTGAATATACCTTTAAGGGAATTTCTTAAGTGGTGACAATAGATAAAAAGGAGCCTAAAGGCTCCTTTTTTAGTATGATAATATTTGTTTTGATGAATTAATCTCCCAAATTTCCTTTGCATATTCTGATATTGTGCGATCACTAGAGAAATAACCTGATTGAGCAATGTTTAACGCACTCATTTCAAACCACTTGTCTTTGTCACCATATGCTTGATTTACTTTTTCCTGTGCTTGAACGTAGGACGCAAAGTCTCTCAGTACATAGTATTCATCATTTTGCATTAACAAAGAATCATAAATTGGCTCAAATAAATCATAAGTATTCTTAAAAAAGCCGTTTATAAGCTGCTCTAACACTTTTTTGATTCGTTGATCATGATGGTAATAATCAAATGAACGATACCCACCGTTTTGTTGATAGTGTAGAACTTCCTCGGATGATAAGCCAAAGATAAACATATTATTTTCTCCAACAACTTCCGCAATTTCTACGTTTGCTCCATCCATTGTTCCAACGGTTAAAGCACCGTTCATCATAAATTTCATATTCCCTGTTCCTGATGCTTCTTTACTAGCAGTTGAGATTTGTTCACTAACATCCGCTGCTGTAAACACATCTTCAGCTAAAGAAACACGGTAGTTTTCGAGAAAAACAACTTTTAAAAACGGCGATGTGACGGGATCACTATTTACTACATCAGCCACTGAGTTAATTAACTTAATAACCTTCTTAGCATAATAATATCCTGGGGAAGCTTTTGCCCCAAAGATGAACGTTCTCGGTACAATTTTAAAGTTAGAATCCTCTTTTAAACGATTGTACAGGTACATAATATGAAGTACATTTAGCAACTGTCGCTTATAAGCATGCAGTCTCTTCACCTGCACATCAAAGATTGATTGTGGATTTATTTCAATACCAGTTTGCTTTTTGATAACTTCGCTTAAAATATCTTTTCGCTGTTGCTTTACTTTTTTTAATTGGTCTTTAAAATTTTTATCTTGAGCATAAGGTTCCAACTGTTTTAATGCGTAAGGGTTTTTCACCCATTCATCACCAATGGTTTCATTGAGAAGTATTGATAATTCTGGATTCGCCTTTAACAGCCATCGTCTATGAGTAATACCATTTGTTTTATTAATAAATTTCTGTGGATAGAAATCAAAGAAGTTTTTCATTTCTCGCTTTTTCAAAATATCGGTGTGTATTTTAGCTACACCGTTTACTTTATGGCTGCCTACAATAGCTAAATGAGCCATTTTCACCATATCATGTGCGATAATTGCCATATCCTCAATTCTTTTCCATTGATAAGGATATCGTTTCCACAACTCTTCACAAAAGCGCTGGTTAATTTCTTCCACAATCATATAAATGCGAGGAAGAAGTGGCTTAAATAAATGAATTGGCCATTTTTCTAAAGCTTCAGATAACGTTGTATGATTCGTATATGAGATTGTTTGTGTAGTAATATGCCAAGCATCATCCCAGCTAAGCTTTTCCTCATCTAATAGAATGCGCATAAGCTCTGGTATAGCTAATACAGGGTGAGTGTCATTAATATGAATAGCTACTTTTTCATGTAGATTGGCAAGCGTCCCGTATACGATACGATGTGAACGAACAATACTTTGCAAACTAGCTGATACAAGAAAATATTGCTGCTTTAACCTTAAAATTTTACCATCTTCATGGGTGTCATCTGGATATAAAAATTCAGAGACTGCTTCCGTTTCTCTTTTATACTGCATTACGTCTTTATGTACTGGAAATGAGGCAGGTTCTGCATTCCAAAGTCGAAGCGTATTCACTGTAGTCGTGTCATAACCTACTACAGGAATGTCGTACGGCACAGCTAAAATAGACTCTCCGTTAATATGTCGAAATGCTAGTTTGCCATTATCACTGTAATATTCAACATCTCCCCAGAAGTTCACTTCAATGGATTGATCAACTTTCCTCACTTCCCAAGAGTTACCGTGGCGAAGCCATTGTTCAGGTAACTCTACTTGAAAGCCATCCACAATCTTTTGATCGAATAACCCATGCTTATATCGAATTCCACATCCATGCCCTGGTAAATTTAAAGAGGCTAAAGAATCTAAAAAGCAAGCAGCTAACCGGCCCAATCCACCATTCCCTAACCCAGCATCTGCTTCAATTTCCTCAATCTCTTCTAGTGAAATATTTAAATCCTTTAACCCTTCTTCAACTACTTCTTTTATTCCAAGATTAAGTAAGTTTTGTCCTAATAGCCTGCCTAATAGAAATTCAATCGATAGATAATACACTTGTTTTGAGTGATTTGATCTCTGAGCCTCATTAGTAGCAATCCAATCACTACTAATATACTCTCTCACCATATTTCCTAACGTATGGTATTGATCTTGTACCGTCGATTCTTTGAAGCTTTTCCCATAAGTCATTTCTAACTTTTTTAAAAATACTTTTTGAAAGCTTTCTTTATTAGAGAACAAGCTTATCACCCTTTCAAGATGAAATAGATGTTAAGTTCGCATATAGTTGATTGTATTTAAATGCCGATTGCGCCCAGCTATAATCTTGACTCATAGCGTCTCGCATTAATTTCTCCCATACGTCCTTATCATTGTAAAAGGAAATTGCCCTTTCAATTGTGTAAAGCATATCGTGAGCGTTATAGTTTGCAAAAGTAAATCCGTTTCCTTCGTAGGTATACTCATTATACGAAAGGACCGTATCGTTTAGCCCACCTGTTTCTCTAACGATGGGTATTGCACCATAGCGTAACGCAATTAATTGACCTAATCCACATGGCTCAAACTTTGAAGGCATTAAAAATAAATCTGATCCTGCATACACTTTATGCGCTAGCGCTTCATTAAAACCAATAATTGCTTTTACCTGATTGGGATACTGAGATTCCATCTCTTTAAAAAATGATTCAAATTCTGCTTCACCTGTTCCCAGTATAACAACCTGCGCATCTAAACGAATTATTTCATGAAAAACATGCTTTACAAGATCTAACCCTTTTTGCTTTGTTAATCGCGTGACCATTGAAACAAGTGGAACATCATTTCTCACATCTAATCCAAGGTATGCTTGTAAATCTTCTTTATTCTTATACTTACCTGCTAAATCTTGAGCTGAGTAGTTAAATGCAATTAATTCATCATTTTCCGGATTATAGGCTTGGTCATCAATACCATTTACAATCCCTATCAAATCCTGGTCTCGTTGTCTTAGTAACCCATCTAACTTTTCACCATAATAAGGCATTTGGATTTCATTTCGATAAGTTGGGCTCACTGTCGTAATTTTATCCGCAGAGACAATGCCGCCTTTCATAAAATTTAAATTGCCATAAAACTCTAACTGGTTGGACGTAAAATGATACTCATTTAAGTTTAATAGCTCATATAAATTCTGCTTTGGAAAGATACCCTGAAATTGTAAGTTATGAATGGTGAATACTGTCTCAATATGGTCATACATACTATATTGTGCTCTTAATAGAAACGGAATCATGGCTGTATGCCAGTCATGACAATGAATAATATCCGGCTCATTTACTAGAGTTGGAATAGCCTCTAGTACCGCTTTGGAGAAAAAAGCAAAGCGCTCCGCATCATCATAATGACCGTACAGACTATCTCTTTTAAAATAGTATTCATTATCGATAAAAATGTACTGAGTACCATTCATTTCTAGCGTATAAATCCCACAATATTGTCTTCTCCAGCCAACTTGGACGTAGATCACTTTTTCTAGAGTCATCTGCTCACTGTACTTCTCAGAAATCAAGCTATACTTAGGCATAATCACGGACACGTTAGTACCCAACTGCTTCAATTCTTTAGGCAAAGCACCAGCTACGTCTGCTAATCCCCCTGTTTTAATAAAGGGTACACATTCTGACACTGCAAATAATACATTCACGAATTCATCAACGCTCCTTGAACTGTTCCTTTTGCTAATACTCTTGGTAGATTAGGTTCACCATTCAACTCTTCATGACTACCTATTTTTACATCTTTATCTAAAACAACATAGTTTAATACACTATTCTCAAGAATAGCTCCTTTTTGCATCACGATACTATTTTTAACAACTGCACCTTTTCCTATCTTTACTCCTCGGAAAATAATACTATTTTCCACATGCCCTTCAATAACGCAACCGTTAGCAATCATTGAATTTTTCACGACAGCTGTTTTTGCATAGCGTGTTGGAGGTTCATCTTTTGTTTTTGTATAGACTGGACGAGTTCTTAAAAATAGCTGCTTCCACGTTTCTGCAGATAAAATATCCATACTAGCTTTATAATAGGCTTCTAGCGAATCTACTTGAGAAAGGTACCCATTTTGCTCATACGTGATCACTTTCGAGGACGAAGAAAGATAGTGTACGAGCTCTGTAATCGTATCAAAGTCTTGGGTTTCATTTTGTAGGATATCAAGTAACGCTTTTTTATTAATAATGTATATATTTAGAGGTGTATTACCGTTCACTACTGACGTTACAACTGCACCTTGAGCTACATGACGCTTTAATACTTGGTTAAAATCAATGGTACAAATGGTATAGCTGTTTGCAATAATAACGTAATCTTGTTTACTTCGAAGGAAATAATCAATATGATAGCGGAATTGAGCAATTAGCGATGGGTCTTCTAATTTTAAATCGTTTTTTACAGGTGGAAAAATGAATAGACCATCTCTTTTTCGGTCTAAATCCCACTCCTTGCCTGAACCAATATGGTCGGTAAGAGCACGATAGCGATTTTTCGGAAATATAGCTACGCTTTGCACACCAGAATTAACCATGTTTGATAGCATAAAATCAATTAATCGGTAGCGTCCTGCAAATGGAACAGCCGCAATTGAACGATAAAAAGTTAATGGTTGTAAGGAGCTCGTAGTTGTGCAAGCATCAATAATGCCTAGCATTTGATTATTCAATGTAGTTCATCCTCTCTGTTAATTAAATGCGTTATGAAATGGACTCTAACAGTTCATTCGTCACTAAAATAACTTCTTCTTTTCCCTTGGTTGGCTTAATAATTGTTCCATCTGGAATAATTACGTCTGACGGAATAATAGCATTTTCAATATATACGTTTACGCCAACCTTTGCTGATGGCATCACAACGCTTCGCTTTATTTCTGAACCACTACCAATTTGTACACCTGGAAATAACACGGAACGTTCAATACTACCTTCAACTACGCAGCCTTCATTGACTAATGATTCTACGACGCATGCTGTTGGAGCAATGTATTGAGGGGGTTGACTCGGATTTACGGAATAGACCTTCCACGAAGAGTCAAATAAATTGAGCTCATCACTTTCATCTAATAAATCCATATTTGCTTCCCATAGACTCTTAACCGTTCCTACATCCTTCCAATATCCTTTAAATGGATATGCCATTAAACGCTTTTTCTCTTCTAACAATAGCGGAATGACATCTTTTCCGAAGTCATGACTAGAATAAGGGTTACGTGCATCCATTTCTAAATATTCTTTAAGAATATTCCATTTAAAAATATAAATACCCATAGATGCCAAGTTATTTTTTGGATACTGTGGCTTTTCATCAAATTCTTGAACTTCTAAGGCTTCATTTGTATTTAAAATTCCAAACCTACTTGCTTCATCCCAAGGAACTTCAATTACTGAGATAGATACATCTGCTTCTTTTTCAATATGATAATCTAGCATACTTTCATAATTCATTTTGTAAATATGGTCTCCTGATAAAATTAACACATACTCAGGCTCATACTGGCATAGGTAGTTTAGGTTTTCATAAATAGCGCTAGCAGTTCCTTTATACCACTTTACCCCTGATGACTCTGAATAAGGAGGTAATACAGTAACGCCTCCGTTTCTTCTATCTAAGTCCCAAGCGCTTCCAATACCAATGTAAGAGTGTAAGAGTAAAGGCTGGTACTGCGTTAAAATTCCAACTGTTTCAATCCCAGAGTTGGAGCAATTGCTTAGCGCAAAATCAATAATTCGATACTTCCCACCAAATGGAACAGCTGGCTTTGCTAAATTTTTTGTAAGCGAACTTAATCGACTACCTTTTCCTCCTGCCAACAACATCGCTACGCACTTCTTTTTTAACATTGTTTCTTCTCTCCCCCCGTTTTTTCTTTGTTCTCATGATGCTAATCCCAAAGGGTGGTACATCCATTTCAATATGAAATGGTAGACCATGAAATCCTTCTTCGATTACTTTTAAAGGTTTTGGGTTAACAACTCCAGAACCTCCAAAATCAACATGATCACTATTGATGACCTCAACATATTCTGTGTTTAGAGGAACACCTACTTTATATGCATGATATGGAACATCTGAGAAGTTACATACCACAACAAGCTTATCTTGACTATTTGTTGATGTTCGAATAAATGAAAAGATTTTTTGTTCTCGATTATTCACATCAATCCAAGAGAAACCCTCTTCTTGATGATCTAATTCATAAAGTGGTTTACTTCGTTTATAAATCTTAAGAAGTTCTTTGAAATAGCTATTTAAACTTTGGTGCATATCAAAGTCATATAGCTGCCAATCTAAATCACTTGCGTCTTTCCACTCATCAAACTGACCAAATTCTCCGCCCATAAATAGCAATTTTTTGCCAGGATGAGCAATAAAATAACCGTATAATAACCGAAGCTGTGCAAATTTCCTCCAATAGTCTCCAGGCATTTTATTTAACAATGATTTCTTTCCATGAACTACTTCATCATGAGAGAATGGTAAAATAAAGTTTTCATTAAAGGCATACATTAAAGAGAAAGTCATTTTTTCATGAAGATTTGCTCTTTGATGAATGTCGGCTTCCATATAAGTTAAAACATCGTTCATCCAGCCCATGTTCCATTTATAATTAAAACCTAGCCCACCGTCATATGTGGGAGCCGTAACTAATGGCCAATCCGTTGAATCTTCAGCCATCATTAAGATAGTCGAATCATAAGCAAAAACCGCCTCATTCAGCTTTCTTAAGAATTGAACAGCATATTGATTCTCAACCAATTCATGAGAATTTGGCCAATATAACATATTAGCAACAGCATCGACTCTAAAACCATCAATGTGAAAGTATTCTAACCAAAAAAGTGCATTTGATATTAAGAAACTTTGTACTTCCGGTTTACCTAAGTCAAAATTAGCCGTGCCCCATGTATAGTTTTCGCGATCTAATTCGTTCTTATATTCATACGTGGGTGAACCATCAAACATATATAATCCATGCGCATCTTTACAAAAATGCCCTGGAACCCAATCTAAAAGAACACCTATGCTGCTTTGATGACACTGGTCAATAAAATACATTAAATCATGTGGTGAACCGTATCGACTGGTTGCAGAAAAATAACCAGTTCCTTGGTACCCCCAAGATTTATCGAGCGGATGCTCAACTAGAGGTAATAGTTCGATATGAGTAAACCCTTGTTCTATTACATAAGGAATTAACTCTTCAGCTAACTCACGATACGTATATAGTTCACCATCCTCATGAACTTTCCATGAACCAGCATGTAATTCGTAAATACACATAGGCTTTTCATAAATAGTTTGTTGTTTCTTCTTACGTTTCCAATACTGATCTCCCCACTTGTACCCTTCTAAATAATAAATTTTAGAAGCAGTATCGGGTCTTACTTCACTATGAAAAGCATAAGGATCAGCTTTTAGTAGTTTTGTTCCATCACGAGTTGTAATTTCATATTTATAAATCATATTCTCTTCAAGATACGGAATGAATATTGTCCATATCCCTTCAGAATTTAATCGCTCTAGCCGGTGATTCAAACCGTTCCATTCATTAAAATCACCCACAATACTTACTGCAGAAGCATTAGGAGCCCAGACAGAAAAACGTACTCCCTCTGTGCTGTTTATTGTTAACTTATGTGCCCCAAAAAGCTTATAACTATGAAATAAATTTCCTTCGTGATAAAGATGGATGTCAAAATCAGTAGGTTGAACAGTCGAATTCAAAAATACCCCTCCTTGATAACAATTAACCTAGTAAATAAACCTTTCTTCTATCATTTCTATTATCTAATTTACATTCCATAAAGCAGCTGTTTTTTCCTTCTTTTCTGAATATTTTTACGAAAATAAAAAAACCATCTATTTATTAGACGGTTTTCAAATAAATAAAAAAGGTTTGCATTTATGCAAACCTTTTTAGATATGACCCGTACGGGATTCGAACCCGTGTTACCGCCGTGAAAGGGCGGTGTCTTAACCACTTGACCAACGGGCCATTATTAAAATTGACTGGCGGAGAAGGAGGGATTTGAACCCTCGCGCCGCTTACGCGACCTACACCCTTAGCAGGGGCGCCTCTTCAGCCTCTTGAGTACTTCCCCAATATAATGGCTCCACAGGTAGGACTCGAACCTACGACCGATCGGTTAACAGCCGATTGCTCTACCACTGAGCTACTGTGGAATAAT
>NZ_BCVD01000011.1 GCF_001591565.1 Priestia flexa NBRC 15715 | reverse complement strand
ATTTTTAAAACTGAAATTATTTTAATGCAACACTAGTGAGCTAATCTTAATAAAATAAAAGGAAGACTATATAATGAAAATTTGTATTACCAATATGGGATTCGGTCTAGGTGGTGTAGAAAGAGTTGCTATACAAATAGCAAACTCTTTATGTGAAAAGGGTGAAGATGTCACCTTGGTTGATTTTTCGGGTGAATATGATTTTTTTTATCATGTACAAGATAAGGTTAACATTCCTAAAGACATTAGATCTAGAAAATTTAGCAGAAAGCTTATAAAAAAAGCGTTATATTTTAAATATAGAGTTAACAAAAATCCAATTAGTATATTAGATATTTATAAAGAACAAATATTAGATTTAATTAATCACTTACAAAAAAATAGTTATGACTTATTAATTTTATGTCAAAATACTTTAACAGCTATTATTCCTACTATTAAAAAAAGCATTCCAGAACTTAAAATTGTGGCTTGGCAACATAATAGTTATGATGTCTACCTGAACAATTACTGTAAAGAATTTATTACTGATTATAAGAGAGGACTAGAATTAGCAGATTCGGTCGTATGCTTAACGAATGCAGATTTAACTAATTTTAAACAAATAAATTCTAATTCAAAAAGGATATATAACCCCCTAACTTTAAATAACCCCAAACTGAGTAAATTAGATAAAAAAAATATTATTTTTGTGGGTAGATTATCAATGGAACAAAAAGGATTAGATTACTTGGTTAAAATTGCAAAATTAATAAACAGTGAATGGAAAATTATTGTTGTAGGAAAAGGAAATGACGAAAAGAACTTCAGAACACTTATTAAAAATCATCAACTAGAGAAGAAAATTATTTTAAAAGGTCCTTTACATCATGATGAGTTAAGAAATCTTTATGCTGAAGGTTCTATATTTATATCCACTTCTAGATGGGAAGGATTCGGCTTAGTTATTACTGAAGCAATGGCATCTGGGTTACCAATAGTGAGCTTTGACAACTTTGGACCTAAAGAAATATTGCTTGAAGGAGAGTTTGGTGTATTAGTAAAGAAATATAATGTAGAAAAATTTAAGGATTATATAAACGAATTAACAAATGATATATCTAAAAGGAAAGAATTACAATATAAAAGCTTAATACGAGCAAAGGACTTTGCTATTGATAATATTATTAATGAGTGGTTAGAACATTTATATTCAATTTAATTATTACCGGAAAATATTGAGTTTGAGGTGAATGATAGAAATATTTCTATTGATAAAATGAATAACTTTATTAAAAAACTTATAGGATTTTCAATTGGACCTGTTATTGGAGCAATGATTACATTTATCACAATACCCTTAACAACGCATTTTATTAATCCTAGTGAATATGGAAAAGCCAGTATATTCTTATTACTTCAAACTATTGTAGCAACCTTTCTATATTTAGGTGTGGATCAAGCTTATACTAGAGAGTATCATTCAATACAAAATAAAAAACTGCTATTTCAAAATGCTATATTAATCCCTTTGATATTAGCTATATTAATTTTTATAGTTATCTTATTATTTTTAAGTGATATTTCTTTACTTCTGTTTGGAGATGAGAAATTCAAAATTGCTACAATTCTATTTGGAATTATGATTATTGCTATGGTTGTTGAACGGTTTATTTTACTTTCATTAAGAATGCAAGAAAAAGCATTAGAATATTCTTTATTAACCATTTTAACGAAATTATCTATTCTTATCTTTACTTTGATTTTTATCTTTTTTTTAAGAAGAGATTTCTTAGCAGTTGTATATTCCGCCATAATTGGTCAATTGTTAGCAGATCTGTATCTAATAATAAGATATAGAAAACTTTTTAAATATAAAGGGTTTTCCATTAATAAAAAATTATTAAAGCGAATGATTTTGTTCGGTCTTCCGATTTTAATAGCTACATCTATCTCAAGTCTTTTAAATTCATTAGACAGGTTAGCTTTAAGAGCATGGAGTGATTTTTACGAAGTTGGTATTTTTACTGCTACGTTAAAAATTGCAGGTGTTTTGAGTATTATACAATTGAGTTTTACTAGTTTTTGGACACCTACTGCTTATAGGTGGTATGACCAAAAAAAAGATATCAAGTATTTTAAATTAGTTAGTGATGGAATACTTTTATGTATGTCGGTTATCTTTATGTTTATAGTAGGGTTTAAAGATTTAATTGTTTATATACTATCTCCAGAATATTCAGATTCTAGATATATAGTGGCTTTTTTATGTTTACAACCAATTATATATACTGTTAGCGAAACAACAAGTTTAGGAATAGTATTCTCTAGGAAAACTTATTTGAGTATCTGGGTAGGAGTAGTAGCGGTTATCCCGAATTTTGTTATAAATTTGTTATTAGTTCCCAAATTAGGAGCCTTAGGGGCGGCTATAGCAACTGCTGTATCATATATTTGCTTTTTTGCAGCTCGAACATATTTTTCATCAAAAAACGGAATGGCATTTTCTGTTGTAAATCATTATATCGTATTAACTATCTTATTTTTTACAGCTGTTGTTAATGCATACTTACAAAGCTATCTTATTCTAATTAATTCAATAGTATTTGTAATATTAATTATTTCACAAGCTTCTACTATTAAAAAAATCTTTCGTTTTTATCAAAGTGAAAAGTTTAAAGTGAAAGATAAGGAGAAAATATCTGTTTAAATCTTGTTTTAAAATTAAAATTTTTATGCTATAAGATGGAGAAAATATGAAAATTGCTATTTTATGTAATGAAGTAAAACCAGTTCCAGCAGTAAAAGGTGGAGCAGTAGAAACGTTAGTAGATTTACTAATTAAAAATAACGAAAATTATTGTAGCCCAATCGATATTACTGTCTATTCGAAATATGATAAAAAAGCTGAAATGAGTAGTAAAGAGATAAAAAATACAAACTTTAAATTTATTAAGTACAATTCTTTATATGAAAGAGTCTTTACTGTAGCAGAAAGATTATTGGCAAAATTTAGATTGCAAAAGTTCATGTTCTTTATTCTTACACATCCGTATTTAATAAATGTAACTAAAGAGCTTAGGAAACAAAAATATGATTGGATTATAGTTGAAAACAGACCTTTATATATAAATTATCTAAGAAGATATCTTAAGAATGATAATATTGCTTTACACTTGCATAATGATACTATAAATGTAGAGAATTCTTATTCTTTAAAAGTTATTCAACTCTTTGATAAAGTTCTTTCGGTTAGTGATTATATAAGTGGAAGGATCTTACAAGTGTGTAGAGATGAAGACTCTTATAAAATACTAACGTTAGAAAATAGAATAAATACTAATGAATTTAAGCCTAATCAAACTTATCAATCATTTTTGTCTGAAAAATATAAATTTACCCACGAAGATATAATATTACTCTATCACGGAAGAATAATTCCAGAGAAAGGTGTTCTAGAGTTAACAAAAGCATTTAAACAAGCATTTAAAAAAAATCCTGATCTAAAGCTTGTTATTATAGGTGAACTCAACGAAAGCGATTATGTAAAAGATGTGAGAAATGAACTTAATTCACTGCCTCCAAATAAAGTTATATTAACAAACTATATTGAACATAGTCATTTACCCAAATACTTAAATGGTGGGGATATTATTATATTACCATCTCTGTGGAGTGAGCCTTTTGGTTTAACTATTGTGGAATCTATGGCAGTAGGAAAACCTATAATTTCGACTAGAGTAGGTGCGATTCCTGAAATTTTATCTGATGGTTGTGGAGTACTAGTAGATGTAAATGAAAAGTTAATTGACAATCTATCAAATCAAATACTTAGAATTTCAAATGATAAAGAGTACCGTTTATTATTAGGAAAACAAGCTAGGGAAAAAGTAGTTCACAATTATGACTCAAAAATGTATTTAAGTGATTTGATACATAAGTTAAGAGATTAGATAACTAATAAAAATTAAGGAGCTGTTTACATTGATTAATATAACGGTAGCTGGTACTGGTTATGTCGGGCTAGTAACAGGAGTTTGTTTAGCTGAAGTTGGTCATAATGTAACCTGCGTAGATACAGACCAAGAAAAGATTGAACTTTTAAACAAAGGGAATTGCCCAATATTTGAACCAGGCCTAGATGAACTGATTACAAAAAATTTGTTTTCAAAAAAGTTAACATTTACAACTGATTATAAAAACTCATATGCATCTTCAGATATTATATTTATTGGAGTAGGAACTCCGGAAAATGAAGACGGATCGGCTAACTTGAATTTTGTTTATACAGTTGCTCGCCAGATAGCTGAGACTGTCAAACGAGATTGTATAGTTGTAATAAAGTCTACAGTTCCAGTAGGAACAAATGATAAGGTAGAAAAGTTAATAAAATTACACTTAAACAATAAAGTCAACGTAGAAGTTGTTTCTAACCCTGAGTTTCTTGCTCAAGGTACAGCTGTTCGTGATACACTCTCAGCATCTCGAATTGTCATTGGAGCCGAAAGCGAATATGCGAAACAAAAATTAAGTAGAGTTTATGAATCTTTTAATATTCCCATTATAACAATGGACCGTCGTAGTGCAGAAATGGTTAAATATGCTTCAAATGATTTCTTAGCTTTAAAAATATCATTTGTGAATGATATTGCCAATTTATGCGAAAAAGTAGGTGCTAATATTGAAGATGTTACCGCCGCAATGGGCTATGATAATCGTATTGGAGACAAGTTTTTAAATGCAGGGATTGGATATGGAGGATCTTGCTTTCCAAAGGATACTAAGGCTTTACATTGGTTGTCAGAAGAAGAAGGCTATATTTTAAGAACTGTAAAAGCAGCCATAGAGGTAAATGAAAAGCAAAAATTTAAATTAATTAAAATGGCTAGAGAAGATTTTCCGTTCTTTAAAGGTCTTAAAGTAGCAGTTTTAGGTCTTACTTTTAAGCCAGGGACCGATGACTTACGAGAAGCACCTTCTGTACCCAATATTCAATTGTTACTTGATGAAGGGGCTGAAGTGCAAGTTTATGATCCTATAGGAATGGAAAAATTCAAAAAAATATACAGTAACAATCAAATTATTTATAGAAATACAATCGAAGATACTTTAAAAGAGGCTGATTTGTGCTTTATATTTACTGAGTGGGATGAATTTAAAAATATGGATGTTGAATTATTTAATAAACATATGAAGTCTCCTTTTATATATGATGGACGTAATTGTTTTGAACTATCTAAGATGAAAAAAGTAAAGGTTAATTATAAATCAATTGGTCGCCCTTATTTATTAAATAATGAGACTAAAAAGATACAACCTTTAGACTATATAAAGTAAAGAAGGGGGATCTTTTAAATGAAAGTAGCCATTATTCACGATTGGCTTGTAACTTATGCAGGTGCAGAAAAAGTTTTAGAAGATTTATTAAAAATATACCCTCAAGCTGATTTATTTAGTCTCGTTGACTTTCTTCCAGAAAATCAACGAGATTTTATTATGAACAAAAAAGTAAAGACATCTTTTATTCAAAAGATGCCGATGGCAAAAAAGAAGTATCGTAGCTACCTACCTTTTATGCCGTTAGCAATTGAGCAGCTAGACGTTTCTAAATACGATGTTGTCATTTCAAGTTCTCATGCAGTAGCTAAAGGAGTTATTACTGGTCCTGATCAACTGCACATTTCTTATGTTCACTCCCCAATTCGCTATGCTTGGGATTTACAACATCAATATCTTGAAGAAGCAGGATTAAATAAAGGATTAAAAGGGATGTTAGCTAAAATAATGTTGCATAACATTCGTAATTGGGACTACAGAACTTCTAACGGTGTAGATTACTTTTTATCGAACTCTAATTTTATTGGTAAACGCATATGGAAAGTATATAGACGTGAGTCAGAAACTATTTATCCCCCAGTCGATGTATCTTCATTTACAATGGGAGAAATAAAAGAAAACTTCTATTTAACGGCTTCTCGTATGGTACCTTATAAAAAAATTAATTTGATTGTCGAAGCTTTTAGTCAAATGCCAGATAAAAAGCTAGTAGTAATTGGGACAGGACCTGATTTCGATAAAATTAAAGCCATTGCAACACCTAATGTCACCTTATTAGGATATCAATCGTTTGAAGTTTTAAAAGACCATATGCAGAGAGCTAAAGCATTTGTGTTTGCTGCAGAAGAAGATTTTGGCATTACTCCAGTAGAAGCTCAAGCTTGCGGAACGCCAGTAATAGCTTATGGAAAAGGTGGAGCGCTGGAAACAATAAACGCTTTTGGTGAATCGGAATTTCCTACAGGCTTATTCTTTGCAAATCAGACTACTGAAGCAATTATTAGCAGTGTGGAGCGTTTTGAAGAAGTTCAAAATCTTATTTTAGCAGAAGATTGTCGAGAAAATGCTTTAAGGTTTTCACCAGAACGATTTAGAGATGAGTTTAGATTGTTTGTAGAAAGTAAATTAAATGAAAAAGTCAATAGAGAAAGAGTTGAGGTGTAAATAATGAAGCTTGTACTTTTGTCAGGAGGATCAGGTAAACGTTTATGGCCACTATCCAATGATTCACGTTCAAAACAATTTTTAAAAGTTTTAGAAGATAGAGAGTCACATTTGCAATCTATGGTCCAACGAGTATGGACCCAAATTTCTAACGTAGGATTAGCTCAATCAACAGTCATTGCAACAGGAAAATCACAAGAGGATATGATTAAAAGCCAGCTTGATAATCAAGCTGGCTTAATTATTGAGCCTTGTCGTCGTGACACGTTCCCTGCTATCGCATTGGCAGCATCTTATGTATATAGTATTAAAGGTGCTAGTTTGGATGAAGTGGTTGCAATCTTACCAGTTGATCCATATGTTGATGATGCTTTTTTTAGTCGTGTAAAAGATTTGGAGACAGTTGTTCAAGATAGTAACGCAGATTTAGCGCTAATTGGAGTAACGCCCACTTATCCGTCTTCGAAGTATGGATATATTGTACCGACTACAAATAAAAATGAAAAAGACTACTTACCTGTTCAGCGCTTTACAGAAAAACCGTCCGAAGAAGCAGCGACTAATTTAATTCAAGACGGAGCGCTTTGGAACTGCGGTGTATTTGCGTTTAAGCTTGGCTATGTTATTTCCATTTTAGAAGAAAAAGGCTTGCCTATTCAGTATGAAGAGTTATTAAAACAATATGCAACGTTACCAAAAATTAGCTTTGACTATGAGGTTGTTGAAAAGACACAGAATATTGTGGTTCTTCCGTATGATGGCTATTGGAAAGACCTTGGGACATGGAACACGCTTACGGAAGAAATGGCGACGAAGCAAATTGGTAAAGGTGTCGTGAGTAAAGATAGCGAAAACGTTCATTTAATCAATGAGTTAGATATTCCTATCACGGTGTTAGGTGCTTCAAATTTAGTCGTAGCAGCTAGCCCCGATGGAATTCTTGTCTCTGACAAGGAAGCAAGTCCGCGCATTAAAGAACTTGTGGGAGCTTTTGATAATCGCCCAATGTATGAAGAGCGTCGTTGGGGATGGTATAAAGTACTTGATTACACAAAGTTTGAAGAAGATAAAGAAGTTTTAACTAAGCGTATCGGCGTATCGGCAGGTAAAAATTTAAGCTATCAGCTTCATGATTACCGAGATGAGGTATGGACTATTATTAAAGGTGAAGGTGAATTTATCTTAAATGATGAGCTGCGCACTGTAAAACCAGGCGATATATTACAAGTGAAAGCTGGCGAAAAGCATGCTATTAAAGCGACAACTGACCTAGAAATTATTGAAGTTCAAACAGGAACTCAATTAATTGAAGAAGATATTGTTCGTTTATATATGACATGGGAAGAAATTGAGGAAAACGTGCTGCATGTGAAAAGAGCATAATAAAGAAAAAAGCAGGTGGTGACCTGCTTTTTTCTTTATTTTACAAAGGAAGGAACTAGATGTCTCATTTTTCTATTTATGAAATTAAAGAAGAGAAAACAAATTCTTGGTTTAAAATTTCTCCAGAGCGTGGAGGAATTGTAACGAGTATTGGACTGCATGGTCAAGAAATTTTGTATTTAAATGAAGAAACATTCTATGATAAACATAGTAATGTTCGAGGTGGTATTCCTATTTTATTTCCTATTTGTGATCGTTTAGAAAATAACCAATATACGATAGAAGATAAAATATTTCAAATGAATAATCATGGGTTTGCTCGGAATGCTTCATGGAACGTAAAAAGCGTTGATGAGGAAAGTCAGTTTATTACACTTGAACTATGGAATAATGAAGAAACGTATAAACAATATCCTTTTGAATTTCATTTAACATTTACCTTTGAACTTTGTAACGGAGAGTTTATTATACATCAGTCTTATCAAAATTTATCACATAAGGTAATGCCGTTTTATAGTGGATTTCATCCGTATTTTAGAATTGAGAATAAAAAGGTAGAGTTAGCTACGGATGCTTCAACTTATTTAGACGTGAATGATAATACAGTTAAACCCATTACAAACAAGATAGATTTAACAGATGAAAGAGAAGCATTAATTTTGTTAGATAGTAAAAATCCTGAAATTATGTTTCCTATTCATGAAAGAAAATCATTGCGGTTAAAGTATAGTAACGAATTTAAATATGTGACATTATGGTCTGAACCTGAAAAAGAGTTTTTGTGCATAGAACCATGGATGGCAAAGCCCAATTCACTAAATACAAAGAAAGATATTCAACGTTTAAGACCAAAAGAGGTTTTACATACGTTTTTAACAATTGCACTAAAGGAAAGATAAGAGGAGATGTAATTCATTGAAACAACCAATCTTTTTAAAACCGCTGTTCCAAGAGCGCATCTGGGGTGGAACGCAGCTAAGAGATACATATCATTATCAAATTCCGTCAGAACAGACGGGGGAATGCTGGGCAATTTCTGCTCATCCAAACGGTCAGAGCGTTGTGCGCTACGGAGAGCTAGAAGGAAAAGCGTTAGGTGAGCTTTGGACAGAGCGTCCCGATTTATTTGGCCATTTTCAAAGCGATCGCTTCCCGCTTTTGACAAAAATTCTCGATGCAAACGACGATTTGTCGGTACAGGTTCACCCAAACGATGAGTATGCGAAAGAGTACGAGTTCGGTGAGCTTGGCAAAACGGAGTGCTGGTACATTATTGACTGTGATGAAGATGCGGATATGATTTTTGGTCATCACGCAAAGTCGAAGGAAGAATTCATTCATCTAATTAAACAAGGTCACTGGGATGATTTATTACAGCGTGTAAAAATCAAGCCCGGTGACTTTTTCTATGTGCCGAGCGGTACCATTCACGCCTTGTGTAAAGGGACGCTCGTATTAGAAACGCAGCAAAGCTCGGACACAACGTATCGCGTCTATGATTATGATCGCGTCGGGCAAGACGGGCAGCTTCGTGAGCTTCATATTGAAAAAGCCATCGAGGTGACGACAGTCCCTCATACGGCTACAAAGGTAGAAGCAGCATTTACGAAAGTTAACGGAGCAACCATTACGACCTTTGTAGAAGAAGACTACTTTACCGTCTATAAATGGGACATTGACACAGCTGCTGAACTATTCCAAGATGGACCGTTTACGCTTGGAAGTGTAGTCGAAGGGAAAGGAACGCTGATTACAAGTGAAGGTCAGTTTCCATTGCAAAAAGGCGATCATTTTATTCTCCCAAATAAAGTCGAAACATTTAAAATAGAGGGTCAATTATCAATCATCGCATCTCATCCAAATCAAAAAGGAGGCATACAGCATCATGTGGCAGGAACAGCTAGAGAAATGGCTAACGTTTGAGGAATTACACATTCAGTAAAAAAATAATTAGCTCAAATGTAAGACAGAGAAGACTTTAATCAATAATTAAGAAATGATGTAATGAATCTAGTAAATAATATTCTATCTATGCCGATATAAACAGTACTAAATAATCACAAGATTTACAGGAATATGTAGAAAAAAATAGTTTTGTGAATTATAATGGTAAATAGAGTCTTTACGAAGCTACAATCTTTTAATTCGGAGGTCACCAATGGAAGAGACAATTGATTTACGACAGTTGTTCGGCACGTTAAAGAAACGTCTTTGGCTTATTGCGCTCATTACAATTATCGCAGCGATGATAAGCGGTATCGTTAGTTTCTTTGTGTTAACGCCTGTCTATCAAGCAAGAACGCAAATTCTTGTGAATCAAGAAAGTTCAGAACAGCAGCCCCTTAATGCATACACGATACAAACAAACATTCAGTTAATTAGTACGTATAACGAGATCATTACGAGCCCTGTTATTTTAGAGGATGTTGTTAAAAAGCTTAATTTAAACGTAACGGCTAAGCAGCTAAGCGGCCAAGTTCAAGTCACAAATTCAGAGGACTCTCAAGTAGCGCATATCGTCGTACAAGACACGGATGCGAAGCGCGCAATGGATATTGCCAACACAACGGCAGCTGTGTTCCAAGAGAAGATCCCTAGCATTATGAGCATTGATAACGTTAGTGTTCTATCAAAAGCAGAGTTAGCTGACAGCTTAAACCCAATTAAGCCTGCGCCATTAATGAATATTGCGATTGCGATTGTAGTTGGGCTTATGCTTGGTGTTGGTTTAGCTTTCTTATTAGAATACCTAGATAATACAATCAAGACCGAGCAAGATGTAGAAACGATATTGGAGCTTCCGGTTATCGGTTCCATTTCAGTAATTAAAGACCGCGAACTTGAAGGAACTCGAGTAACACCAACAGGCGCAAATCATGCGGTGAGAGGAGAGACATACGGTGGGTAAGTTGTTTAAGAAAAGAAAAGGCGTATCATCATCTAACCGATTAACTCATATACGTAGCTTAATCTCTCATAAAAAGCCGAAATCACCGATAAGTGAACAGTATCGTACAATTCGAACAAATATTCAATTTTCAAGTATTGACGGTGAAATGCGCTCTGTTATGGTAACGTCAACTCTAGCATCGGAAGGAAAGTCTACAACGGCTGCGAACTTAGCTGTTGTTTTTGCCCAGCAAGGAAAGAGAGTATTGCTTGTAGATGCAGATATGCGTAAACCAAGCATACAGTATACGTTTCAGTTAGAAAACCATATTGGCTTGACTAACGTTCTAGCAAAGCAAACAAATCTAGCATCTGGTATTCAAGAGTCTCATGTGGACAACCTATGGGTGCTAACTAGCGGACCAATTCCGCCTAACCCGTCTGAGTTGTTAGCTTCACAAGCGATGGAAAGCTTAATTCAAGAGATGTATAAGCAATTTGATATGGTGATCTTTGATACACCACCAGTGTTACCCGTTACGGATTCTCATATTTTAGCTAATAAATGTGAGGGTGTTTTACTTGTTGTTCGCAGTGGACAAACAGAACGTGAAGCAGTGTTAAAAGCAAAAGATATTTTGCAGAAGCAACAAGGTAAACTGTTGGGTGTTGTACTGAATGGCAGATCAGAAGAAGAAGGTAATTATTACTATTATTATGGTTCTGGTCAATAAAATAAGACACGAGGACTTCTTTAGAGAAGTCTTCGTGTCTTATTTGTGTTTACTTCCATAAAATAAAAGTGACGTATATCTGTAGTCTTTATATGTCGTAAAATGCGGTTTTTCGTCTGCAAAAAGTCGAAAAATCAGGTTAATGTAATGGGAAATAGATGGTGTAATAAGACAGAATGAAAAAGGCATAGAGACTTTTCGACAAAAAAAGACATAGAAATATCTAGTTTAGTGTGCTAACATAAAGAGTGTTTTGGTAGGTCTTAAGAAGGATGAGGTGTTGGTATGATTGATTTGCATTGTCACATTTTACCTGGAATTGACGATGGATCTGTTCACGAAGAGATGAGTGTAGAAATGGCTAAAAGAGCTGTATCCCAGGGTATTAAAAATATTGTCGCTACACCTCACCATCAAAATGGCCGTTACTTTAATACAAAGCAGACAGTCGAACAAGCGGTCAATACGTTAAACAAACGGTTGCAGGTTGAAAATATACCTTTGACTATTTTACCAGGCCAAGAGATTCGTATATATGGTGAGATTTTACAAGATTATCATAAAGGTGAAATCCTTACGTTAAATAATACAGGCAAGTACATATTTGTTGAGTTTCCATCCAGTCAAGTCCCCCGCTATGCAGAGAGATTATTATATGATATACAATCCGAAGGCTTAATACCGATTATTGTACATCCAGAACGGAACAGCAGGTTGATAGAAGAACCTGAATTGCTGTATGAGTTTGTGAAGAAAGGCGCATTAGCCCAGCTTACAGCTTCCAGTATCACTGGTCAGTTCGGAAAGAAAATTAAAAATTTTTCGAATCAATTGTTGGAAGCCAATCTAATTCATTTTATTGCGTCCGACTCACATGATTTGAAGCATCGGAATTTTAATATGGAGCAAGCAGTGAGCCTTGTCCAAAAAGAGTACGGACTTGATACGGTTTATAAGTTCTTAGATAATGCCGAGCATGTTATTAATGGACAAGCATGTTTTAAAGAGCCACCTGAGCATGTTAGAAGAAAAAAGTTTTTAGGACTATTTTAAGAATAATTGAGTGATAAACGATGAAGAATTTTGATAACTTACCTAAGAATGTAAAGAAAACGATTCGCTATATTAACCAAGATGCATCAATTGAGCAGCTTGAAGAGATTAAACGATTAGTTCTTCGATCTATCAAAAAGAAAGAAAAAGAACTGCATCGAAATGTTAACTAGTTACGACTAGTTCTTTAAAAAAATTCAGAAAGAATAGGTGACAGCATGGAAAGACGCATTAAAGTAATGACGATTTTTGGAACGAGACCAGAAGCGATTAAAATGGCTCCGCTAGTACTTGAGCTAAATAAACGCTCAGAAGAGTTTGAATCGATTGTGACAGTAACAGCCCAGCATCGTGAAATGCTAGACCAAGTACTGCACGTATTTGATATTAAACCAGACTACGACTTAAACATTATGAAAGATCGCCAAACATTAATGGATGTAACAACGCGAGGCTTGCAAGGACTAAACGACGTTATGGGGAAAGTACAGCCTGATATCGTATTGGTTCATGGTGATACAACAACAACATTTATTGCTGGGTTAGCAGCATTCTACAATCAAATTAAAGTTGGTCACGTAGAAGCCGGCTTACGTACATGGAATAAGTATTCTCCGTACCCAGAAGAGATGAACCGTCAATTAACAGGCGTATTAGCTGACTTGCATTTTGCTCCAACTTCAAAGTCATCAGCAAACCTATTAGAAGAAAACAAACAGGAAAGCAGCATTGTCGTAACAGGTAATACGGCAATCGATGCGTTAAAAACAACGGTTTTAGAAGAATATTCTCATCCTGTGTTAGATGGAATCGGTGACGATCGTTTAATTTTATTAACAGCGCATCGTCGCGAAAATTTAGGAGAGCCGATGCGCAACATGTTCCGAGCAATTAAACGGATTGTAGAAGAACATGACGACGTACAAGTAGTATACCCGGTTCACTTAAATCCAGTTGTTCGTGAACTAGCGGATGAAGTACTAGGTGATGACTCACGCATTCACTTAATTGAGCCGTTAGAGGTAGTGGATTTCCATAACTTTGCATCACGTGCACATATCATCTTAACGGATTCTGGCGGTGTACAAGAAGAAGCGCCATCTTTAGGAGTGCCGGTTCTTGTATTACGCGATACAACTGAGCGTCCGGAAGGAATTGAAGCAGGCACATTAAAGCTTGCGGGTGTTGAAGAAGAAACAATTTACCGCCTTGCGAAAGAATTATTAACGAATAAAGAAGAGTATGAGCGCATGTCCAAAGCATCAAATCCGTATGGAGATGGCTTTGCATCACAACGTATTGCAGATGCGATTATTCAATATTTCAAAAGTGAAAGTAAATAATTCTAAATTGCAAGTGAAAAGGGGATTCTCTTATGCAAAAAGTTAGAAAAGCAATTATTCCAGCAGCAGGGCTAGGAACAAGATTCTTGCCAGCTACAAAAGCAATGCCAAAAGAAATGTTACCCATTGTAGATAAGCCAACAATTCAATACATTGTAGAAGAAGCAATTGAGTCGGGGATTGAAGACATTATCATCGTAACGGGTAAAGGTAAACGCGCAATTGAAGATCATTTTGACTATGCACCAGAGTTAGAAAATAATTTAGTAGAAAAAGAGAAGTTCGACATTCTAGAAAAAGTGCGTCAGTCTTCAAACGTAGAGATTCATTATATTCGCCAAAAAGAACCAAAAGGATTAGGACACGCTGTATGGTGTGCACGTAAATTTATCGGTGATGAGCCATTTGCTGTGCTTTTAGGTGACGACATTGTGCAGGCTGAAACACCTGCTCTACGCCAATTAATGAATGAATATGATACAACGCTATCATCAGTTATTGGAGTACAGACAGTTAATGATGACCAAACACACCGCTACGGAATTGTGGATCCGATTTCTAACAAGGGACGTCGCTATCAAGTAAATACATTTGTTGAAAAGCCTGCTCCTGGAACGGCACCTTCTAACTTAGCTATTATGGGGCGCTATGTTTTCACACCAGAGATTTTCCGTTTCTTAGAAGAACAAGAAATTGGTGCTGGTGGAGAAATTCAGTTAACAGATGCGATTCAGAAGCTAAACGAAATTCAGCGCGTATTTGCCTATGATTTTGAAGGGCGCCGCTATGATGTAGGTGAAAAGCTAGGGTTTATTGAAACGACATTAGAATTCGCTTTGCAGCATGATGACTTGAGAAACAATCTTCTGAACTTTATGGAGGAATTGTTAAAAAGAGAAAAAGTAGACGCTTAATGTCAGCTTTCATCAATTGAGAAGTGTAATCTTCTCAATTGATGAAGTCGTATTGGAGTGAAAAGGGATTGTCAAAAAGAGTACTTGTGATTTCACAAAATTTCTATCCGGAAATTGGCAGTGCGGGTAATCGTATAAAAAATATCTATAAATTATTAAAAGAAGAAGAGTATGAAGTAAACGTCTTAACAACAGATCCGATGTATCCTAACAAAAAGATTTATAGTGACAATCAATTTTGGGATGATGATTTGATTGAGGAAGAACGTGATGTAACGCGCATCCAAGTGAAAAATCGCAAGTATTCTAGAAGTATTATGAATCGCTTGTGGTTTTATTTAGAAATGGCCTTGAAGATGCTTTTATTTATCCTTTTTGATCGAAGAAAATATGATGTGGTATTCGTGACGTCTCCGCCCATTTTTATTGCGGTGGTAGGATTAGTAGCAAAATACCATTATCGTAGTAAGCTAATCTTAGATATTAGAGACTTGTGGCCAGAATCGTTAAAAGGCGTAGGGGTATTTAATTATCCGTTTGTTATATCACTCTTTAGTAAGCTTGAAAAGCTGCTATATATTAAATCAGACCAAATTATTGTCAACAGTAGAGGGTTTATTGACTTTATTGTTGAGAACTATAATATCTCATTAGAAAAAATACATTTTATGCCCAACGCTGCTAAGGAAGATGAAGTATCATTTCAAGAGGCAGGTCAAGGCAAGTTTAAGGTGATTTATGCGGGGAATATTGGTTTAGCTCAAGACGTAAACGTTCTAATGGAAGTGGCCAAGCAATTAAATGACTATGACATTGAACTAAATGTGATGGGATATGGCTTTAAAAAGAAAGAATTTATCAAATTTAAAGATCAACATCGGTTAACTAACGTTAACTTCATTAAGCCAACGACTAGAAAGAAGTGTCTAGATATTATTTCTCAACATCATATTGGGTTAGTAACGCTGAACGGTAAAGAAGTATTTGAAACGGTTTTGCCAGGTAAAATTGTTGATTATATGACTCGAGGCATACCAATTGTTGCTGCTGTGTCCGGATATGCTCAAGAAGTTATTGAATCAAAACGAGTGGGAATTGTTTCGGATTCTCACGACGTCGATGAAGTGGTACGTCACATTTTACATCTGTACACTAATCCGTCTTTGCGTAAAGAGATGGGGAGTAATGGTTTGCGATATGTGAAAGAACACTTCTATTGGGAAAACAATATTCATGTGTTAATTAACTTAATTGAAAATCGTAAGTTAGCAACCTTTAAATTAAACCAAGTAGAATCAGGAGATAAAGCTGAAGTACTATGAAAAAAAATGTATGCATGTTTGTATGGAATCATTTTACGAATGATGCGCGTGTACTAAGAGAATGTACAGCACTATCCGAAGAAGGATATGCAGTGGACTTAATTTGCATTCATGATCCTAAGCTCGAAGGCTTAAAGCAGTTTGAAGAAGTGAATGAGAACTTTCACGTCCATCGCGTACAGCGTTACCCATCGTCTCTAGTGATATTAAAATCTTTTTATCGTTTTATAATGAGAAATAAATTGGTTCTTCCATTTGTTTTTCTAGCATGGGCAGCTCTCGCTTACCTAGCACCTTTTATTGTGGTACCTTTAACTATTTTTGCACTGGCACTTTTAAAAACAAAACTTCAAGTGGTATGGGTTAGAGGCAGCATCATCTTGCGGATGATTTTAAAAGGATTTAGTAAGAAGTATGATGTCTATCATTCCAATGATTTAAATACGTTACCCCAAGGTTATATTTGTTCAAAGCTACGATTTAAGCGAAAAAAACTAGTGTATGATTCTCATGAAGTCCAGACGAGTCGTACTGGCTATGACAGTGGGTTCTATCCAAAGATGGAATCCTTTTTCATTAAGAGAATTGATACGATGATCGTCGAAAATCATACCAGAGCTAAATATAATGAAGATTTATATGGGTTCTACCCACACGTTGTATATAACTATCCGTTTCAACCTAAGAAAGATGTAAAAAAGAAAGCAGATATGCACACGCTATTAAACTTGCAACGAGATGAAAAAATCCTGCTTTACCAAGGCGGCATTCAAACTGGAAGAGGTCTTGAAAATTTAGTAAAAGCAGCTCCTTTATTTAAAGAAGGGGTTCTTGTGTTTATTGGAGATGGAAGAATTAAGCCAACGCTTGAAAAAATGGTTGAAGAAATGAATCTTCAACATAAGGTTAAATTCATTCCAAAAGTACCATTAGATGAGCTTCCACACTATACAAGAAATGCTTATCTAGGTTTTCAAGTATTAAATAATGTTTGTTTTAACCACTATTCGGCTTCTTCTAATAAGCTATTTGAATACATTATGAGTGATGTACCAGTTGTAGCTTGTGATTTCCCAGAGATTAAGAAAGTGGTAGAAACAGAGCATGTAGGCTTGTGTGTAGATTCACATAATCATGTTGAAATTGCTGAAGCGGTTAACAAGTTACTTGAAAATCCAACTTTACGAGATCAAATGAGCAGGAATTGTAGAACTGCTAAATTTAAATATAATTGGGAAAATGAACAAGTTAATTTCTTAAAAGTTTACCAAACACGAGCATTGGAGAGGTAGAGGCAATGAGCACGCAATTAAAAAGTAGAGTCCCGACTGATGTACTAGAGCAAGAGTTAGAGTTAGTAAAAAAAGAACTAATCGTTCAGCTGAACTTAAGAGAGCGCGAATTAAAAGAATATAATGAGTTGCAAAAGCGTTATGAGCTATTAGAAAAGCGTTATTCTGCTCTTACACAATCGTTCTTAGGAAAACTTACGCTGAAGTATTGGCAAGTAAGAAGACGCGTATTTAAGCAAAAAGCATCAAAGGGGAATCAAAGATGATTATTGATATTCAAGATCGTATGAAATTGATTACTCAAAAGAGAAAGTGGGCAATGTCTCAGCGAATAACAAACTTTGAATTCGTTGAGCTTGAAATGACAAACGGCTGGTTTAAAAAGCACAATATTGACGTTTCCTTTAGTCCAGAACAAAAAACTTTCACTACTAATTTGAGTTCTAATGAATTTACGTATTTAACATACCGTGAACAAAACTTAGATTTTCAACTTCCTCCCAAAGAAGAATTAATTACTGTATCTCAAGAAGAAACTGTTTCGTTTAAGGGTACAAAAGATAAAGGCGTGGAAGTTGATTTATTCATTATTGAGTATAGTAACGAATTGAAACTAACTACTCATAGAGTTGAAATGAATAGTGAAAAGCTTATCCACTTTGCTGAAAACACGGATAAGGTCCGCTTAGCAATTCGTATTAAAGGCAATGGAAACTTCAAGTTAGAGAAAATTCTCATAGGCAGTCAATCTTTTTGGAGTCAAGGAGAGTTAGTAGCAGAAGGAAAGTATATTGTTTTAGACCAAAATAACTGGTACATACCTAAATCTACTAAGCTTTATTACAATCTATTTGAACAAACGTTCTATGCGAGTTTCGACCAAAAGCAGTTTGCCTATATTTCACATCAAGAAGGAAATGCAGCTTTTTCACAGGCTCCTAAGCAAAGTATCTCTGTAACAGCTAATAATATTGCTGCTGAGTTTACAGGCGATAAAGATGCGGATGTAGATGTAAGACTTGCTTTAGTGTTTTATAAAAATGATGAAAAAGTCTTTTCTGATGAATTGAAATTAAACACTAAGCGTTTAATTAAGCCGGAAATCGAATTTGATGCGATGCGTTTAGCAATTCGAGTTTCTGGAAAAGGTCAATTCTCAGTTGAGTCTATTATTATAAATAATGTAGCTTACTGGTGGAAAGAAGACTTTTCTATCGATCGTCGTCCAAGCTATATTAACGCATCCACGAAAGTACCGTTAAATGCAACATCGTTAGAAGGATGGGAAAAATCAACGGGGAAAGTAGTTTATCACCCGTGGAATCAATTTTTCCAATCAAAGTTAACGGGACAAGAATTTCTTCATTTACATTGCATTAATGAGATGAACGAAGAAAACAGAGAGTTATCGATTCAACCAAACTATAACTATACAATTACTCCTACAAGCCAAATGTTCGGAGACATAGACTTAACTTTATATGTAATGGGCTATAATCAAGGCAAACAAACAGAGTTACATCAAGTAAGTGTGAATCGTTCTACAGAACTTCGCTTTAAAAAAGAAACGGATTCGGTTCAATTCCTAGTTCGAGTCTCAGGGCAAGGTTATTTTAAAGGGCTTCAATTAAATATCGATGAACAAGAAATAGAAATTACGAATAGTTTAGCGTTAGATTTAAAGCACTCAAGCTGGTTCATTGCATCCAAAAAATTAGCACAGCTATCAACAAGTGAGAACTCTTTACATGGAGAAGCAAAGCTAGAACCGGGTAAAAACGTATACATGTCATATAAAGAGAAGAATAACCACTTTGCGTCATTACCGACGTATCCTTTAATGACTATGCAGCAGGGGTTTGAGTATGACTTCTCTGTTAGAGGAAAAGTTGAAGAAGGCGTTTCGGTTATTCCAATGTTTATTGGATATTCTGATAATGAGAAAGTACAGGTACTTCAGCTTAAATTTAACGGGACAACGAAAATACAGGCGCATCCCGATGTTAATCAATTCCGCTTAGCGCTTCGAGTGTCTGGCAAAGGCGAGTTTGAGGTAGAGCAATTCACTGTAAAAGAGATGAAGAGCCTTGAAAGTGAAGAGCCAATTAACTACGTAGACAAAACGGAAATTGATGCGTTTGAAGTTCTACCACCTAAGCCATTAAAGCAAATGAAAATGGCTGTTATCTTTGATGAGTTTACGACAGCTTCATATGAGCACGAATGTCAATTAATTAAGATGACTCCTGACAACTGGCGTGAAGTGATGACAAAAGAGCAACCGGACTTACTTATGGTTGAATCTGCTTGGCGTGGGAACGGCGGAGTTTGGGATAAGCGTGTTGGATACTACGGCGAAGAAAACATGAAACCGCTATTCGCTCTATTACAATGGTGTAAAGAAAATAATGTTCCTACTGTATTTTGGAATAAAGAAGATCCAGTTCACTTTAATCGTTTTATTGAAACAGCTAGACGATTTGATTATATCTTTACCACAGATGAAAACATGGTGCCATTCTACCAAGAGCAAGCTGGTCACGAAAATGCTTTTGCGCTACCGTTTGCTGCTCAACCAGCCATTCACAATCCTATTAAGATTGTCGAAAATCGTGAAAGTAAAGCTTGTTTCGCAGGCTCTTACTACCGTCATCATGAAGAAAGATGTATCGATATGGATCGTTTGTTAGATGCTGCTGCTAAAGTAGGACTAGATATCTATGATCGTAACTATATCCAAAACTTAAAAGGCCTAATGCCAAACCACCAGTTTCCAGATCGTTTTCAGCCATTCGTAAAAGGAAACTTAAAGTATTACGAGATTGATAAAGCATACAAAGGCTATAAAGTAATGATTAACGTTAATACGGTAAAAGAGTCTCCAACTATGTTCTCGCGTCGAGTATATGAAGGTTTAGCTTGCGGTACACCTGTTATTAGTACGTATGCTCAAGGTATTAACCATATCTTTGGTGACTTAGTTTATATGTCTGAAAATCCAGAAGAACTATATGAAGAGTTTAAACAACTGCTAGAGAATAACGAATATTACGAAGAAAAAGCATTGATTGGGATTCGTGATGTATTAACGAAACATACTTATACGCACCGTCTAAGTTATGTGATTGAAAAGATTGGTCTGAACTTTGTAGCTCAGTCACCAACTGTAACGGTTGTAGCAATGGCTAACAGCAAAGAAGAATTTGAAGACATCGTTAATCAATTTAATCGTCAAAGTTACGAAAATAAAAAGTTATACGTGTTGATCGACACATTTGACGGTTATCTAGATGTATACAACAAGTATAATACGTCATCTATTCATACGTTCGTAGCCAGCTATATGCATAACTACTTAAATATTCGTGACTGGATTAACACGCCATACGTAACGTACTTTAGCCAAGACTCTTATTATGGTGAAAACTATTTACTAGATTTAATGCTAAGTACAACGTTTACGGATAGTGACTTTATTGGAAAACGAACATATTACACGTTAAATAAAAACAAACTGCAAGAAAAAAATAGTGGTCAAGAGTACGAGTTCGTAACGTCTTTAACACCAGAACGAACAATTGCGAAAACAAATGTATATAGCAACCACTCACTAGAAGAAGTACTAGAAATGTTTAAAAACAAACAGGACTTATCGCCGTATGCAAGGTTTGGTAAGCAATTCTTCAGCAGTGACAAATTTAACTATGTACATGTGGGACAGAAAGAAGCAAAACAGCTAGATTCTATTCTAAAAAAAGTAGAGCTGTGAGGTTTTAACTATGAAAAAAACAAAAGTATTATTTGCAGGACACGATTTAAAGTTTGCTCGTATTATCATGGATAATCTAGCGAGCAAACCTACGTATGAAATTCGAACAGATGAGTGGACAGGCCATAACACTCATGATGAAGAGAAAAGTAACGAGTGCTTAAATTGGGCAGACGTCATTGTTTGTGAGTGGGGACTAGGAAATGCTGTATGGTATTCACAAAATAAAAAGCCTCATCAGCGATTATTTGTACGTATGCATTTACAAGAAAGAGATACAATGTATCCTTTCAGCTTTAACTTAGATAACATTGATAAAATTATTGCTATTTCACCGTACGTATATGAGGAATTCTACCGCGTATTCCGTTTTCCACGTGAGAAGATGACAATGATCTATAACGTTGTTGACACAGGCCACCTTAATAAGCCTAAAGTAGAAGACGCTCAGTATCATCTGGGGATTATCGGAATCTGTCCGCAGCGTAAACGTTTAGATTTAGCGGTGGATATGTTAGAAAAATTATGGCAAGAAGATAATCGCTATAAGCTATATGTAAAAGGGAAAATGCCACAAGAATATCCGTGGGTATGGAACAAAGATGAAGAAAGAGCATACTACGAAGAAATCTTCGCACGAATTGACAATGCACCTTGGAAAGATGCTGTGATCTTTGAAGGATTCGGTGATGTATCTGAATGGTTATCAAAAGTCGGTATTATTTTATCTACTAGTGACTTTGAAAGCTTTCACCTATCACCAAGTGAAGGAATGGCATCAGGAGCATATCCTGTCATCTTAAATTGGGATGGTAGTGATACAATCTATCCAAAGCAATATATTTATTCTAGCGTGGAAGAATCCGTAGCCAGCGTTCTTCAATTTAATTCACTAGAGAAAGAGCAGCAAAAAGAAGTGGTTGTAAAAGCAAAAACGTATGTAAATAATCGTTTTAGCGTGGAAGCAATAACGACTGAATGGGATAAATTAATTTCAAAGAGCTCTTTACAATTAAACTATTAAGAATAATAAACAGTTTATAAATATGCTAGGCATATTTAAAATAAAGTTACCTAATAGCAGGAGGAAATACTAATGAAACTTTGTACAGTAGGACTAGGATATATCGGATTACCAACATCCATTATGTTTGCAAAACATGATGTAGACGTTGTAGGAGTAGACGTGAGCTCACGCGTAATTGAATCGTTAAACAATGGGAAAATTCATTTAGAAGAGCCAGGTTTACAAGAAGCATTAAATGAAGTAATTGAAAAAGGAACGTTCCGTGCGGCGCTACAACCTGAAAAAGCAGATGCTTTTATTATTGCAGTACCAACACCAAACCATGACGATCAACATAAATCTTGTGACTTATCTTACGTGTTAAGCGCAGTAAATAATGTTATTCCATACTTAGAAAAAGGTAACGTTGTAATTGTTGAATCAACAATTGCGCCAAGAAGCATGGATGATCATGTAAAACCATTGGTTGAAGCTGCTGGGTTTACAGTAGGAGAGGATATCTTCTTAGTACACTGCCCAGAGCGCGTACTGCCAGGACAAATCCTTCATGAGTTAATTCATAATAACCGTATTGTTGGTGGAATGACGCCAAATTGTACAGAAGCTGGTGCAATGGTATACAGCACATTTGTACAGGGTGAAATTATTAAAACAGATGCGAAAACAGCAGAAATGTCTAAACTAATGGAAAATACGTTCCGTGATGTAAACATCGCACTGGCAAACGAATTAACAAAAGTTTGTAACGAACTAGAAATTAATGCTTTAGAAGTAGTAGAAATGGCGAATAAGCACCCACGTGTAAACCTTCATACACCAGGACCTGGAGTAGGTGGACACTGCTTAGCTGTAGATCCATACTTTATCGTGGCAAAAGCACCAAAGACAGCACAACTTATTAATCTAGCACGAACAATCAACACATCAATGCCACACTATGTTGTTGAAAACACAAACAAGTTAATGGAACAAGTTAATGGGAAAATCGTAACAGTATTCGGTTTAACGTATAAAGGAAACGTAGATGATATTCGCGAAAGTCCAGCAATGGAAATCTATGACCTATTAAAAGCTGAAGGCAACTATGAAGTACGTGCTTTTGATCCACACGTTGAACAGGATTGGGTAGAACAAGATATTAAAGAAGCAGTACGTAACTCTGATCTTGTACTAGTATTGACAGATCATAATGAATTTAAAGAGTTAAACTGGTCTGAACTAGAAGGTATGGCAACAAAGCGTATTTTCGATACGAAAAATGTAGTAGCTAATCGTTCTAACGACTTTGACTACATTAACTATGGAACGTTACATGCGTTTCTTAAGAAAGTAGAAGTAATGGCATGAACTTAATTGGGAGGATTTTGAAAGAACAATCCTCAAACTTTCATTTAATTATTCGCTTGGCTCTTTATGATGTCAAAGGCAAATATCAATTGCATTACCTAGGAGCTGTGTGGCAGGTTTTAAGTCCTGCTGCGCAGGTTCTTCTTTATTGGTTAGTATTTGGGCTTGGTATTCGAGGTGGACAGCCAATTAATGGTGTACCATTCTTTGTATGGCTACTTATTGGACTTATCCCTTGGTTTTTTATTAGTCCAGCCATTATCCAAGGATGTAACAGTGTCTATGCAAGAGTAAGTCTTGTATCCAAAATGAAGTTTCCAGTTAGTGTGCTTCCAACTGTTACAATCATTAGTAATAGCTTTCAATTTTTTATTATGTTACTGATTTTAGCTGGAATTTTAATGATCTATGGGGTTAACCCTGGGTGGCACTTATTGCAGCTTCCTTATTACTTAGTAGCACTTTTTGTATTCTTGTTTGCTTTTACTCTCTTGGGTTCAACAATTGCAACGATTGTAAGGGACTTTCAACAAGCGTTACAATCAATTATGCGAATGATGGTCTACTTATTACCGATTCTATGGGATCCATCACGATTACCTCATATTTTTAAAACAATATTAGAATTAAACCCAATTTATTACATCATAGAAGGTTTTAGATATTCTATCTTAGGGTCCGGATGGTTTTATGAAGATTGGATATATACACTATATTTTTGGGTTGTTACTTTATTAATATTATTAGTAGGATCAATATTACACATAAAATTTAGAAATAAATTTATTGATTACTTATAATCTAGGAGCTTAAATCGATGAAGCTAAAGATTAAATTTGAAAATATTAGCAAGAAGTATGTACTCTATGCTAAAAAATCAGATAAATTAAAGGAAATACTATTTCCTAAAAAGAAAAGTGAAGGCTTTTATGCTCTAAGGAATGTTTCATTTTCAGTGTACGAAGGTGAAACAATTGGGATTGTAGGTATTAATGGGTCAGGCAAATCTACTCTATCAAACCTACTGTCACAAGTTGTTCCGCCTACATCTGGTCAGATGACCGTTAATGGTGAGACGTCCTTAATTGCTATATCAGCAGGTTTAAATAGCAACTTGTCAGGGTTAGAAAATATTGAACTAAAGTGCTTAATGCATGGATTAACAAAAGATGAAATAAAAAGAATTACGCCAGATATTATTGAATTTGCTGACATAGGTAAATTTATGAATCAGCCTGTTAAAAATTATTCAAGTGGTATGAAATCTAGGTTAGGATTTGCAATTTCTGTTCACACAAATCCTGATATTCTAATTGTGGACGAAGCGTTATCAGTAGGAGATCAAACTTTTTATGATAAATGTGTAACCAAGATTAATGAATTTAAGGAAGAGGGGAAAACCATCTTCTTTATTAGCCACTCTCTATCTCAAATTAGAACTATTTGTGATAAGGTGATGTGGATTCATTTTGGTGAAGTTCGACAATTTGGAGAGGCTAGGAGAGTAATAGCGAGATACAAAAAATTTATCGACTGGTTCAATAAGTTAAGTGAAGAGCAAAAGAAAAAATATAAGCAAGATATGCTCCAAAAGCAGGCGAAAGTTGAAATTGAGACGGATGATAGCTATAAGGTTGCCTATAATGGGCCACTATATCCTATTGATGAACGTGTAAAGCGTTATCAAAAAAACAAGATAGATAAACGGAAAAAAGTGATGTTGAATTTACAGTTACTATTCTTATCTCTTTTTACCGTTTTACTAGGTGCATTACTTTTCTTTTAAAAGGCATAGCCAATAATCTATTATTGAGGTGAATAAAATGAAAGCAAAATTGTTAGTTCCTGTAGTGGCGGGTTTATTATTATTCAGTGGTTGTAGCAATGACTCTAATGATAAAGCTTCAGCAGATAAACAAGTGGAGCAGAATAACCAAGTTAAAATTGAAGAAGCATCTATTAATAATTTTGGGAATAAAAGATTAGAAGTAGAAGTTAAAGCAACTGGAGATAACTTAAAGTATGCATATTATGTTCATAAAGATGGTAAAGTTATCAAGAAAACTTCTTATTCAACGGATAGTTCATTTAAGTATCCATTAGAAAAGTCAGGCAAGTATGCAGTTCGTGTTTTCGTAAAATCTGGAGATAATAAGTCGACAAAAAGTACGGACGCAGTTAGCGTAACTGTAGCAGAGTAAAAAAGTAGAAGGCCCTCTATATTTAGAGAGCCTTCTTTTTTTAGTTTAGATTTAAATGTTCTCTTAAAGCAGATGATAGCTGTTGTCGATTTTCTTCTGATACGTTGTAGTAATAGACACCGTTCACTTTGCCACCGCTGCCCTCAACTTCAAGTTGATCTAACGTATGGCGTGCATCGCGATAGTTAGCCTGAATCTCTTTCATATCATCAAACGTTAAGTTTGTTTTCACGTTTTCACCAATTGCATCTAAAATTGTACCGTAATTCGTTAAAGATTTAACGCTAGCACCTTCGTTAATAACGGCTTGAATAATCTGGCGCTGGCGCTCTTGGCGACCAAAGTCACCACGTGGATCTTTCTTACGCATGCGAGAGTAAGCTAATGCCTCTTCGCCATTTAACGAAATTTGTCCTTTTGAGAAGTTATAGCCATCATAGTTAAACGCAAGGGAGTTATTCACCGTAACTCCACCAACCGCGTCTACAATGTCTTTAAAGCTTTCCATGTTGACTTGTACATAATAATCAACAGGTACGTCTAGGAAGTTTTCAACTGTTTTCACAGTCATATCTACGCCGCCAAATGCATACGCATGGTTAATTTTGTCCTGTGTGCCTTTACCGATGATTTCAGTACGGGTATCACGAGGAATACTTACCATTTTCATTGATTGATCTTTAGGGTTTACGGTCATTAAGATAAGGCTATCAGAGCGTCCACGATCATTGCCGCGCGCATCTACACCTAATAGTAAAATTGAAATGGGATCTTGATTGCCGAAGTTCACTTTGTTTGAGCGTTTTTCAGATACGTCTCGTGTTAAAGGATCATGCGTTTGGTTAAACGTACTTTGAACAGAGCTATACAGCACTCCTAAATAGGTACCGATACCAATAATTAAAACTAGTAAAATGCTTAAAACAATTTTAAATCCTGTTTTTTTCTTCTTCTTTCTTTTTCTACGCTGTTCTTCCATATCAATCTCTCTTTCTTTATAAATTTGATGATAAATACATAAGTTTACTTTAATTCTTAAGAATTGAGACAAAAAGATTAAAAAAATGACAAATTTACTCATTTTTATTCAATTACTCTCAAATTATATTATAATAACAGAAAAAAGGAAAGCCACTAGTAAAGGAGATAGAAAATGAAAATTGCAGTTAACATCATTGCGTTTCTTATTTTAGTTATTTCTCTTGTTGTAGGAAAAATGTACTGGAATGAGAAAGTTGCCGCACAGGGCGTAGCCTCTCCAACGAGAGTAGCCGTTCAAAATAGCGAAGCAAAAGAGTGGAACGTAAAAAATTTACCAGAAGCGATTGTAACAAAGATGCAAAATGCTGAAGAAACAGGAGAACCTTTGAAAATTGTTATTGCTGGTTCTCAAGATACATCAAAAGAAAGTGATGCTTGGCCTGCTATAGTAGAAGAAGAATTAACGAATACATATGGATCAGATTTAGTGACGGTAGAAGTACAGGAATATGATCAATCGACCACGTTACAGTTTGTGAAGAATCAATCATACAAAAAGATTATTGCAGCACAGCCGGATGTGCTAATCTTTGAACCTTTTCTAGCCAACGATAATGGAGTAGTTGGCATTACAAATACGCTAGATAACTTGTCTATTATTATGAAACATGTAGAAGAACAAGTAGACGGCGTAGTTACAATTATTCAACCTTCTCATCCAATCTATAATGCCATTAACTACCCGAAAGAAGCAGAGCAGCTGCAAGCTTTTGCAGATGAACATGGCTATGAGTATATCAATCATTGGGAAAAGTGGCCAAAAGCGAGTTCAGAAGAGTTATTAACGTACTTAACCGAAGACAAAAATGCTCCAAATGAAAAAGGGAACAAAGCTTGGGCGGAAGCGGTAATTGAATATTGGGCAGCAGAGTAAAAAAAGCGTTCATTGTGAACGCTTTTTTACTTTGTAATCTAATTATATCGGCAGGTATATGAAAAAAATTAAGACCTTTCAAGTCTTTTTTGATACATTTCGAGTAGTAATCCATCTTTTCCGCTACCAAAAAACCACATATGTCGATGCGTGTCGGATACTATGTGTGAAAATACCTATTAAGTAGATTATAATAATATAGATAATGCATTAGTAAGGAGTAGACATATGATAGACGTTTATACAAACATTCTACCTCAATTTGGCAGCGGGCCAAAAGATGAGCGTGAGTTTTTACAAATGGCGCAAAAATTAGTAGATCAAGGCGTAAAGACCGTCATAGCAACTCCGTACTATAACGGTAGTATGCAGGGGACGCATAAGAACCACATTCTTACATCTGTAGAAGAAGCAAATAGAAAGCTACAATCATCCTATTTATCTCTTACGATTCTTCCTGGTCAACGCATTTTAGCAGCAGCACATCTTTTACGCTCCAGTTCTCAAGAATATTTGACGCTAAGTGACAAAGGGAAATATCTCTTTGTTCATATGCCTTTTGATAAGGGTGGAGAAGACTTTGAAACCATTGCCTACGAGCTGCAGTTAAAAGAGCTTGTGCCGGTAATCAGCGAGCCCGAGTGCTCTCAGTTCATTTTAAAGTATCCACAAAAGCTTTATCAGCTGGTGAAAAATGGTGCGATTGTACAAGTGTCCGCTCAAAGCCTAACTGGAAAAAATGGACGCAAAGCGAAGAAAGCTGCACTTCAATTTTTAGAGCATGGCTGTGTTCACTTAGTGGCAACGGGAGCAGATGTTAAAAGCTACGAGAAAAGTTCACTTCAAGGTGCATACGAAGTTGTAAAAAAAGAATTTGGAAACGCAAAAGAGTTTATGCTTAGAGAGAACGCAGAAGCCATTGCAAATGGAGATGTGGTCTATCGCGAACGACCTCAGCGAATGAAAACACAGAAATTTCTAGGTGTGTTCTAAAAGAGTGAGGTATATACCCAAACTGGTTTGTTATATGGGACTACTTGGCTTCGTGTGTTCTTAATAGAGAACTGACCGTAAAAGCATTGGTCGAATTATGACCAATGCTTTTACGTTTCTTGCTATTTTTTCAGACCGTAACTTTCATCGCATCCTTTACTCTCCTGCACATCTAAATAGGTAATAAATACTTATGTTTTTTTCTTTTTTTGATTAATATTGTTTAGTATAAAAGTCTTGTTTTTTGCCATTAATTCAGAAAAACTAATTTACGACTAGTCATAATAGGAATAAATTTGCTATTATGTACTTAATTAAGAACAAAGAAGCGGTTAAATGTAAATATAAGTTCTCAATTAAGAACAAGACCTATATCTTATGTCGTGAGAGGAGAAAGAATGAGTGCCATAGCTGGAATTTATCATAGGAACGATGATCCGATATCCCAAGAGAATATGATGAGTCTCCTGGAGTGCTTATCACAATATCAGGCAGATAACACAAGATCATGGAAAAAAGACAAGGTGGCGCTCATCAGTCATACACAATGGATTACACCGGATTCCGTGGGTGAACAGCTGCCTTATTATGACTATGAAAAGCAGATCGCCATTACGGCAGATGCGATTATTGATAATCGCGAAGAGCTGTTTCGCAAGCTACATATTCATGATACAGAGAGTGCGATAACGGATAGTGAATTAATTTTACTGGCGTATGAGAAGTGGGAAGAAGAAGCGCCAAAATTTCTAGTCGGTGATTTCGCTTTTGTCATTTGGGATGAGCGAAAGCAGAAGATGTTTGCTGCCAGAGATTTTTCTGGTAACCGAACTCTTTATTTCTATAAAGATGACAGAAGATTCTCATTTTGCACAGCCATGAATCCGCTATTTTCTCTACCATATGTAAAAAAAGAGATAAATGAAGAATGGCTTGCCGAGTTTTTAGCCATCCCCATTACGTTTGAATCGACGGATGCATCGTCAACGGTTTACAAAGCCATTCAGCAAGTGCCTCCGTCTCATTCCATTACGGTGCGTGGTAATACGTTTCAGCTTAAGAGGTACTGCACGCTCAGTAGGCAAGAGCCATTGGGTTTAAAGTCGAATGAAGAGTATGAAGAAGCTTTTTACGAAGTGTTTCAACAAGCCGTGAATTCCAAACTGCGAACGCGAAAAAAAGTTGGCGCTCATTTGAGCGGAGGGTTAGATTCGGGTTCAGTAGCAAGCTTTGCTTCCCGAACTCTTTCTAAAGAAAATAAAAAATTACATACGTTTAGCTACGTGCCGATAGATGGCTTTCAGGATTGGTCACCTAAAAGCAGAGTAGCCAATGAAAAACCTCTTATTCAATCGACGGTTCAGTACGTAGGGAACATAGAAGATAACTACTTCAACTTTGAAGAAAAAAGTCCGTTTTCTGAGATTGATGAATGGCTCGATATAGTAGAGACGCCGTACAAATTCTATGAAAATAGCTTTTGGCTAAAAGGAATTTATGAGCAAGCTGCCAAGCAAGGAATGGGCGTCTTGCTAAATGGTCAAAGAGGAAATTGGACGGTATCGTGGGGGCCGGCTCTCGACTATCAAGCAAAGCTGTTAAAGCGTGCCAACCTAGGTAGCTTTCTGCGTGAAGTCCATTTGTACAGTCGACAGTTAGGCGTCAAAAAATCGCGCGTTTTCCCTGTTGTAGCAAAGAAGGCATTCCCGAAAGTGCATTCGCTGCTTTCAAAGAAGAGTCCACCACCTTTTACGCCGTTTATTAACCCAGACTTTGCGCAGAAGTTTCGCGTATACGACAAGCTGGAACAGCACGGAGTAAATACAAGCGGACTGTTGGATAAAAGCGCATATGAAATTAAAAGAATTCAATTTGCAGAGCCGTACTACTGGAGCATAAACGGAACGTATACGACTAAGCTATCTTTACATCACTCTCTGTGGGACCGTGATCCCACAAATGACTTAAGAGTTGTTCGGTTTTGCTTATCCATACCAGAAAATCAGTTTGTCCAAAATGGTCAAGACCGGTCGCTTATTAGAAGAGCAACCAAAGGCTTTCTTCCAGATGATATCAGGCTAAATCAAAGGACAAGAGGTCTACAAGGAGCAGACGGAATTCAGCGGATGACGTCGGATTGGAGTCTCTTTATGAATGAAATGGAATTAGTGACGAAAGCAGACTTCATGTCAGGATACGTAGATATGACCGTGATTAAATCCGCTATAGAAAATCTAAGAGATAACCCGCGGCCTGAACATGTATTCCATCATGATTTCAGAGTGCTCATGCGCAGTTTGATTCTCTATCGATTCATGAAAAGGCTGACTTGAAGGGAGGTGATACGATGAAAAGAGAATGGGAGAAACCGGTATTAGAAGTACTTGATGTGAACATGACAATGGCTGGACCTGGATTAAGCACACCTGACGCGGTACAGCCTGACCCTGATGAAACAATTCATTATAGTTAATCTCAAGTAGTGAGTGGAAACGACTGCCCTTATACAAGTAAAGATGTATAAGGGTTTTCAGAAAAATTGATGACATCTGGAGTGAAATGAATGGTTAGGATACAAAATGATTATGTTTATAGTGCTTTTGGGCTTACGATTTCGAGCGAGCTGCCGCTTCAAGAATTAAACTCTCTTGATCTTCCAGGTGATAATATAGATGTTTCAATTAAACTAGCAGACTTCACAGAAACTAAAGTTCTTTTAAATCAAGAAAAAGGCTTTACCGTATACCGAGACGAAGTTGCTTTTGAGGTCCCAAACACAGCGCTTTTTTCGATACGAAACGGCAGCGAAATTATCGTAGTACCTCTAAAAGAATTTGACAAAGACCGAGTAAGACTTTACATCCTAGGCACCTGCATGGGGGTACTTCTCATGCAAAAGCGCATACTCCCTCTACACGGGAGCGCGGTAGCTGTGGACGGAAAAGCGTATGCGATTGTAGGAAACTCTGGTGCCGGTAAATCTACGCTAGCTTCGGCTTTTATTCAAGAAGGCTATAAGCTCATAAGCGATGACGTCATTCCTGTCACGTTTTCACAAGACAATGTTCCAATGATCCAACCAACTTATCCCCAGCAAAAGCTGTGGGAAGAAAGCTTAGCTAGCTTTGGAATGGATACAGGAAAATACGAGCCTTTATTTGAACGAGAAACAAAATATTCGATACCGGTGAAAGACAGCTTTTACAATGATTCTCTTCCACTGGCAGGAATATTTGAACTTGTGAAAGGCACTTCAGAATCTGCGGAGGTTCGAAAAGCTGACGGGTTAGAAGGATTTCGGATTTTGCATCATCATACGTTTCGGGGCTCGCTTGTCCAAAGATTAGGGTTAAAGAAATGGCATTTCGAGTGTTCTTCAACTATTTTAAAGAGTGTTCCAGCGTTCCAGTTAATCCGGCCTGTTTCAAGATTTACACCATACGAATTGGTGGCCAAAGTAGTCGATAGCATGAGAGAGAGGGATTTAAATGGTCAAAGTAGACAAGCTTTCAATTAATCATCTTGTGACACAAAGAGAAGGAAATATAGTGAGCGATATGGGGAGTGAAAAAGTCATGCTTAATATCGAAAACGGGAAGTACTACAACTTAGGAACAACTGGAGGCGAGATGTGGGAGCTTATTGCTGCGCCAATCGCTGTGAATGAAGTAGTTACGAAGATTATGACGAAATATAATGTAAGTAAAGAACAGTGTGAACAAGAGGTTCTGTCATTTTTAGCGCATATGTATGAGGAAAAGCTAGTTCAAGTGACGACTCAAAAGTAAATGCTTCTGTTCATTTAATAGTAAAGAGAGCGGAGTAGCTGGTATGAAAATAATAAAAAAAACAAGAAATTTTTTACGCTTAGAAACAAGTGAAAAGATACTGTTGCTGGAAGCCTTCTATTACTTAGGCTATGGAAGAATATTTAAAGCGCTTCCGTTTTCAAGAGTTGCTCCTACTTTAGGTGAGCCTATGACGGAAACAAGTTTTTTCGAAAGCACATCAGATTATGTTGTGCTGAAAAATATTTCAAAGGCGATCCATCGAATGAGTCACTATACGTTTTGGGAAAGCCAATGTCTAGTAAAAGCGGTAGCCGGTATGAAGATGCTAGAAAGACGCCAGATTGAAAGCACGCTTTACCTTGGAACCGGAAAGGATAAACAAGGAAAACTCATTGCACATGCGTGGCTTAGAAGCGGATCTGTATACGTAACCGGTTCGGAAGGAAAAGAACAGTTTACCGTAGTGGGGAAATTTTCTAAGCGGATGAACAATGAAAAAACGACAATCACTCACAGCAAAACCTAAAGCATCATATACGGCTATGGGTTAGTCTAGGAGGACAGAACTTGGCACCACTACTATATTACGTAAAAAGATTACACCAATTTTCTGGGAAGATTCTTTATTTTAACCTATTTGGAATGGTGATTGTCAGCTTGCTTGAAGGGGTTGGCATTCTACTGCTTATTCCCTTGCTGAGCATCGGAGGAATTATTGACGCGAGTGTTGGTTCAGACAAGCTACTCCCATTTTTCAATCTGTTTCATAACGTTCCTCACAGTCTCTATCTACCTTTTGCGTTAGGCCTTTATCTGTTACTGATTGTTGGACAAAACGTGCTGCAAAGAAGCCTATCAATTCGAGATGTAAGAATTAGAGAAAGGTTTAGCCGGCATTTAAGGCTGGAGGTTTACAGCTCGCTCCTTGCTTCTGAATGGGGGCTCTTTCTACGAAAAAGAAAATCAGATCTTACGAATCTATTAACCGCTGAGCTAGCTCGTGTGATAGGCGGAATTAATTTTTTTCTTCAATTTATTTCAAACGTGACGTTTATGCTTATCCAAGTTGCTATCGCCTTATGGCTATCCGTAAACTTGACGGTTGTCATTTTGCTATTGGGCGTTATTTTGGGGTATTTCTCCAAAAGGTTCGTAAAGAGATCAAAATACTTAGGTCGTAGAACCTCTAAGCTTGGAGAAGAATACATGGCAGGCATAACGGATCAGCTAAATGGAATGAAAGATATAAAAAGCAACGCGTTAGAAGAGTCACATGTTAACTGGCTGCAGTCCTTAACGCTTAAAATGAGTGACGAACAGCTAGAATATATTCGACTGAAATCAAGTTCCAAGCTTGTATATAAAGTGACGTCTGCATTTTTGATTGCCGTATTTATCTTTGTTTCCTTAGAATTTCTTCAAGCTCAACAAGAGCAGCTGTTACTCATCATTCTTATCTTTTCCCGCTTGTGGCCAAGATTTACTGCTATTCAGTCAAACGTTGAGCAAATAGCCGCAACCATTCCTGCTTGCCAATCTCTTCTGGAACTAATGGAAGACTGTAAAAAAAGTCGGGAATTTACGAAAGAAACGACCGAAGCAGCCGCAAATCGTTCTAGTAATCAGCGAGAGATAGAATGCAAAGATGTATATTTCCGTTACAAACAAGACAGTGAAAGCTATGTGCTAAAAGGAATTAACCTTACCATTCCTGCTAGGCAAATGACGGCTATTGTAGGTCCATCGGGAGCTGGAAAAAGTACGCTTATCGACGTGTTAATGGGGTTGAATTCACCTAAAAGAGGAAGCGTCTTAGTAGATGACAATGAACTAAAAGGAAACGTCGTTTTGTCGCTAAGGCAGTCCATTAGCTACGTGCCTCAAGATCCCTTTTTGTTTCATGCAAGCGTAAGGGAGAACTTACTGATGGTGAGGCCTGAAGCAAGCGAAAATGAATTATGGAAAGCGCTTAAATTTGCTGAGGCAGAACAGTTTGTGAAGGAATTGCCGCAAGGGCTCGATACGGTCATTGGAGACCGAGGAACAAAGTTATCGGGCGGAGAGCGTCAGCGCCTCGTTTTGGCAAGAGCTATTTTAAAAGAGCCATCTGTACTTATTCTAGACGAAGCGACAAGCGCATTGGATACAAGCAACGAAAACAAAATTAAAGAATCACTCGAGCGTTTAAAAGGCGAAATGACGATTATCGTTATTGCTCATCGCTTGTCAACGATACAAGCTGCTGACCAAATTGTTGTGTTAGAAAAAGGAGAGATTACGCAAAGAGGAACGTTTCAGCAGCTTGCTGCTCAGCCAGACGGTACGTTTAGGGAGCTGTTAAAAGGTCAGCTAGAACTGGTGTAAGTGAGAGCGGTTTTAGAATGCTAGTTTGATATCGTAAATTACCATAAATTTTGTAAGGAGAGTGCAAAAATGTCATGATTGGTGCCCGTGTAAAAGAAATAAGAACGCAAAAGCACATATCGCTTACACAGCTTGCAGAACGATCTAAGATCACGAAATCGTATTTAAGTAATTTAGAACGTAATATTTGTGATAATCCAACAATCGATATCGTGCAAAAGCTAGCTGCTGGTCTTGGGGTTTCTCCTGTATCTCTTATTGGGTGGAGAGATACGTATAAAGAAAGAGAAAGCATTAGTAGCGTAAAAAATGAAATCATTCACATGGAGCTTACGCAGCTGGAGGAATTAAAAAGACATGTGGATTTAGTTATTTTCAAAAAAAAGAAGCTTCCTTTAGGTGATTTTCATGAATTTCTTTAACTTATTACAAGTTTGAGAGGAAGTTTCCTAAAAAATAAAGGCAGGTATAAAAGAAATGATGAGTAATCATTCTAAATTAGATTTAACCGTTTTATCTAAGGAGCTAAAGCTTTTAATCCAGCTAGTAAAATCAAAGAATGAATTGAAAGACATAGACCAGCTTCAGAATATTGACTGGCGCTTATTTTTAGATTTGGTTCATCACCATAGATGCCAGCCCATCATTTATTTGAAACTAAAGGACATGCCACAAACAATCGTTCCGTTAGAAGTTATCCAAGCCTTACAGCAGACGTACACAAAAAATACATTTAAGATGCTTCAGCTCAGCGGAGAAATGGAGCAGATAAGCAAGCTATTTGCTGAAAATGAAGTCAAAACGTTGTTTTTAAAAGGTCCAGCTCTTGCTCATCACTTGTACGGGGATATTTCGCTTCGAACGTCAAAAGACTTAGATGTTTTAGTTCGGGAAACAGACTTAGACAAAGTAGATGCGCTGCTTTTAGCTTCTGGCTACGTAAAGGATGGAGCGGCCCCTATCTTAAATGAAAGGAAATGGAGAAGCCATCACGTTGAGTACGTCCACCCGCAAAAGAAAATTCAAATTGAAATTCACTGGCGATTACATAATCCTCCGGTGAAAGAGCCGTCTTTTGACGAGCTTTGGCAGCGAAAAAGCCGCAGCGCTCTGACAAGCTCTCCTGTCTTTTTTTTAGGTGAAGAAGATTTGTTTTTGCACCTTGTGGTTCATGGGGCACGTCACGGCTGGTTCCGCCTGCGCTGGCTAGTAGATATGGATAAAGTGTTTCAAAAAAAGCTAGATTATCAACAAGTAAAGGTATTAATGAAGAAATTAGGTTATGCTCACCTAGTCGGGCAAGCAATGATTTTAAGTTCTCAGCTGCTGAATACATCAGTTAACAAGGAGCTAAAAGCAACAACAGAAGGTTCGCGACAAAGGAAGCTAGCGGAAAAAGCATATTTCTATATTCATATCTCAAAAGAATTTACGTATGACCCTAGCTATTTAATCTCATTAAAATCTAATATGCAAAAGGTTTTTTATGCAATGATGTTATTTTATCCACGAAGCTGGGATGCAAGAACATTACCATTACCAAAACCTCTTCATTTTCTCTATTTCCCGCTAAGGCCATTTTTATGGATGGGAAGGAAAGTAAAGAAGCTCTCATAGTAAGCAAACAAGAAGAAAGGTTTAGTACTGCTATTCAATCTAAAGGTGGAAGAGCAGCGAATATCAGCATTCGCTGCTCTTTTTGTTTTTATAAAAATGGCTACTTAATGATGTTAGTGAAATGCATTTCAACTCTTCTGCATACATATAAACGGTGACAATATACCCGTTGTGCAGTGAGTGGGAGACACACCTTGAAAATTATGTATGAGTAAAGGGGAATGAGGCATGGGATCATTTTGTAGAGAATGTGGGAAGCAGCTGCCGGAAAATGCGGTCGCTTGTCCAAGTTGTGGAACGATGGTAGATGGAACTCGTCAAAGAAATCAAGAAGGAACTCGAGAGTCAAAATCAACGAACTCTTGGCTAAAGATATGGGTTGTAGTGGCAACTCTACTTGTGCTTGGAGGAGCTGGTTACTTTGTCTATGATTACGTAACGAGCCAACAGAATTCCAATGAAACTACGCCCGTAACTAAACCGGAAGCTGAAACGCCGGAAGTAAAAGAAGTAGCTGAAGATGAAGAAGAACCTAAAGAAGAACCTAAAGCACCCACTGCTCCGAAGCCGACGAATATTGTAAATGACTACAAAAAGAAGCTTGCGAACGTTTCCGTAAAGGGGAGCAGCGGAGCGTTTTCCGTTGATAGCTGGGAGATTGAACATGATAAAGTGAACGGCACGCTTTATATAAGCGCAGATCGTCTTGGAACGCCCGTAGCAAACCGCTTCTTTACCCTTTACGATAAAGGAGAGATGAGTGCACTAAAGGCGTGGGGAAAAGACGTATATCGCGTGAGCAACGAGCTGGCAACGCGTGTGAATGCGTCTCTGTACATTAGCGTAGGCACGGAGTGTTTAGGCGTATATCCGTACTCGATGAATTCTTCGGTGCTTGTCGATTATTCGGGTTCGTGTGGGTATTCGATTCCTATTTTAATAGGCGAGTCAAAGGATAACTTAGTTTTGTTTGATGAAGAGTATGTGTACTATGATGATTCTAGTTCGTCGGCACCTCCTGTGAGCTATTCGGAATATGTTATTACCGATAGTGACCGTCGCGAGCTGTCGGTGTCTGAGGTAGCTGGTCTTAGTAAGCATGAGTTATATATTGCGCGAAACGAAATCTATGCGCGTTACGGATACGTGTTTGAAACGGACTACTTGCAAAACTACTTTAATGCGAAGTCCTGGTACTATCCCGCTTCCTCAAACAATATTAAGCTCAGTAAAACCGAAGAGTATAACGTTGCTCTTTTAAAGAAAGAAGAGGGACGGAGGTAATGAAAGGTTGGTATTCACTACTGCTTGTTGTGCTTGTCTGTCTGGCCTGGGCGTTCATGCTTGGAGTGGATAGAGAAAGCAATAATGAGCTTGTTGAAGAAAGCCATGAAGGAATTCCAGTCAAGGAGTTAAAAACTAAAGAACTGCCTGTCGTAGATAAAAAAGAAGAAGCGCAGCAGCCAACCAAAAAGTCGTTTATTGTTTATTTAGACCCCGGTCATCAAGCGCGAGCGAATACAATACATGAGCGCGTGTCACCCTATTCAAACGAAACGAAAATGAAGGTAACGGGCGGGACAACAGGGGTCGTGACAAGAAAACCTGAATATGTGCTCAATTTAGAAGCGGCTTTTTTGCTTGAAGAGCTTCTAACAGAAAAAGGGTTTGAAGTGTATTTGACGCGCTCAGCTCATGATGTAGACATCAGCAACAAAGAGCGAGCGGAGATGGCAAATGAAAAGAAAGCAGACCTTGTCATTCGGCTTCACGCAGACGGAGCCGAGAATCCAAACATCAGCGGCTTTGGGATTCTCGTTCCAAGCAAGAAGCAAGCAATCTCCAAACAAAGTGAAAGCGCAGCAACTCTCATTGTAAGTGAAGTAAAAAAGCAAAGTGGTATGAAAGTAAACGGCATTCGCTACCGCAGTGACTTAACGGGCTTTAACTGGTCTACGGTGCCGGTTGTACTTCTTGAAATGGGGTATATGACAAACCCAACTGAAGATCAAAAGCTGTCTAATCCGGCTTACTTAGAAGGGATGCTTCAAGCCGTCACAACCGGAGTGGAAAAATACGCAGCGTTACAATAGGAATAAAAAGAATGGCTCCTCGCCATTCTTTTTATTTAGGTCCATTTTCTTAAGTATCAATTCATAAGCGAATTTGGTGGATTTTGTTAGGACTTTTCGTATTTCTTGTAATTGTACGAATGATTGTTGGATAAGTTGTCGAGCGAATTCCATAGAGAATCTCCGTGAAACATCGTATGATAAAGATAGACAATTTGTGGAGGAGGGCATCGTTCAATGATTGATCTTCAAACCTTTATTTTGCCGAACATTGATAATGGACCAAGAGATGTGCAGACGTTTACGAATATGGCGCGTTCGCTTGTGAAAAAAGGCGTTCATTCCGTCGTCGCCACTCCGCTGTTTTGGGAAGAGTCCGACGTGACGCGCCATGAACTTATTTTGTATGCGAGCGCCGCCAACGATTGGCTAGAAGAAGCCCTTATTCCGCTTCGCGTTTTGCCGGGGCAGCTCGTACCCGCCTCGCCTCAGCTACTTAAAAACTATGAAAAACAAAAGCTTCTTACACTGAACCATACGGACAAATATCTATTAATGTCTCTACCTTATCATACGTTACCAACGAATCTCGATAGCGTACTCTACGACCTGCAGCTTCAAGGAATCGTACCAATCTTACAAGCACCTGAACGTCACCCAGTCTTTCAACAGCACCCAGATAAACTATACAATCTTGTAAAAAAAGGATTTGTAACTCAGCTTAGCGCTGGAAGTATCCTAGGGCTCAACGGAAAGCAAGCGCGCAAATCTGCTTCAACTTTTATCAAGCACCGACTCGCTCACGTTATCGCATCAGGCGTAGACGAGCGCACGTATTGGGACTATTCTCTTTCAAAAGCTTATGACGTCATTTCCGACCAGTACGGAACGGGCCAGCTCTATACGTTTATGGAAAATGCAGAAGCAGTCATTGAAGGAATGGCTCTTGAGATGGAAGAGCCGGAAGCGGTGAAGAGAGGGAAGATTTTTAAGCTTTGGGCATAGAAAAAAAGAGAGTGACGTTTGAAAATGGAAAGTAAGTGATTATATGTTTTTAGTAAAAGAACAGCATCTTATCTTTAAGGTTCCAAATTACATCGTGTAAAACAAACAGAAGTCAGCAGGAGGTATTAATTGTATTTCCTTTCAGAAAATACTGAGGAACAGTTTAGTGGAGAGTGCTAAACTGTTCCTCGGTATTTTTTATAATGTAGGTAATTTTAATACTGTATTAATGTTGTTTAAATTCAAACTTACCTGCTCGTTCATATCCCAAGCGTGGTACCATCCTTTTTCCATCATATATGTGGAAATTCGTTCATGCATATCAAGAGCTTCCACTAAATGGAGAGTGAGCATTTCTTTAATTTCTGGCGTTCCTGCGTCCGTAACGGCCATGGCATAATTTCTAACGCCGCTTTTAGCTGAAATGAGCAAATCCATTGCAACGACTTGATCAGACAGTGCGTCCATGCCAGTTAAAGATTCAATGATTCCATTCATAGTCATTCACCTCCTAATTCACTGCTTAACGTTGGAAAGAATCGAAGCGTATTCTTGTAATTGTCTTGTAGATACATCAATGTCTTGCTGCATAATATCTTTTAATAAAGGATCATTAACCAATGCTTTCATTGTTTTAGATTTCGTTAAACAAGTGGTCTTAAATGCCGCCATTTCTTGGAGCTCAAGAACTTCATGTAAGCCATAGTTCATTTTTTTATCTCCTTTCTCAAGGTTTCAACACGACTTTTATACAATCATCTGTTTTCGTATCGAAAATCTCATAGCCGCGTTTTGCTTCACTAAGTGGAAGGACATGACTTACGACATCGCCTGGATCAATTTTTCCAGTCGAAACTAATTCAAACATATAGGGCATATAGTGAATCACAGGTGCTTGTCCAGTTCGAATATTAATGTTTCGGTTCATAATATCTCCCATTGGGAATCCATTATATTTGCCACCGTAAACGCCTGTCACTTGAATTGTGCCGCCTTTACGTACTGCTTGTGAAGCGGTAATAAACGCACCGAATGCTCCGCCTTGAAGTTTCATTCCGCTCGCTAAGAATTCTAAGTCAGTCATTTTAGCGTCCATACCAACTGCGTCAATAACAACATCAGCGCCGCCTTTTGTTATTTCTTTCAAATGCATTCCTGGATTTTCAAAGTGTTCAAAATTAACAATTTCAACTTTGTTAGTACGTTTGGCATGTTGCAAGCGATAGTCTACATAATCTACGGCAATGACACGCTTTGCACCTTTTAGCCAACAGAATTTTTGAGCGAAAAGACCAACGGGACCACAGCCAAGAACAATAACTGTATCACCATTCTTTACGCCTGCATTGTCAACGCTCCAATAACCAGTAGTCATCGCATCGGCAATCACCGTTAACTTTTCATCAGGTTCTTCACAGGTTTCTGGGATTTTGAAGTGAGTAAAATTAGCAAATGGCACCCTTAAATATTCAGCTTGCCCACCTGGGTAGCCACCCGTGTTACCAGAATATCCGAAATAGGCACCCATATCACCATTATCATTCGAGTTATCACATTGGCTTTCCAAATGGTTTTTACAGTAAAGACATTCACCGCATGCGATATTAAAAGGAATAATGACTCGGTCTCCTTTTTTTACCTTAGTCACATCGGGTCCAACTTCTTCAACGATTCCCATTGGCTCATGGCCAATAACATAGTTTTCTTGCAGGTTAGGAATCATGCCGTGAATTAAATGTAAATCAGACCCACATATAGCTGTACTCGTTACTTTAATGATCATGTCATCTCGTTTTTCAATCTTTGGGTCTGGCACTTCTTTAACTACAATATTTTTAATACCTTGATACGTTACTGCCTTCATGCTATACAGCCTCCAGTGTTAGTGATCATCAGGTGTTCGGTCAAACAGCCCTTTTCTATTGCTTTCAAGCGGGAATAAATTCATTTTTCCAATCATCAATGTATTGTTGGCAGAGAGTTGATCTAATTTATACTGTTCACTTAGTTCGTATGGATGGAACCATTTTTTATTGATCATTAATTCCGTAATTTCTTGGTGCATGGCAATACCTTGCATTAATTGATTTCGTAAGAGGGTTCTAACATCAGGCGATGCAGTCTCCGTTAATGCCGTGGCAATATTGCGTACACCTTCTTTGGAGCGAAGAAGTAAATCCATTGCAAATGTAGTATCCGCTAGCTCTGGCATGTGCAACGCGTTTATAGGGTCTAGATAGTCCTGATTCAATGAAAGTGCCTCCTTGTTAATTTATTATTGGTGTTGGTCGGTTTTGAGGAACTGGTGCTTCAAACGGTACGCGTTGATAAACTACCTGTAATTCTTCAAGCGCTTTGATAGATTGTTCCACATCTTTTTTCATTAAGGCTCTTAAATCATCATCAAATACGAGTCCTTGCATTAGCTTAGATTTCGCTATGCAAAGCGTTTTAAAATTTATAACTTCATGTAAATCCAGTGATTCATGATTGGCTAATCGTTGATGATCCATTTCTAACTAACCTCCTTATTTGTTAGTACAGTCAATTGTATTGTTCCAAAAATAAGAGTGGATATTCTTGAATGGTTTTTTTGAAAAATTGGTAAATTATTTGATATGGTTAAATGGTTCATAGAGTAGGGGGGTATTGTCGTGGTTCAGAATAATTGCTTCAGTAGTCTTTTCTGCTTATAGTTCGGTAAGAGTCATAAGGAAAGTTTATAACATTGACTTACATAGTAGATAGGTAAGTAAGGAAGAATGATTAATCAATAAAAAGTGATGAAATCATTTCTATATTGAAATATGTTTAGCGGAGTGTTTCTTATAATAAATATACTTGTTCTCTAGTTTTTAAAGGGGCGGTAATGATTCCTACACTAAAAAGATTGATAGTATTATACACTAGTGTTACCGCTTCTTTTCTTTATAATGCTACGACAATCATCATTGTGTTGTGGTCAATAAAATCCTTTGTTGTACAAAAAAGAATAGATGAATACAGACACTTTAATCCTGTTCATCTATCCTTTTTTTGGTTTATCAATTGTATATCATTTTATTTTAATGATAAATACGTTTGTAATAAAAGGTATGTGTTCTCTTTTTGTTGTGCCTATTAATTCATCAATGCCTGAACAAACACATCAAGCGGCTGTGCTTTGCGACCGAGCAGTTTTTCTAAGTCAGTGCTTTCTACATCGAGAGAGCCTTGACGAATTGGTTCTTGCATCTCAACAAGCATGTCAACGACAAAGCCTGGTAACCCAGCTCCGCTTAGCGCTTCCTTAAACCCAGCATCGTCTACGTTTACGACTTCCACGTCTTTTTGAAGCACGTTGCTTGCGATAGCGGCAAGTTCTTTTTGAGTGCGCGGCGTGCCTGCTAGTTCATATACGGTGTTTTCGTGACCCTCTCCAGCTAAAACAGCAGCTGCTGCCTGAGCATAGTCGCTTCGTAACGCCCAGCTGATTTTTGCATCACCTGTTGGATTTAGCCAAGGTGCTCCGTGAAGTACGCCTTGAACCGTACCCGCTTCATTTTCCACGTACCAGTTGTTGCGAAGAAGAGAATAGGCAATGCCTGATTCCTTAATGGCTTTTTCCGTTGCGCGATGCACTTCTGCAAGAGAAAGAGTGCTTTCGTCTGCTTTTGCCAGGCTTGTGTAAGCGATGAACGAAACGCCCGCTTGCTTTGCAGCTTCAACGGCAGCTTGATGTTGACGAATGCGCGTTTTATTATCTCCGTCTGTTGATACAAGCAGTAAACGATCAATGCCAGCGAACGCTTCAGCAAGCGTTTCGGGTTGATCAAAATCACCGTGACGCACGTCAACTCCTTGTGCTTTTAGGTGCGCTGCCTTTTCAGGGTTTCGCACGCTCACCGCTAGGTTTTCTGCGGGTACCGTTTGTAAAAGAGTTTCAACTACAATTGAACCGAATTGTCCTGTTGCTCCTGTAACTAACATTTTCATCTGTTCATTCCTCCACTTTATTTAGTATATATAACCATACTGGTTATAACTCGAATGGTTACAACTAGTGTTTTAAAAAAAGCTCATAAAAGAGCTTTAGTTACCATGTGCTTTTTCAATCATCATTCCAATGGTCGTTTCATTCAATCGTTTTTCCATGGCAGCCTGAGCTTCTTTTAGCTCCGCAGAAAGAGAGTCTTCAATCGTTCTTCCCACTGGGCATAAGATGTTTGGCTTTTCATGAATATTAAACAACTGTCCATCTTCAACCACATCAACTGCTTTGTAAACATCGAGTAGGGTAATTTCTGACGGTTCTTTCAAAAGCGACGCTCCGCCAACACCTGCCCGTACGTCAATTAAGCCAGCTTTTTTCAACATGCTCATAATTCTTCGAACGACGACAGGGTTTGTATTTACGCTTCCTGCAATAAAGTCGCCCGTGCATTCACTGGGTGCGACCGCAATTAGAGTTAACGTATGAACGGCCATGGAGAATCGGCTGCTAATTTGTTTCATTGCTTATCACCACCGTTGTAACCATTATAGTTACAATGTATTTTATTTGTCAATAAAAAAGATCAAAGAAAAAAATGGAATATGTATAGGTCTTTTATCTAAAAATTTCCATTGAACTCACAGATATTAGTAGAAAAAGAGAAGTTCTTCCTATTTAGAACCAATATTCATTATTTTATACTATAAAATATGGAAAAATACTGTGCGGAGGTGCGATCAGTGGATTACGCAAAGATTATTGCTGGGCTATCAAGTACGATTTCTCATCAAGCAGCGGAAGTAAATGAAAAAATTCGGTTGTTGGAGTCCGCCAAGCAGCAAGTGACGTCAGAGAGAACGCTCTCCATGAACGATATGAGCTTAGTAACCAATCCAGAGCTTGGAGAAGGATGGAAAGGAAAGCGGTCGACTTCATTTGATGAACAGCGTGAAAGTGCGAAAGAAGAGCTGAAGCGAATCTTACAAGATGAATATGAAGACTACTTATCGGATATTGATTCGGCAATTCTGAAGCTTGAACGTCAACAGCTTCTATTAAACGGACTGAGCTTCGTGGCAACAGAAGCGAGTTCGCTTGTACATAAAGGAGAAGAAGCAGCGGAGGATCTGCACCGAAAGATTAGTCATATCAGAGGGAGGCTGTAAGCATGGGAAAAACGATTAAATTAAACTATGAATCGGTCATGAATGAGCTAAACGCGTTAAAGGCAGCGAAAGATAACATCGTCGTAAAGGAAATGAAAAGCGTCGGAGACAATCGTTTAGAAATCACGGAGATGATGAAGAATCAAGAGATGGAAATCCAGCAGCTCATGACGAACTATGTTCAGCTTCTGACTAAGCAAATAGCGGATACGGAAAGCAACCTCAAACAGCTGAAAGCGCAGGATGAGATGATGGCGCGCAGATAAGGCGTAGGATGAAAGATAGGTAGAAAACGTATATAATAGAGAGGAGCTTTTTGGAGTGCAAAACGCTGTATATGATGCGAGCGCGCTGCTAGAGACAGCAAAAGAGCGCATCAGTTCATATAACGAAATGGAAAAGCAACTACTAGTATTACAAAAAGCGTTTAAGCGAATCGCCGCTTTAGATGAGGATCTTCAAGGAAAAGGCGCAGACAATATTAAAGCTTTTTATCAAAGCCACGCAGACATTGCTAATCAGTGGCTGAACTTAATTGAAACAAACCGAGCTTTTTTTGAAACCATTGAAGCAAAAATGGGAACTTCAGAGCTTGAAGGAAGTACGTTTGTAGCGGAAGCGTTTCTAGACCAAAATGTTCATCAAGGAAACACGCAAGCTAAAGAAATGATTATCCAGCAGCAAAACGCTCTGCAGAATATTTTTAATACAATCGACCATATCTTACCGCTCAACGTCTTTTCAAGTGCTAAGTACAATCAGTACCTAGAAGAAGCAGAACAAGAGCGAAAGGATACGCTCCAAGCCGTGAATCAGCTAGACGCGGATCTCGTTCAAGAATACAAAGGGCTGTCATTCTTCTATAATATGGTCACCCAAAACATTCAAGCCGTCACAAGTTCCACAAGTCAAGCAGGTAACGCGACGCCTCTTTACTTTGACCTTGATGCCTATAAAGCAAGCCCAGTGTATGGCATGCAGGGGGAAGCCAACAGCCGCGCCGTTTCGTATGTGGAAGCCAAAGAAGCCGAGCGAAAAGCCTACGAAAATCAAAAGAACATTCAAGCGCAAGAAAGCTTCACGCTTGAAGTATGCGAAAACCCACATGCCAAGAAGAAAGAAGAAAAAGGATTTTGGGGTGCGGCTTGGAGAAGCGTCACAAGTGGGGTCGAACATGCATGGGATAAGACAATGGATGGCTTTCACGCAGGCGTTGACAAAGTCACCCACGGAACAGAAGCTGCTTGGACCGCGACAAAAACGGGCTGGAACACCGGCGTACAAGCTGTTTCAGACGGCGTAAAGGATATGAAGCACACAGCTCACGAAACGTGGGCAGATGTCCAATCCCAAGCAGCAGCCGGTCTCGCAAAAGCGAAAGTGAGCACAAAGCTTGCCATCGAAGTGTCCAAAGAAAGCTGG
>NZ_BCVD01000010.1 GCF_001591565.1 Priestia flexa NBRC 15715 | reverse complement strand
CTACGCTCCATTCCACCCCGTTTCCAAACTGGTTTTGCCCAATCAACAAAAAAACCTGACCGATTAAAAGTTGTGAACTCTCAATCGGTCAGGTATAGTCGGGCTGAACTACTTATGTCTCAGCCTCTTTTTATTAATGAAGAAAGAAAAACAAAGCAAGGCCTAAAAAGAAAAGTGAAAGAATGAATTCAAATGTCCACTGCCACTTCTCTCGTTTTAAAATAATATGTTCGATTGCAGAAAGAAATGAGCTTGCACTTACACAGGCTAAAATAAAGCTAAGCTGACTTACGGTAAACTTTGTTATGAAGCTGATAATAAGCAGAGTAGCAACAACTAAAAACAAAGTAAGCTGAACGGCAAATACCCATTTAATTCTTTGTTTATACCCATCCTTTAACGCTTGTAATAAATCATTGCTAATCACAACTTTACTCCTTTAGACATTTAAAACGACTACGATTTTATCGAGACATAAATATCAACCTGACTGAAATTAGGGTCAATGCAGCGCTCATCATATAGCTCAAAATCCAAAACGAACGCTCGCTCGTTTCTATTCGACCACTCCCATATATACGACCAAGCATCTAAAACTACTTTCTTCGCCGGACCGATAGCAGTTGTAAACACCATATATTCACCAGCAGGAATAGTAAACTCTCGCATTTCTTCTCTTAACTCTCCACCTGGTGTGACCTCATATCCAAGTGCAAACGTAAATTCAATCGGATTCGACGCTTCATAATCTGTATATAACGCAAACATCTTTCCAGTTACCTTATTAGCAATTTTATTTGCCATTTGTTGCTTGTAAAACATGTCCCAATGGGCTGGAATTGTCCCCGTTCCTTTTTCTTCTGCCCGATCCGTTGTACGAATTGGAACCCCAACTACGGTTAGCTCATCAATATAAACCTTCCGCTGGTCTACCACTACATTCGCCAACATGACGACCCCCCTGTCACTTCCAAACTCTTTTAATCTCTAAATGAGGGAATTACTTCTTTATATGAATTTTATTTGTATTCAGACAAAACGTCAACTAGCCAAGTTCACTCTTCTTATAAAAAAAGAGTCTATTTTTAAAGTTTCTTCAATAGGTATAGGATACAAACGAGTAAATCGATAGAGGTGAACTGATGAAACTTATTGAACTAGCGAACATTATTAAGCAGAGTGAGCTCACTGCTATAGAGCATTTTCCAGAAGAGCTTTATACTGAATATACGATTACTAACCCGGTTATTCATATCTCCTTAAAAACAAGTCAAACCAAACAGCAAGTTATTTCTTTTTCTATTTACCTGAAAAAGGAAAAGAAATATTGGGCTTCATATGACCATAACGCCGATTCAATCTATGAACTATATTGTAACCTTCATCTGCCAGCTTCAATTAGAGAAATTTTCCTTCACATGGCTAATTGCTAGCTTATACAAATAGACTTAACGTTTGTTTATCAATTTTTCTCGTATTGTCTTTTTCATAGGTTTTGTGAATATGGCGCTTAATTTGTTTTAAGAATGACATCACTTCACCACTTGACATAAACGCATGATTTAATGATAACGAGTACTTATTGGCCACTCGAAGCTCCTCAGCCCCTACTGATATTGGAACATATCGAAAGAGGTTCCATGGATAGTAGAGCGTTGTAAACGACTTTGAAAAATAAATCCCCTCTGCACATATCGTAATTCCTTCGGTTTTTTGATGGGGATATGTACTTAAATGCGCAACAATGTGATTTGTTTTGGCTACGGGTAAGCGGTTTTTAATTTCCTTGGTCATTTCTATGCCTAACTGATCTGTTGTTGCCAACACTTGCTCTGCTTTTAGTAGCGGGTTATTCTCTTGAAAAGATGCGCAAATCGATGTTAATTCTTCTAACGAAATTGATGGATATGTATGTTCTCTGCACATAAATTCGTGTGAATGGTGACACAATAGCTGCTGAATTTTTTGCAATAAGTCTACTAACTTCTTAGCAGAATATGCATTTTCATTTAGGTGAAAAATCTCTTTATCATTAAAGCAGATAATTTGTTCTCCTCTGAGGGAGATAGATGTAAGCTGTTGAAACTCATTCCAGCTTATCGATCCTTTCTTTTTACGCCAACACTTCCAATAAAGTCCGTCGGTCGTTAAGTAAAATCCTCTCTTACCATAAAATCCGATTAAAGACGTATCTAAGTATGCAATTACCTTTTCTTGCTTTTTCATTTGAAAATATTTTCCGGCCGCTTTTTCGCATGAACGTGGAATGGATGTTGCATAAAAACTTGCCTCTTGATACATTAAGCATAAATCTCTTAGATACGTTGTTTTCGTTGGTGCCACGTCCATCCCCCCTTTTTCTACTACCTTATTAAACGTAACAAATTAGAAAAAGTTTCATATTTTTATCAATTCCCTAAAAAACTTTTTTTATTCCGAAAAATAAGATAATAAAAACCAAGAAATGCCCATTAAAAAAGCGTACAGGATTTCCAATACGCTTCTCAAAGATTTTCGTTTACTTTATCTTCTTTCATTTTCGCTGCTTCTAGCGACTCAACTCGCTTAATAAGCTGATGCAGATATTTCATTAGATTTGTTTCAACAAACGATTAAAACGATTAACCGCGAGCACTATTCAACTGAGCAGCTTGATATCTGGTCAGGTCAAGCAGGCTGGATAAATCGCTTAGAACAAGATGTTACGTTCGTCGCCACTATCCAAACGTATATCGTTGGATTTATTACCATAAAAGATGATGGTTTAATCGACTTATTAAAGGAGGTAACCTTCAATAGTTCGGATAGATTTAAGCTTTCGTCATTGCAGTTACTGGTAAAACGAAATGTTCAGACAATAGCTGATCAAGAGTGGAACGTAAATCTGCTGCTGGTGTCACAACTGTCGGCTGTATTTGTGCCGGTTCTGCTGCGCTTACCATCGTGGGAACAAGAAGTGATGCACCTAGTACTGGGGCTATTAATTTTTTGCTGATTTTCATTTAAAAACAATCTCCTCTAGTTTTGTTTTTTCTTCTACATTTTCGTAACGAAATTTTTTTATTCTTAGATCACTTTTTCCTAAAAATTTTTTTCTTTTTTGACTGTGACCTATCTTCGTTACTTGCCTAACGAATGAAGTTTAAATTTGGATCACACTCTTTTGAATTTTTTATTCTAAGTGCGTTCGTTACTTACCTAACGAATTCATTATCAGTTTGGATCACCTTCTTTTAAATTTTTTTAAATAAGTTGTTCTTACTAGATAAACGGACAATTCTTGTGCTTGGATCACTTTTTCTCAAAAAAACTTTTTCGGTTTCTCATCACATAGTTCAAGCACTCTGCAGCATAGATAATAAAAGCATTTCTATTCTAATTACGGAGGGAACTTATATGGCTCATCTTTATTCTAAAGGCTGGTTTATTAAAGAACTAAAAGCAGTAAACGTGACAAAGATTGAGGGAAGAAAGCTTGAGGTTTTCAAAACGTATATCCTTCGTAATCTCTATCTTGAGCTCGTAGAAGATGGCACAATTCAAGCTCCTTTATCATCTGAATAAACAAAAATAACAGCCTTTGAGCTTTCACTCAAAGGCTGTTATTGAAGGGATAAAGATTGATCCAAAAACTCCGTCACCCTTTTCACATATTCAGTAGGATATTCACTATACCCTTTTACATGCGGTACATCTTTAGGCACCCAAAGCTCAAATTCATCGGGGTGTGTTTTGACCATCTTTTGACTTTCTGTATACGGAATAGCCGTATCTCCGTTACTGTGGATAAATAAGATAGGACGAGGATAAATTTCTTCAACTGCTTGTATTGGACTTGCATCTTCAGGATTTAAATCAGCAATATACGGAACCGTTGCTAGCGTAAGTGGCGTAAACGGAAAGTCTGGAAGCTTTGACCATACTGATAGATTATCCTCGAGATAAGTTTTTAAATCACTAAACGGACTGTCCGCAATGACTGCCTGGACAGCTTCTTCTTGACCAGCTGCTAACAGTGATGTTGCTGCTCCCATTGAAATTCCGTATAGAACAATGGGCTCATCTGTTTCTTCCTTCACTCGATCAATGACTCCCAGTAAATCCAGCTGTTCTTTTACACCAATTGTCGTTTGATCTCCTTGTGATTCTCCAGCATTTCGAAAATCGAAGGTCACCACTCGATATCCAGCTTCTATTAAACTTTTACTCAAAGGAAGAAACCCTCCATTTAAATCATGACGATTTCCTCCGTAGCCATGAGACATAATAATAGTAGCTTTCGGAGAACTTTGTGGCTCCATCATCCACCCTTTAAGCTCCGTTTCTCCATCTCTACTTGTAAATGCTTCATCGCGATATGTTAAACCATACGTACTTGGATTTTCTGTTACAGGCTGTCGCTCTTTTTTGGTCAAGCTAAGACCCACATAAATTGAAATTGCTATACATAGTACAATCACTAGCAAAATTAATGAAAAACTTCCAATCCACATCATTTTTTTTCTTCGGCTGTTCGAAACCTGAGTTTGTTTAATAACGGGCTTCAAGCGGGCACTCTCCTTCACTTTTACTAACAAAGGTTATTGTACACGATTTTGTTTTGATATAAAAGATAAAGTCCTTTACTTTCTAAGCGCTTTCTGATCAATCATTTGTATAAAAGAAGTTTTTCCTCCTACGTATTCTGCTGGACTGTATTGATACTTTTTAGCTAGCTCTTGTTTTAAACATGCATACTCCCATGCCTCATCCGGGTGTTTCCTTAAGTAATCTCTAAATCGCAAATGTCTACCCACTTCGGAATGGTCTTGTTCATACATGTGAACATGATGAGTTCTATCTTCTCCTCCTTTTTGAAAATACCGTCTTCCTTCTATTCCATTTTCTCCTTTACACTCATAGCCCATCTTTACCATTTCATTATTATATGTATGAATCAACGAAATTTGTTTAACTTCAACTAAAATATCAATTATCGGCTTTGCTGCTAAGCCAGGTACGGACGTGCTGCCGATATGATGAATACTAAGAATTTCGGCACCAAAAATCGCTTCTAATAATCGTTTTTCTATTTCATATTGATTTTGCCATTCTGTTTTGTACGGCACTACCTTTATTTCCCTCATGACGAGCCTCCTCTTAAAAAACCCTTTTGTATAGCGTACTATACAAAAGGATTTTTGAGAATTCTTTAGAGAATAATTGAACACCTAAAACTGATACCGCGTTGGACGATAAAGGTGATGGTTGCTGTCGATGTTACACCAGCACTATTAGTCACGCTCACCACAACAGAATCCGTTCCGACGAAATTTGGATTTGGCGTGTACGTGATTACGCCCGTTTCCTGATTAATGAAGGCTACTCCGTTTTGCGGTGGAGTGACAATTCTGTAGGCCAGCGGTAATCCTTGTGAATCCCTGGCAACAATTTGAGCTTGAATCGTTTCATTGACGTTTAGCGTAAACGCTTGATCTTTAATAATTGGTGCGTCTGGCTGATTTTCAATCACTGTAATTGTTACGGTTGCCGTAGTTGCTGCGCCCGTGTCATCAATTACTAGTACGGAGAATGAATCTGTCCCTACAAAGTTTGCGTTTGGCGTATAGACAAATTGACCATTTGCACCTAATGTCACTCGACCGTTCGTTGGTACCGTGCGAAGCGTAAACGTTAATGGGCGCCCTTGCGTATCGCTTGCTGTAAACAAGCCGTTTACAGGTGTTCCGGAAGTTGTCTGTAGCGTTACATCATTTGCTGTAATAACGTTTGCTGATGGGGTTACGTCTATAGTCACAACCGAAAATGCTTCTTGCCCTAAATCATTTCGAACAATAACAGTGAACTGATCCCTTCCAGCAAAACCAAGATTTGACGTATACGTGTAGGCACCGCTTACGGTTACAACAACCGTTCCAGAATTCGGCGTTGTCGCTACCGTATAAGTGAGCGGGCGTCCTTGTGAATCACTTGCTACAATTTGCCCTTGAAGCACCTGTCCTGCGACAACCGTTCCGTTTTGGTCATCTGCTGTTACTTGACTTCCAGCACTAGCAATAACTACCGATACAACCACCGTGACTGAATCACCCAAATCATTTCGAACAATTACCGTAAAGCTATCAATGCCTGCAAAGTCTAGATTTGGCGTATAGGTAAACGTTCCGTCTAGGTTAAAGAGAAGCGTTCCATTTGCTGGTCCGATACCGACAGCGTACGTTAATGGGTGTCCAAGCGCATCTGTTGCTACCACTTGACCGCTAACCGGCTGATTTTGCTGACCAGACACTGTAAGTGGCTCTACCGTGATTTCACTTTGAAGTTCTTCAACAACAACTCTTACTACTCCTGAAGATGAGTCGCCTCGGTCATTTTGCACAAATACCGTAAACGAATCCGTTCCGAAGAACTGTGGATTTGGCGTGTACGTAAACGTTCCGTCTGGATTAACCACAACCGTCCCGTTCTCTGGCATGGATCCTTGGGAGTAACGAAGCGGTCTGCCTTGAGAATCACTCGCTAATACAATACCTTGAACACTTTGATTTTGGACTGTTTGAATGGTTGTATCCGGAACGATAATTGTGCTTGCTGGATTATCCACAACGACTGTTACTTGAGAAATCGCTTGATCTCCCTGGTCATTTACAACGAGTACACTAAACTGGTCTTGGCCGCTAAACCCTGCATTTGGCGTATAGAGAATGAATCCATCTGGATTGACTACTGCTGTTCCATATAAAGGACTTATATTGAGTGAGTACACAAGCGGTATGCCAAGCTGATCTCTTGCGATTATTTGACCAGTTGCAGGCTGGTTACTGACTGTTCGAATGACGAGATTCTCTGCAACAACCTGATTTGGAAACGGCGTAACTACAACGGCAATCGTAGTAGTAGCGTTTAATCCCTGTGGATTTTCTACCAGTACACTGAACGCATCATTGCCAACAAATCCCGCGTTTGGCGTATACGTGAACGTTCCATCTGGATTTAACATCACAACTCCATTCACAGCTCCGCTTCCAAGAAGCGTATACGTCAGCGGCTGCCCGTTTGGATCCGTTGCAATAACAGTTCCTGATACAGGCTGACCCTCAATCGTTTGAACCGTTTGGTCTGTGACAATTGGCTGGGCGTTAACCGGTCCTTGAACGACAGCAACCACATTAGCAATCTCTGCGTTACCTTCTGAATCAGTTACAAGTACCGAAAAGTTATCGGAACCAAAAAATCCAGCTGCTGGCACATAGCGGTACGTACCGTCGGAATTGACCGTTACCGTTCCATTTTGTATCGGCGTTTGGAGCGTATACAATAGCGGAAGCCCCGTCGTACTTGTCGCCATAACTTGCCCGTCTATCGGTGTATTAAACTCAAGAGAAATTTCAGAATCCATAACTACGATTATACTTGAAGACGGCAGTACGTTGATAATAACCGTACCTATCCCTTGAACACCATTGCCATCCGTAACAATGACGTCAAAGAAACCTTCCCCAACAAAATTTTGATTCGGGGTATACGTAAACGTCCCGTCTTGATTAAGAATAACCGTTCCATTTTGAGGCTGGGCGCTAATTTGATAAGACACAATATCGCCTTCAGGATCATTAACAGCAACTAATCCATTAACTGGTTGATTAATAAGCGTTGTCACTTCTGCACCAAGTACGGTAAACGGTGGAGGAGTTGGGGTAATCGTTACGTTCACTGTTCCAAATCCTCGCCCTCCCCGCGTATCCTCTACGATAACTGAAAAGTTATCGGTACCAATATAGCCAATATTCGGTATATACGTAAACGTTCCGTCACTATTGACCACTACGCTTCCATTTAAAGGAGCTAGGTTTAGCCTAAAGCGAATTGGGTCTCCATCCGGATCCGTTCCAATCAATTGCCCTGTTGCCGGTAATCCTTGCTGCGTTGCAATGGACAAGTCATTTACGGTTGGCGGGCGATTCGTACTAATGACAGTGACTGTTCCAAGAGATTGAGCAACGCCGCCAGCATTATCATGAAGCTCAATTGTAAACGAATCAATACCTACAAAGCCTGAATTTGGCGTGTACGTGTATACACCTGTCGCGCTATCTACCGTTAGTGTTCCATTAAATGGAAGTCCTGATATAGAATAGGTAATTGGGTTTCCATCTGGATCAACCCCTGGCGTTTGCCCGCTTACCGGCGTATTTTCAAGTGTATTAACGGTAAAATCATTTGTAACAGGCGTACGATTTACTGGTGTTATTGTTACGTTAACAAATGAAGTAGCAGTTAATCCTGTTGTATCTTCTAAGATGACGGTGAATAAATCGCTTCCTACATAATCAGTGTTTGGCGTATAAATAAAGTTTCCATCTGGACTAACCGTCACCACACCATTTTGTGCAGGCTGCCCTAGGCTATACGTTATCGGGTCTCCGTTTGGATCGATTCCAACAACTGCGCCAGTTACACTTTGATTTTGCAGAGTGGTTATTGAGTAGTTCGGCACAACCGGCGGCTGTTCAACAGGTGTTACCATAACCAGCACGGTCGTAATAACAAAGTTTCCACCTACGTCCGTAATTCGAACGGTAAACGTATCTCCACCCGTGAAATTCTCATTCGGTGTATAGGTGTACACGCCATTATTATCAATGATAACCGTTCCGTTAATCGGTGCGTCTTCAATCGCATACGTTAACGGTAATCCTTCTGGGTCTATTGCGACAATTTGAGTTGTAACAGGCGTTTCTTCCGGTGTAGAAATCATGATTTCATTTGGCGCAATCGGCGGATCATCTACCGGTGTAACCGTAATCATAATGATGGATAAAGCTGTACCTCCCTGCCCATCACTAACCGTTACGCCAAAGTTATCTTCGCCAACGAAATTAGGGTTAGGAATATATGTGAAGCTTCCATCCGGGTTCACAGTCGCTATACCATAGCTACTTTGGTAAGCTAGCATATACGTTAATGGGTCTCCGTCTACATCGGTAGCAAACACTTGATTGATAAGAATCGTATCTTCTAAAATCGTATATTGATAGTTTGGTACAATCGGTGGATCGTTTACCGGTACAACCGTGACGTTAACATTTACAATAATAAAGTTCCCAGCCGTATCGGTTACTCGGATTGTAAATGTGTCCGGTCCACTGTAATTAAGATTTGGTGTGTATAAAAACGAACCTTGTGAATCCACCACTGCCGTTCCGTTTACTGGCGTATTTTCAAGGGTATACAGTAATGGATCTCCATCTGGATCCACGGCGTTTACAGCACTTGTAATCGCCGTATCTTCATCCGTTACAACCTCAATTACATTTGGTGCAATCGGTGGGTCGTTTACTGGTAATACGTTTATTGTGATAGTTGATACCGCTTGCCCTCCATTAGGGTCAGTCACCAGCACAAAGAAATTATCCGTTCCGGTAAAGTTTGCGTTTGGCGTGTACGTATACGTCCCGTCTGGATTCACGACGGCTGTTCCGTTCACCGGTGGAGAAAGCAAGCTATACGATAACGGATCCCCGTCTACATCCGTACCAACGACTTGGTTTGTTAGCACAGTATCTTCGTTAATACTAAACTGATAATCCGGTACGGTTGGCACATCGTTAACTGGGCTCACAGTGACCTGTACGTTCACAACTATAAATGCTCCGCTTGTATCACTTACTCGAACCGCAAACGTGTCCGTTCCGTTAAAATTCAAGTTGGGCGTATATACAAACGAGCCCTGTGAGTCAATTACTACGGTTCCATTAATAGGAGCGTCTTCAAGCGTATACGTCAATGGATCTCCGTCTGGATCAATTGCGTTAATTGTGCCTCCTACCGCAACGTCTTCATTCGTTGTAACCGTAATTACATTCGGCGCAATTGGTGGGTCATTGACAGGTACAATGGTAATGACAATCTCCGAGATAGCGGTGCCGCCGTTTTGATCCTGTACGTTCACAAAGAAATTATCTTGCCCGTTAAAGTCTGGATTTGGCGTGTACGTAAACGTGCCGTCTAGGTTAACGACTGCGGTTCCATTAGCAGGTGGAGCTGCTAGTGAATAGGTGAGCGGGTCTCCGTCTGCATCTGTCCCAACAACTATGCTATTCAAAGCGGTATCTTCTAGAATCGTATAAGCATAGTTCGGAACGGTTGGCAGATCGTTTACTGGAATAACGGTGACCATTACATTCGTAATAATAAATGCTCCAGATGGGTCACTAATTCGCACCGTAAATGAATCCTTGCCGTTATAGTTAAGGTTCGGCGTATACGTATAAGTTCCGTCCAGGTTAACAACGGCTGTTCCGTTTATTGGTGCATTTTCAAGAGCATAGGTCAATACATCCCCGTCTGGATCTGTTGCAATAATTTGACCAATTAGCGTAGTGTCTTCAAGCGTTGTAACGAAGATTTCATTTGGTCCAACCGGCGGATCATTCACTGGAACGACTGTGACCGTAATAATGGATGTTGCTGTTCCTCCTTGACCATCATCAACGAGAACTGTAAACTGATCTGTTCCATTAAAGTTTGGATTCGGTGTATACGTGTAGGTGCCATCCGTATTTACCAAAGCTACTCCGTTTGTTGGCGCAACAAGAAGTGAGTATGTGAGTGAATTACCGTCTACATCTGTTGCGATAACCACTGACGCAATAGGCGTGTCTTCAAGCGTTGTAATCTGATAGTTTGGTACGACTGGCGGATCATTCACTGGCGTAACCGTAATCACTTGAGAAGAAATTGCGTTTCCTCCGGCGTTATCCGTCACAAATACGGTAAATGAATCCTTGCCATTAAAGTTTTGGTTGGGCGTATAGGTGTATACTCCTGTGGCGCTATCTAACGTAACCGTTCCAAAAGCAGGTGGACCTTGAAGAGTATAGACAAGCGGATTACCTAATACGTTTGTCGCTACCAATTGCCCCTGCACAGGAATATCTTCTGGCGTCGTTAACTGCGCGTCTTGAGCCGTTGTGTTTCCGTTGGTCGCTAATACAGTAACAGTTATTGTTGAGAGTGCTGTCGCTCCTTCTGAATCAGTGACAAGAACTGTAAACAGATCTCCGCCAACATATGCTGGATTCGGTGTATACGTAAAAGTCCCGTCTCCGTTCAATATAACCGTACCGTTTGTTGGTGGCTGTTCCACTGTATAAGTTAACGCATTTCCTTCTGGGTCTGAAGCTGGCACACTACTTAAAATTGGAATATTAACCGTTGTTGTGATCGTTCGGTCTTGAACAACTGGCGGATCATTGACTGATACGATTGTAATAGAAATATTTGAAACCGCTGTTCCTCCTTGACCGTCTGATACAAGAACACTAAAGGTATCTGTTCCGTTGTAGTTAAGGTTTGGCGTGTAGGTGAACGTCCCATCTGCGTTGACAACTGCAGTCCCATTGATAGGTGCGTTTAACAAACTAAACGTTAACAGGTCTCCTTCTGGATCACTAGCAGGTACTTGATTTGAAATAACGTTATCTTCATTGATTGTAAACGCTAGGTCTACTGTCACTGGCGGATCGTTGACCGGCTGAACATTAATCGTTACCGTTGAAACCGCTGTCCCACCTTGGCCGTCGCTTACCAACACCGTAAACACATCGGTTCCATTAAAATTTAAATTCGGCGTATACGTAAACGTCCCGTCTGCATTCACAACAGCTACTCCATTGCTCGCTTGCGTTTGCAGCGTGTACGTCAACGGATTTCCATCGACATCTGTTCCTACTACAGCACCCAATAAAGGCACATCTTCTAATGTTGAAAATGTATAATTAGGAACTGTCGGTGGGTCGTTGACCGGTACAATCGTAATATTTACGGTCGAGACTGCTGTTCCTCCTTGACCATCGCTCACCAATACTGTAAACACGTCTGTTCCATTAAAATTTAAGGTTGGCGTATACGTAAACGTCCCATCTGCATTCACAATTGCCGTTCCGTTAGTTCCTTGGGTTTGAAGTGTGTATGTTAAAGGATTTCCGTCTGGATCAAATGCCACAACTTGATTAGATATCTCCGTGTCTTCTGCAATGGTAAAAAACAAATCAGATGTAACAGGAGGGTCATTGACTGGCAGCACGTTAATGGTTACTGTAGAAACAGCGGTGCCCCCTTGACCATCACTCACCAAAATTGTAAAGACATCCGTGCCGTTAAAATTCGGGTTTGGTGTATACGTAAACGTGCCATCTGCGTTGACAACCGCTGCCCCGTTTGTTGCTTGCGTCTGCAACGTATAGGTAAGTGGGTCTCCATCTACATCAATTGCCACAACGTTAGCAATTACCGGTCCGTCTTCTTGTGTCGTAAACGTGTAGTTCGGGATGAGTGGACCATCGTTTACCGAAGTAATGGTAATAAAAACAGTCGAAACAGCGGTGCCTCCTTGCCCATCGCTTACTAGTACTGTAAATTGATCGCTACCATTGTAATTTAAGTTTGGCGTATACGTAAACGTACCATCTACATTAACAAGTACCGTGCCGTTAACCGGTGGGTTTTGTAAACTAAACGTTAGTGGATCTCCATCTACATCCGCTGCTGTTACTTGCCCTGCTAGTGAATTATCCTCAGGAATAGTGAAAAATAAGTCTCCTGTTATCGGTGGATCATTCACTGGCAACACATTAATTGTGACGGTCGAGACCGCTGTCCCTCCTTGACCATCGCTCACCAATACTGTAAACACGTCTGTTCCATTAAAATTTAGGTTTGGCGTATACGTAAACGTACCATCTGCATTCACAATTGCCGTTCCGTTACTTCCTTGGGTTTGAAGTGTGTATGTTAAAGGATTTCCGTCTACATCATTTCCTACAATGGTTCCAACAACAGATACATCTTCTTGTGTATTAAACGTATAGTTGGGTACCGTTGGTAGGTCATTAATAGGTAGAATCGTAACGGTTACTGTGGATACCGCTGTTCCCCCTTGGCCATCACTCACCAACACAGTAAAGACATCTGTTCCATTAAAATTCGGGTTTGGTGTATACGTAAACGTGCCACCTGCATTGACAAGTACCGTTCCATTTGTTGGTGCATTTTGCAGGGAAAACGTTAAAGGATCTCCATCAGGATCTGTAGCCGTCACGCGATTTGATAACGTAGTATCTTCATTGATTGTAAATGATAAATTCCCTGTAACTGGTGGATCATTCACTGGTAAAACGTTAATGGTAACAGTTGAAACGGCTGTACCTCCTTGACCATCACTTACTAATACTGTAAACACATCTGTCCCATTAAAATTAAGGTTTGGCGTATACGTAAACGTTCCATCTTGATTCACAACCGCCACGCCATTTGCAGGTGAATTTTGAAGTTGATACGTCAGCGAATCTTGATCAGGATCAACGGCTACAACCGCTCCTATTACTGCTGAATCTTCTTGTGTGGTAAACGTATAGTTTGGAACAACAGGTGGGTCATTCACGGGAATAACCATTATGGTAACGACTGAAACAGCTGTTCCTCCTTGACCATCACTCACTAAGGCTGCAAATTGATCCGTTCCGTTAAAGTTTATAGTGGGTGTATACGTATAAGTTCCGTCAGCATTGAGCGTAACTACGCCATTTGCTGGTGCTGTTTGTAAACTGAACGTCAGCGGATTCCCATCTGCATCCGTCGCAAAAATTTGCCCTGTAAGCGGGGTGTCCTCTAGCGTTTGAACAAAATAATTTTGCGTAACTGGCGCATCGTTGACCGGTGTAATAATAAGAGTAACCGTTGAAACGGCTGTTCCTCCTTGACCGTCGCTTACAACAACAGTAAAGCTATCTGTTCCGTTAAAATTTGCGTTTGGCGTATAGACAAATTGACCATTCGGATTGACCGTTACAATTCCGTTTACGGGTGCTGTTCCCAATTGGTATATCAGTGGATTCCCGTCTACATCAGTTCCTACTATTTGGCCAATTGCTGGCGTATCTTCTGGGTTTGTCACGGTATAATTGGGAACTGTTGGAGGCCTATTGACAGCTGTTACATTATTAATTGTTGAAGATGATGCACCTGTCAACGTGTTTCCAGGTGTACTTTCAAATCGATATTCAATAAAGACCTGATTGGACAGCTGCGGAACATTTGTTAACGGCCCAGCTACTTGAACTTGATAGGTTAAAGTAATGGTTTGATTAATGCCTACTGTACCAAGAGAAATTCCACTTTGAATATTCTTATTAGGCTGTTGCACTCCATTCACAAATAAGCTATTCGGTACAAAGGTAGTCGCATTGGACAGCGCATCTGTCGCAACCACCAGGTTTGCTGCTGCTGTTCCTGTATTTTGAATCGTAACGGTATACGTAATAACGTCTCCAGTTCTTGCTGATGACACGTTAGCTGTTTTATTAATTGTAAAGACAGGTGCATTAATATCAATTTGAAGCCCCAAAGTATTGACGACATACGTGTCTCCACTAGTGGCTCCTCGGACTGCCGCAGTCGATTGATTGTTTTGTAACCACGGTGATACATCAATGTTTGTAATATCCCACCCTTGACGAGCACCTGAAATATTGGTTCCAATAGGATGGTTGACGTTCCCAAACGTACCTGACGTATCTATGGTACCGGCATCATTATTAATTTGAGATGCAAAAAAGTTCGTAAGTGGATTATTAGGACCTGATACTGCTTGAAGCGTTGTTGGAGTTGGACCAAATAAAAATTGGTCTCCAACTATGACTGAATCCCCTTCAATTGAACTAATTAGTAGACGTCCGTTGACAGCTCCAGTTACAGGTGTACCAAAACCAGATACCGTCGCGGTTGAGGTCCCGGCACTACTCGTTAGCTCAGCTCCAACAAAAAGGGATAGATTCCGAGATCTTTGCAGTGGGTCTTCGTATACAACAGCAAGTGTCCATCCCGCTGAGTTTAGCGTATTGTCTAAGTTTCCTTGTGTACCTGGAACTCCAAGAGCTGTATATGTTCCTGGAGTTGTGATTAAGTTCGTTACGTTGGCACTTCGTACATAAAAGAGATTCGGAGATACGGTTAGCGTTGAGCGCGTAGCGGTGTCAGGTGCAATAGTGAAGCTTCCTGAAGGTGTGCGAAACGTAATTGAATTATTAATAAAGGCGCTGACGTTTTCATCTGTGGATGTATACAAACCACCCCAAATTAGTTCAGCGTATAAAATTCTAGTTGTTGTAGATGGCAACCGCAATATGGTACTTGAAGCATTTTGCCGCCAGTCAGCCGTTGTACCAATCGGATAAGATCCATCCACTGAGCTTGCATTTGCGCTAAAAAAGGTTCCAATAGAATGGGCAGTACCGGGGGTATTTGCATTGTTTTGCTTACTGAGGCCAAAGGTATTTCCCGTAAATGTAATAGCCCCGTTTGCATTCCCTAAAAACCGATTAATATATGGCACAGTATGTTCACCTCGTTTTTTAAATACACTTAAAAGTATATAACCCCTTTTTACAAAATGTTCCTAAAATGCATAAAAAACTAAGACGTCTACCTAACACACTTTCTATAGGAACTTGAGTATACTAACTCATAGATTCTACTAGAAAGGAATGAATATAACAGTGTCATCCTCTCACCAAACTCATTGTGTAAATGCATTTCACCTTTATGATTGGGTACAAAAAAAGTACGAGGGTGAGCTAGACGTCTTCAAAAGCGATGGAACCGATGAAATTATTAACGGCATTAATTTATGCGAACTTCTGTTACAGCGCAATCGCTTTTTTATTGAAGCTATGATTGTAGATGAAAATGGATGTCCAACCTCACCAGAACGAGGCATTACTACGACTGAACTAACCAACTCAATGATGCGTACGAAAAAGAAAGTAAATGACGAAGATAATTGCTCCTCTCTTTATCGGGCAGTCATGCAAAAACAAGGACGTTATGTGCTTAAGCTAGTTGATCAAACAACTGGTCAAATTTGTCGATCTAACCCCATTCCCTTTACCATTCAAGAAACCGTATACCTTTATGCACCGACAGGTACAACTGTTCAAAGTGACGTGACAAGCGTCGAGTTTACCGTAACTCCTTCATGCATAAACCGTGAGCAAGAGCTTCGCGTAGAAGTAAGCATTTGTCAAAACGTAACAAGTGGTTGCAGTAAAACCATCCAACTCGAAGGTGCTTACATTCATCCAAGAGAAGAACTTCAATCCAGTCATTGTAAACATAGCCACTATTAACATAATTAAAAGCACTGTTTCGTACTCTGAAACAGTGCTCTTTTTATTTAGCTTGTTCTTGTGCAATCACTTGCTGTATGGAATCTTTATGAGCAGCTTTCACACGTTTTACTTCCTTTTTAATAGTTCGCGCATGCTGCATAGTTCCCATCTTCTCATGAATTCTATAGTATAGAAGCGGCTCATCAATATAGTAAACAGAAAACTGTTCGATAATTCTCAGCCACATATCATAATCATGCGTATACGGTAAGGTTTCATCAAATATCCCTACCCGGTCGAATACTTCTTTTTTAATCATAACGCTACAGCCGTTAATAAAATTACCTTTGCTCATCTCTTTTAGTATCTGAAGTCGAGTAGGGTAGTAAATACCGATTCCTCTAGACGTAATTGCCCCTACCTTATTAATTAAATGATAATTTGTATAGGAAAAAGACGCGTTAGTTTTAAGCATGTATGCCAGCTGATTTTCAATTTTATTTGTGGAGTACATATCATCTGAACTTAACCAACAAATATAATCTCCGGTCGCACGACTCAGCCCCATGTTTAATGCGCTAGCCGTCCCTCCGTTTCCCTTTTCAATGTAAATGATTCGATCTAAGTAAGGGGTAATTTTCTCATAGTGTTCAGTGGACCCATCGTTGATTACAATAACTTCAATGTGTGGATACGTTTGCTTAAACACACTATCAAGTGCTTGATCGATGTAGGCACAGTTATAAAAAGGGATAATAATTGATACTTTTTTCACTATCTAAACTCCTCCTTTCCATTAACGTATGAACCAATACTAAATCCGTGCTTATTGAGAGTTTTTATGTCAAATGAACATAAACTCCCCCTCTAACATATATGTATAAAATAGCATAAATGAAATGGAAACATATGCTTATATGTAAAATTTAAAAAAGAGGAGGTCCTTTCCAATGCTTCACTCTTCTTACGCATCATTTTCAGGTAGTGAACAACTTAAAGCAGACCCACCGACTTCTGTTCCTATTTCGAATACATTTACGATTGAATTTTGGGTACGCCCTTCAAAGGAACAGTTTCTTGAAAACGAGGCTCGCTCAGGTATATCTACCTTTAAAAACCAGCCGTTTGTCATTGCGCCTGATGATGACCAAGTTCTCAACAATACTGAAGCGTCCGTTGCCATTTCCGTTGGAACGAACGGCATCTCTATTTATGAAGTGGGGAAAAATCATTTTACACCAACGCTTGTCTTTCCTTGTGTAGTGGAAGAATGGACGCACCTTGCACTCGTTTATCACAATCGTATTCCTTCTCTGTATATTAATGGAAAATTTGTCAAAAAAGGAATTTTAAGCCGTCGAAGAAAAATCGTTCCACATTTTTGTTTCGGTGGCCATCCTTCATATGGCTACTTCCAAGGTGATTTACAAGAGGTTAGGCTTTGGAACATCGTACGAACAGAACCGTTTATCCAAGCCTTTTTCAAAAAAACGATTGAACATGTAGAAGATCATATGATTAGGTACTGGCCACTTTGTAAAGAAACAACTGCTCAGCCTGTCATTAAAGCATCCTTTCCTACTACAGTAACACCCGTAGACTCAGATAGAAAAAAACTATTATTTACGTTTTATATTCCAAGCGGTGGCGTTGAAACGCTAAATCGACAGCGCTTTTACGCTTTGTCTGAATCAGATATCCAATGTGATTTTTTATATACGCAGTCTGGAACTGGTCTGCAAAACAAAGTAAACGCTTCTGTCTTTGTGACAAATGAAGATGTAAAAATAAAAGAAATTATTTCAAAAGGACGCTATGACGCTATTATTGTTAATACAGATTATCTTCTTTTAAAAAGGTTGAGACATTTAGGTTATAAGGGGCATTTGATTTATGAAGTGCAAGGATTAGGAACGGATAAAGAGTACACAAATGCTTATTTGAAAGGGGATGCGCATTCTTATATTAAAAACTATAGCGATGCCATTCTATATCCTAACACCCCTCATCTTATCAATGCTTTTCAGCAATACTTCTCTTCAAAATCACAGTTTTGCTTTCATAACTGTTTTGATACAAAGCAATTTCATTATCAACCGCTACCAAAGCATCCTACACCAATTATCGGATGGGTAGGAAGGCTTGAGGATAATAAAAACTGGCGTGATTTCCTTCGCATTGGAGCTGATATTATAAAACATTCTTCTGATATCAAGCTTTGGATGTTCGAAGACAATACGCTTTCAACTCCAGCTGAACGTGAAGCGTTTGAGCGTTTGCTTGACCAGCTCAACCTTAGAAGTCATTTAACTATTTACGCCAATCAACCTCATGCCAAAATGGCAGAGTATTTTTCAACCATTGGGGATTCTGGAGGATTTTTATGCTCAACTTCTAAAGTAGAAGGTTTCGGCTATGCTGTATTAGAAGCCATGGTATGTAGATGCCCCGTTTTATCAACGGATTCTGACGGTGTCAAAAGCTTTATTATTCATAATCAAACAGGAAAATTTTTCACCCTAGGTAATATTGAGGAAGCAATCAGAGAAGGCATCGAGCTTCTTACAGATAAAGCTTTGCGTGAAACTATCCGAAATCAAGGTATTACGCATATTATTCAGCATTTTTCACCGCAGGAATATGCGGTTCACTTTAAACAAATGCTCTCTCAGCTTTAAAAAACCCCTTCTATCCGCCAAATGTTAACGAATAGAAAGCGTTCATATTATGAAACAGGGCCAATTGTAGTTCCAGTAAACGTTAGAGGACCGGTAACACGAGCTTGTGTTAGGAGCGGATTTAACGACTCAGCAGTAATCGTGTACGCATGATAGCCAACAGGAGCATTTGCATCTACAATTTGAAATGTAGCAAGTCGAATTTCATTTACTGCCAGCGTGCTTACCTGAACAGATCCGATAATACCACCGTCACGTAACACATTAACTAAGATGTTTGGTAACCCTAAGAAAGAGCGAATACCAACGGTCCCTTCTAACAAAACATTGGAACCAGAACGAGGAACAGCTAGTCCGAATTCAGCTAAAACAACAGTTCCTCTAGTCGGAATGACTCGATCTAAACTATTATTAAAGTTACTTGGCACGCTTGCACTAAAGTCATCAATAGGTCTCAATTTATTCTCCCCCTAAATTAAAATATACTTACATTTTATTATATGAATTTTGTCTAAAAGTGCTTGGACAATAAAACTATTTTTCAACTGTTTTATTCTTTCAAATTTTATAACAAGCCTTTCATTTTAAGCATGAAAGAAAGAAGGGATTTAAAATGGAAAAAGTATCAATTATTATTCCTTTTTATAATTGTTCCTATGTTAATCAGGCAATTGAAAGCGCACTTGGACAAACGTACCCAAACATCGAAGTGGTTGTGGTAAATGACGGATCAACGATGCATACTGAAAAAATCACGCCTTATTTAAATCAAATTCGCTATGTAGAAAAGCAAAACGGAGGAACTGCCAGCGCTTTAAACATGGGTATTCAGCACGCAACGGGCGAATATTTTGCATGGCTTAGCTCGGATGATTTGTTTGTTCATGATAAAGTAGAAAAGCAGCTAAACTTTATGAAAGCACATAACGCTTATATTAGTCATTCAAACTATGCACTTATTAATAACAACAGTGAAGTAACTGTGCCTTTAGCCGGTGTTTATTTTGACCGCAAGCTAGATTTTATTGAACATCTTCAAATTGGATGTAGCATTAACGGCTGTACAATCATGATGAAAATGGAGGTATTCACTACGCTTGGCTTATTTAATGAAGCTCTTCGATTTACCCAAGATTATGATTACTGGCTGCGCTGCGTTCCTGCTTATGAGTTTTATTACCTTAATGAACCGCTTGTTCACTACCGCGTGCATGATGAGATGGGAACAAAAAAACATACGTCGGAAATTGATCTTGAAGTAAAAGCAGTTCAAGAAGCTCATCGTCCCGTGTTAGCCAACATGGTAAATCTTGAAAAGAATTCATCTGCTCAGGCTAACTCTTTAACAACTCAATCTTTAAATACGCCTTTAAACATTACGTTTCCTATTTTAACGCTGTGCAAAGGTGGCGCTCAGCGCATGCTTGCTGATATTAGTAACGGCCTTGTTGATTTAGGGCATAATGTAACCATTTTAATGCCTCCACAAGGTGACATAGAGTATGACGTAAAAGCAAAGATTACAAGGACTCTTGGTGCTGTGATAACGGAGCAAGACTATCCCAACAGTGACTTAATTATCTCAAACTTCTACTCAACCGTTCCGTCTGCTGCAGCTGCAAGCGCTCAAGGAAAAGGCGTTCACGCGCGCTTTAGCTTGAGCTACGAGCCCGTGTTTCTTCCTAAACAAAGCGTTTCTTTTCAGTCTTACAATACAACACCCTATTTGCTTGTCATCTCACGGTATCAGCAAGAATTAATCTCGTTACTTCATGGGATTAAAGGTGAACATATTCCTATTTATGTCAACCCTAACTTTTCAAAGCTTTCACTCTCTAATAAAAGAAAACCGTTCACCATCTCTGCTATTGTGAGAATACCAGAAGGCGGATATTCTTGGCAGCGGGATCAGGATTATTTAATTGAGCAACTAAAGGTTGTCAAAAAACAGTTTCCAAGTGTACGAATTAACCTGATTTGTCCACCAAATGAGTTTGCTCAGTCTCCTACTCTACAAGACTTGCGAAATAAGGAAGGCTTTTTATTTTATTCTCCAAAAGATGACTATGAACTGTGCGCTTATTACAACCGAGCAGATATTTTTGTTACTTCGTCCATTTATGAAACAGCTGTTTTACCGGGGCTTGAAGCAATGAAATGTGGTGCTGCAATCGTATGTGTCTATGCAGGTGGGAATACCGAATACGGTCGTCATGAAGAAACCTGCTTAATGTCTTATCGCTATGAAAATCGACTTGGGAAAGATATTAGCCGCTTAATTCAAGATTCTGCCCTACTTGCGAAGTTAAAAGTTAACGGACAGCAAGAAGCTGAAAAGTGGCAGCTCTCAAACAGCGTCGCAGCGTTTGAAAAAGCATGCTATTCCTTTTTACAAGATGCACACAAATAAACAGGCACATTTCACTGTGCCTGTTTATTTGTGTTGATGTTCATATAAGGAAGCTGTGCATTCCTATACGATTAAGATTCATATAATTATCCCTTTGTCCCTCCGGCTGTTAAGCCTGAGATAAAGTACTTTTGACAAACTAGGAATAAAAGAGCAATCGGAACGGCAATGAGTACAGACCCTGCCGCAAAAGCTGTAAACTGATTTCCGAATTGTCTTGAAATCATATCATATAAACCAACTGCCAGCGTGTAATTTTCGCCTGAACGAAGCAATACCTTTGCTAAAATGAAATCTCCAAACGGAGCTGTAAACGTAAATAATGCAATAACAGCAATGATTGGTTTGGCTAATGGCATAACGATTTGGAAAAAGATACGAAGATGCCCAGCTCCGTCCATCTTTGCGGACTCATCTAGCTCTTTTGGAATCGTATCTAAATACCCTTTCATTAACCATGTATTCATTGGAATAGCTCCACCTACATAGATTAAAATTAACCCAAGGTGTGTATCAATTAACTTTGTAACCGTCGCAAGCACAAAAATAGCAATTAATGCTGCAAAGTTTGGAATCATTTGTAACACCAAAAACGTTAATAATCCATTTTTTCTTCCAACAAATCGATAGCGAGAAAATGAATAGGCAGTTAGGCTAACTAAAATAAGAGATAAAATCATTGTTGAGATACTAATTTTCAACGAGTTCGCATACCAAATTAAATAATTACTTTGGCTCGTATCAAATAGAGCTGCATAGTGCTTGAACGTAGCATTTTCCGGAAACATTTTTGAACCAGACAGGCTATCTCCGGGATTTAAAGACGAACCAATAATCCAAAGAATTGGATATAAGATAATGGCAAACATAACTAGTACAACTGCGTATGATAAAGTGAGACGAATGGTTTTTTTTGTTTTTATACTCATAGTTACATCATATCCTCTTCTTGGAATGATTTTGTGCGCTTAAATTGCCATAGCGCCACAGTGATAACAATCACTGACAATAACATTGTAATGGCTGCAGCTTTTCCATATTGCTGAGTCGTCATCGTCAGCTTATAAATCCATGATATTAGAATATCTGTACTTCCAGCTGTTTGACCTGATACCGCAGGTCCACCAGCATTAAATAAGTAAATCACGTTAAAGTTGTTAAAGTTAAACGTGTACTGGGTAATTAAAATTGGTGCCGTTGCAAAAAGAACAAGCGGTAACGTAATTTTCATGAATTTTTGAACAGCCGTTGCCCCATCTACAGTTGCCGCTTCGTACAACTCCTCTGGAATTGATTGAAGCACACCTGTTGTCATTGCGAAGATAAATGGAAATCCTAACCATGTCTGGATCATAATTAAAGCCACTCGGCTCCAAAGCGGTTCCGTCATCCAATTTATTCCTTCAATTCCTAAAAAAGCGAGGATGTCATTATTAATCGCTCCGAAGGTCTCGTTAAACATTCCTGCAAACACTAGGATGGAAACAAAGCCTGGTACTGCCCAAGGTAAAATAAATACAGTACGAATAATTGCTTTCCCTTTTAAATCTTTTTGATTAATTAAAATCGCTAAAAAGATGCCCAATGCTACTTGAAGGGTTGTTGCGCCAAATGTCCAAATTAACGTCCATGCAAACACGCTGATAAACGTTTCTCGCCAAATTGGCACCGTTGCCATATCAATAAAGTTCTTAAATCCTACCCAATCGACAAGCTTTGCTGGCGGTGAGTGGTAGAGATCATAGTTTGTAAATGCTAATAAAATAACAAACAAAATTGGAAAAATGACAACAAAAACAAGAAGAACAAAACCTGGTGAAATCATGAGATACGGAAATCCGTTATCTAGTAAATTGTGATATTGCTCTTTTACCGTACTGATACGTAGTCCTAAATCACGCTTCTCTCCGTTTTTATAGGCATCACGTAAGTTAAAAACATAAAACCCGAGTGCAAACACGAGTAAAATAACGGACAAGATTCCGTATACTAGCAAAAAGATTGAATGGTCTCGCGGCAGCACTTCACCAAGTGTCACAAGTCCCCATAAACCAATGTTCAAAAAATCTTTAAATACAACAACGAAGGAAATAGTAAGTAAAAGAAACAACATTCCTTTTAGAATTTGACGATTATATAGCTGACCTAACCCGGGGATGATTGATAATCCTAACGCTATTTTACGATGGTTGCTACCTTGAAATGTTTGCTCGGGCTGATTTTCAGCATGTTTTAGCTCCATGTATGGCCTCTCCTTTTCATTCTAAATAAGCAAAATAGTAAGTCTTTTCATAGCGCAAACGCTTGCCTTATTAGTAAGGAAAGAGTACCCCTGAAGAATCAAAGGTACTTCTTTCCTTAAACAGATTGATTTATTTACCGCTGTGGTTTGCTTTGATGTTTTCTTCAATTGTTTTACGTGCTTCATCTAGAGCTTTTTTAGAATCTGCTTTACCCGTGATAACGGTTTGAACTGCGCTTTGCATTGGAGGCCAAACTTCTGACATTTCAGGAATTGACGGCATCGGTACTGCATCTTGAGATTGCATAGCAACTGCAGAAGCTAACTCATTGTCTTTAATAATTGGATCTTCAAGCAATGCTGTATTTGGTGGAATTTCTTGTGTTAACTCAAAGCGTTTCTTTGCATTCTCATCGTTTGTGATATGGTCAATAAATTTTTCAGCCCATTCTTTATTAGTTGAGAATGATGTAACGTTCCAACCTTTTACACCCATAAACGTTTTAACTGGTTCACCGTTTGGTAACTTTGGCATTGGAGCGGCACCAATATCAATTCCCGCTGCTTTATAGCCTTGGAAAGACCATGCACCATTCATAACAGAAGCTACTTTACCTTCGTTAAATAGACCGTCTAATGCGCTACCACCATTTTCTCCAATAATACCATTCGGTAACAGCTTGTCTTGGTACCAAGTGTTGATGTAGTCAACTGCTTCAACCGCTTCAGCATTGTTGACACCCAAGTCTTTTGTATCAAATGAACCGTCTTTTTCACCGAATACGTAACCACCGTAACCACTTAGGAAACCATGTGCAAAGTAATAGTTATCCAGTAGCGCTAAAAAGCCATACTTCCCGTCTTTTGTGAAGTCTTCTGAAAAGGCTTTAAGTTCGTCCATTGTTTTTGGAGCCTCTTTCATAAACGCTTTATTATACACAAGTACTGGCGTTTCCGTTGCTTTTGGTAAACCGTAAAGCTTGCCGTCAAACGTCATTGCATCAATTGATGATTCACTAAAGCGAGATGTTGTCTCATCTGAAGTAGTTGTCAACTCTGCAAGCAACCCTTTTGTAACAGCTGGACCGATGTTATCATGAGGAATTGTTACAACGTCTGGAGCTGTTCCGGCAGGCCCGTCCAATGCTAGCTGCTCCTGAATTTTTGTTGTTTCTACTTCTTTATACTCAATTTTAATACCATGTTCTTTTTCAAAACTTTTAATTGCATAGTCTAGTGCTGGTCCTTTATCTTTATCTTCCCAAACAACTAGCTTTTCTGGTTTTTCTCCCCCACTCCCAGATCCTGGTGTCGTGCTTGTTGCGCCTTCTTCTGGACCACATGCTGCTAACATACCTACTGTTAGCGCTGAAGTCATGAAAACTGATAACGCTTTCTTCATTTTAACCCCTCCGTTGACCTATTATGTTTGACTTGTGCAACCGCTTGTACAACTCCCTAAAAATAGAACGCTTTCATTTTATAGCGAAAACGTTTGCACAATCTACAATCTCTATTATACTTACAATCAACCATTTGACAACTACTCTTTTTCATATTTTTATGGAAAACCAAACTTTATTTTCAATATTGATTATTTACACTCCCCTCCTTATAAAAAGAAAAGCTGCCTTTTTAGACAGCTTTCTTTTGTTTATTGATTTATATGAAAACGTGTACTACTTTAATCCTTGGTTTGTCGATGAAATGTCAGAATATCTAAAAGCGATTTCTCAAGCGAATAGTTTGGTTTCCAGCCTATAAGTTGAAGGGGTGACGTATCTGGTATTAAGAAAGGTTCACTGTTCGCTTCATCATTCGTAATCTGGAAATCTACGTGAGCAAGCGTTCTCAGCATAGAGGCAACTTCTTTTAATGAATAGCAGACAGAGGAGGCGATTTCATAAACTGCCTTCCTTTGACCAAATAAGAATAAATGTTCATATGCTGCAACAGCGTCTCTCACATCAATAAAATTGCGCCTGGCTTCTAAATTGCTAATGTGAAGCTCTTTCTTTTCATCGCCTTTTTCCATAGCAGCAATTTTTTTGGCAAAAATCGAACAAACACCGTTGGAATGCCCAGGTCCAATTAAATTTGAAGGCTTTGCAATAACCACATCGAGATTATAGAGCTTTGCCCATGCCTCTGAGACTAGAATCTGCATCGTTTTTGAAAAGCTATATGGATGAGTCAATGTTGAACTATCTGAAGGATTATACTGGAGCGCGGATCCGGCTACTACAATTCGAGCAGTAGGCACTTTTTTTCTCACTGCTTCTAATAAATGAAGCGTTCCAATTACATTGCTGTTAACGTAAGATAAAGGCTGTTCCCATGAGCTACCGACATGATTTTGACCAGCAAGGTGGAGAATATAATGAGGATTTGCGTCTTCAACGAGCTTCATGACCTGGTCTTCGTTTTCTAAATCACAGCTAACTACGCTTGCACCTTCACAAGACATTTCCTTGCGCATTGCAGCAGTTACTTCATAGTCTTTTTTCATAAAATGCACGACTGCGTGCTTCCCTGTAAAACCGCTTGCTCCGGTAATAAGGATGCGCTTTCTCATTGCTTTTGAATCCAATCTTTCATCTCTTCCAGCATGACTCGGTAAGTAGGCGGCGTGTAAATATGGTCTATTCGCGTATTTTTAATGGTGCGATCCAACACAAATACTTCATCTTCTTCAATCGTAACATCATCTTTTTGAAACACTTCTTTCATGAGCTGAAGAAGGTCGAATTTGGAAATTTTCGGCTCGGTTGCAAGATGATAAAGTCCCGTCACGTCCTGTTGAATAAACACTTCAATTGCCTTAGCAAGCTCTATTGTTGTGACACCGTTCCATAGCGCTCGCTTATAGCCTTTGATTTTTCCAGTTTGCTTCATAAACCATAGAAATAGGCCAATTCCGTCGGTTTTTAACTCAGGTCCAATGATTGAAGTTCGAACCGTTAGGTGCTTATCGCTAATAATTTCACCTAACTGCTTGGATTGAGCATAAATGGATGTCCCGTCAGGAGCATCACTTTCCGTATAGTTGCCTTTGTCCCCTAAAAAGACGCAATCTGTACTAATATGAATAAGCTTCCCTTGGTAGCGCTCCGTTAATTTTACAAGCTGATGGGGAAGAACGCTATTAACGTGGAAAGCAAGTTTACTATGCTGCTCCGCATGATGATTTAAAATACCAATACAGTTAATCGTAATATCCGGCTTTTCTTGTTCCATTAACTTTTCAAGATCAGTTGCGTTTGTTACATCAACATACAATCCTTCTTTGTCATCTAAATCCCTTGATGTATAGACTACTTCGTACTGAGGTTTTTGCTTAAAATAAGAAGTGATAACGTGACCAGCCATTCCTTTTCCACCAAGGATTAGTATTTTCATTTAGATAAACCGTCCTTTCTCTAACATCTCTTTAATTTCTTCCTTCGTCATTAACTCTTTGCTAGAATTATAGTTCACAAGGTTCACAGGCTTAAAGTTTGCATAATGCTCTTTTAGACCTGGAATATGAATTGGCGGTAAGATGACAAAATATTCTTCATCATAAGCAATCGTTGTTGTGCTTTCGTATTCCGACAGAAGCAATTCGTGAATTTTTTCACCAGGACGAATGCCTAGTATTTCGATATCGACATTTTCTTTGTTTGAAGCATCGATTAACACATAAGCAAGGTCAATGATTTTGCATGTTGGCATTTTCATAACGAAAATCTCACCGCCAAGGCTTTCAAATGTTGCTTTAAAGACAAGCTTGATTGCATCTTCTAGCGTTAAGAAAAAGCGCGTCATGTCTAAATCAGTAATTCCTACTTTTCCTTTTTCTTGAATTTGCTTTTTAAATACGTGAATAACGCTTCCGTTTGTTCCAAGTACGTTTCCACCGCGAATGCATACAAATTTTGTCTTCGTGTTTAGTGTATTCGCATGAATAATTAAACGTTCGCCCATGGCCTTTGAAAGCCCATAGAAATTCGATGGATTCGCCGCTTTATCAGTTGAAATGTAAATTACGCGCTTCACATTACAAATGATGGCTGCATCAATAACGTTTTGCGTACCGTGTACGTTTGTTTTTAATGCTTCTAACGGCTGATCTTCACAGACGGGAACATGTTTTAAAGCTGCAAGATGAAACACATAATCCACGCCTTGGCATGCTTCAATCAATGAATCTTTTTCTTTAATATCCCCTATTAAAAATTGAAGCTTTGGATTGTTGTCAAACTCTTGCTTCATTGTAAATTGACTGGATTCATTGCGTGAAATAATTCTAATTTCCTTTGGGTCAAGCGTTAATAACTGCCTTACTAATTCGTATCCCCATGAGCCTGTGCCACCTGTAACTAAAATCGTTTGGTTTTTAAACACTGTTAAGACCTCCTAAAATTACTTTTATTACTTTATCTGAAACATCCGGATGATCGTAGCCTTCCGGGTAAGACCATCTATTTGACTGATTTACCATGACTTTGACGCAGTTTACAATTTGATCCCCGTTTAAGCCTGATAGCATGTTGCTTCCACAATCAATCGTTTCAGGACGTTCTGTTGTTTTTCGAACCGTTACTGTTGGAACATGAAACAAGCAACATTCTTCCTGAACGGTACCGCTATCTGTTAAAACACAAAGCGCATTTTTTTCAAGCTTCACAAAGTCAAAAAAGCCGAATGGTTCATGAAACTCAACAAGTGGATGAATTTGAAGAGAAGGATGCTTATCAATGCGTGATTTTGTTCGTGGATGAATGCTGCAAATCATACGTTTTTGAAATGATTCGGCCACTTTATTAAGACCATTCATAATTTCAACTAAACGGTCTTCATAATCAACATTTTCAGCACGATGTATCGTGACTAAGAAATAATCATTTTTTTTGATGCTTAGTGCTTCTAAAATAGAACTTGCGTTAATTTGAAGAGCGTAATGGTTTAACACTTCAAAAATAGGATTTCCAGAAACCACAATTCGGTTCTTTGGAACACCTTCTCGAATAAGATTTTCTTTACTTTGAGGAGTATAAGGAAGGTTAATGCTTGAAATGGCGTCAATTACTTTTCTATTCTTTTCCTCGGGTACTTCGAGATCAAAGCAACGATTTCCAGCTTCCATATGCATCACTGTAATTCCCATACGTTCTGCTAGAATTGCACTTAGTCCGCTATTTGTATCACCCAACACCAAAACTTTATCAGGCTTTTCTTTCAAAAAAATTGCTTCTAACTGAGCATACATTGTTGAAAGTTGCTGTCCTAACGTGGCTTGCTGATTAGCAAGCACGTAGTTTGGCTTTCTAACCTGTAACTCTTGAAAAAATACGTCGCTAAGGGAAGCGGTAAAATTTTGACCTGTATGAACTAAAATATGCTTAGTTGCATAGCGGTCTAATTTGTCAATAATCAAACTTAGACGTATAATTTCAGGCCTCGTACCTAAAATGGTCATCACTTTCATTCTCTACACATCCTATACATAGTTTAGACTCCGTCTTTGCTGTATCCTCTTATTACTCTATGCTGGGAAGTAAGACTTGCTATAGGCGAGATTATTATCTTTATGCTATTAACCTACCTCTCAACATTAATCCAAACCTCATAGAATATATATACCTTGTATGCATGGAAATTTTTAAAAAAACTAGCGTTCAGCCTATAATTGACTAAGTTAAAAGGAGAGTATTATGACAAATATGCACATTTTTCTTTTTGGGCATGAAAGTCCGCATGTAATTCAGCAGCTTTTAGCCAAACTGAGCGACGGTGCGTCGGTTACCGTCATTGCCAAGTCAGAAGTTCTGCAATTGATTCCGCACCACGCGGATACTATATCTCTTTCTAGTTGTATAGGAAGCGAGCTTAACAAAAGAGTTCAACGTTTAAATAAGGAGCACGTATTGTTTTTATTTAAAGGAGACGACGTAAACCTTCCGCTTTTAAAAAAGCAAACGCTAGATAAAATGAAGCTATACACTTATCCATTAACAGATGAAGAGTTAAAACTACCTCTGTTTTTTAAAAGCGCCGATTTAAAATTATTTCCATTTCCTGAAATACACGCATTTCCTTTTGTTGAAGCGATGTTTGCATATTGGGTACGCACCCTTCCTTCAGATCAATGCATACCTGTGGATACAAAAAAAGCGGTGAAGATGGGAATTCAAAAAGAAACCCGCCTTGCTTCTGCTTTTTTAGAAACTAGCCAACTCTATCAGTTTACTACTGAGCATAAAGCCAGCTCTCCTCTATCAATTATGCTAGCAGCTTATAACGCAAAGCCATTTATTCATACAGCCGTTTCTTCATGCTTCATTCAAAGCGTTTCTTTTCAAAAGAAACAACTTTTTGTAGTTGACGATGGCTCTACGGATGGAACTGCTGAAGACTTAGCTTTTCTTCAATCACAGCTAGGCTTTCAGCTCATTCAAAAAGAAAATGGAGGAAAAGCACGCGCTCTAAACACCCTTCTACCTTTAGTTGATACAGAATTCGTACTAGAGCTTGATGCAGACGACTGGCTTGATCCCAACGCTTTATCAGTTATTTCAAATCACTTACCTTCTATTCCTTCAGACGCTGCTATTTTGTATGGAAATTTACGAAGGTGGAAAGAAACACCACACAATGGATTAAAGCCAATGGGTGTTGTGCACGGACGGTCCATTCGCTCAAAAAATGAGCTTTTAGGCTACGCATTTCCTATGGGGCCACGCATTTATCGTACGTCTTTTCTAAAAGCAATTGGAGGATTTCCCGTTCTTTCTTTTTTAGATGGGCGTATGTACGAAGATGTCAGCGTCTTAAATGAGCTAATGAAGCGCTATTCGGTATGCTACCGAGATTTCACTGTATACAACGTTCGTGATCACGTGAAAAGCATCACAAAAAAAAATCACTCCAATTGGAGCGATTTCATTAAAACCTTGGATTAATTTAGGCAGTGAAGAAACGAATTGTGTTAATAGAAGTTAGGGGGACAAATACAGGCATAGCACCATACCCCATCGATTCAACAACCGTGACATGATCAGGACCAACAAGCGTAATAACTCCATCAATGATTCGGTTATCTAATCCAATTTCAGCTCGCTGACCAACATATCTTGCCAATTGAGAAAGTAATAAGCTTTCAAACATACCATTATTCCTCCTTTTAATTAAAGTGGTGTTACCGTTTCAATTTGAGAAACTAAAACGAATGTTACGGATAAATCGTCTTCAACAACAACTACATAGTCTGTACCTACAAATGATAAAACACCTGTAATTGTTGGTTCGATACCTGATGAAATTCCTAATGTTACGCGCTCATTTACTAGCGTTAATAAAGTACCTAAAAGTGGTGTTGGGGAAGTAGGTGGTTCAACAGGCTCCGGAGTTGTTCCTCCATTACAGCAAATAGCACGAAGTGCAACTGCTCTTTTCATAAAAAATCGTCTCCTTTCATCTCTTGATATTCAGCAAAAAACCTTGGCTTTTTCACTAAATATTCTCTACAGTCTATGTAGCTTAAACATGTTATGCATAGATGCTTGACCTATAAAAATAAATATTTGTAAAAAAAACGGCAAGAGCGGATGTTTACTTAATTCCACTCTTGCCGTTTTCTTAGTATGATTATTTAAACGCTTGTTTTGCTAAATTAATGAGCGTCATATCGTCCATCGGCGGGTTATGAAGACCCGCTCGCACGTCACGATAATAGCGCTGAAGAGGATTTTTCCGCTGCAAGCTGCGTGCACCAACAATTCGCATTGCTTTGTCTACTACCTGAAATGCACTATTTGTGACCACATGCTTTACAGCAGCTAATTCTCCTGCCAATTCTTCACGCTTTTGTCCTTCATCCCATTTGCGCGCAACGCTATACATGAAGTGACGTGCTTTCATAAGCTCAAGCTCAATTTCTCCCATTTGCATTTGCACATTTGGAAGTTCACTGATTGTTCCTTCTATACTATTTGGTGAGTAGGTTTTAGCAAACTCTACTGCGTAGTCTCTCGCTGCGATAGCAATGCCAATGTAGCATGCTGGAATATGCAATAACCACCCGTTTGCGCCAGGCTTTTTACTACCACCAATATATTCAGCTAAATATTCTTTGGGAATCCAAACGTCTTTTAGCACTAAGTCATGACTTCCAGTTCCTCTCATTGCAATCATATCCCATGTTTCTTCAATCGAAAGTCCGGGGGTATCTCTTGGGATAATAAACTGTGCTACCTGATTTGCTTCTGGCACAAAAGCTTTAACTAAAAAATAATCCAGTACAGGTGACATCGTTGTAAACGTTTTTCGGCCATTTAACACCCAGCCATCTTTTGTACGCTCTGCTTTGGTTTCAGGAAGGCCTCCTCTCGTAGGGCTCCCTGTTTTCGGTTCCGTTGCCGCACTGTTAACAAGCGCTCCTTTTTGAATTTTTCCAAATAAAAATTCAAGCGTTTCTGGCTTCCACGGCTGCTTATCACGAAGATCCATCGTAATGCCCATATGCCAGCCAATGCTTAACGCCGTGGACGAATCACCTTGAGCAATTAACTCTTGATACAATAGAAAGTCATACAGAGATAAGTTTTCCCCTCCATTCGCTTCACTTAATGACCATGTTGTGTAACCAACATTTTTTAAGTCTTCAATGTTTTGGAAGGGAAAGCTACTTTTTTCATCAATTTCTTGAGCACGCTCTTTAAAAGCTGGAATGAGAGCTGCAAGATTTTGGTACGATTCTTTGTTTGAATCCGTGATAAATGAATTGTGCACTATCAACCGCTCCTTTTTCACTAAATCTCTACTACGCCCATCGGTTTAATACTTATTATCATAGCACATCTATTTTCTATGATGCACTTTGGATGCTCATTATTACGAAAAGAAGTATAAGCACCTATTAGGCATTTGTAACATATGTATAATTAATCCTCTCTCTCAATCGCTTTTTCCAAATATGGAAAAGGCGATTTCATTTGTGATATGCACCTATTTTTATTGCATTCATAAGCTACATAAACGGCATTTGTCGCTAAAGGAGGTTCGCTATGTTTCCGTTTGGAAAATCACCTTTTAAAGAAAATGGATTTGGAAAGATGAATATGAAAGATATCGATCAATATGTACAGCAAGTGTTATCCAACGCAATGGCTCAGTCTTTTCCACAATATATGAAAGAAAACGACTTCTTTAAGCAAGCACATCAAATGTACCATCAGCCGCTTTCTTCTGAGCAACAGCGAAGTTCATTAACATCAAACGTCTTTCAAACGCACGATGAATGTATCGTCCAACTTTCTTTTCCAACCTCTAATAAAATTGAAGAAGTCAAGGTTGCCTATACACCTTACTCATGTACGATTACGGGTACGTATGATGGTGAACCTTTCACAGAAGAGTGTCAACTCCCTTGTACGGTCAGCCGAAAAGGAAGTAAAGCTACGTGCAGAAACGGCATTCTTGAAGTCAAGCTCATAAAGTATACAAATTTACCTGAAACAGAAATTGATGTTCATCGCTTCGACTAAAAATGCTCGCTGTTTACACGGTGAGCATTTTTCATTGCGTAACAAGCTGATATTTATCAACTTCTCGTTTTATAATAGCTTTAATTTTTTTAGCATCTACTGCTTTTGTATCCGTATTTCTAACAGCACAAGCTGCAAAATTCCCTCGATTGATTCCCAACCCTCCAAGCTGAGCACTTACTTCCATTGCTGTTTCTAAAAGTGATTCATCTTTAAGAGGCATATCCGTAACAACTACGACGTTCACCTGTTCCTTACTTTTTGTAAACAAGAATAGCCACGTATATACTCCATCTTCGTAAAATGAAATTCGTGTAAAGCGATGATCGATCCCAGACCACGAAAGTAAATCGCTGCTTTTCTCTTCGTCTGTGTACTGAACGATTTGCTTACACCAATGGATACCCTTTCCGCTATCTCCCGTAGAAAGGGTGCGCAGGGAATGTTCAAAGCTTACTGACAGACAACGTTCATTTTCTATGAGCGTATATAAGTTGGAAAAAGCTTGTAGTACCTTCTCTTCTTTCGGGGGGACATATGCAAGCTGCCTTTTATGGACTCCAGGATGATAAAGTACGTGTAAATCAACTCCATAGACGTGCTGAAGAGTTTGCTGGTCACTAAAAATCTCTTCAATACCTCTTGCATAAACCTCTCCATCTTTTAACAAGATGGCGTCATCAGCAAATAGTGCTGCAATGTTTAAATCATGTAAAATCGCCACAATGGTTAAGTTTTCTTCTCGCTGCAGCTCTTTTAATAAATGCAGCAGTTCCATTGCGTGCTTTACGTCTAGATGATTTGTCGGTTCATCTAACAGCAAATATTCAGGTTCTTGCGCTAAAGATTTAGCTAAAAGAACACGCTGTTTTTCCCCACCGCTTAAAGCATTGAATGAGTGATGACGATATCGCCACACATCCGTTCTTTTCATCACTCTTTCAATCACTTCTTTATCATAAGGTGATTCATTATTTAAAAACCGTTTCGTTTGGAAAGGATAGCGACCAAGCGCCACAATTTCACGAACGGTAAACTCTAGACCGATTTGGTTTTCCTGCGTCATAACCGCTATTTTTTGCGCTAACTGCGTAGCTGAATAGGAGGAAATTGACTTTTGTTCTAACTTAATTTCTCCTGCTGTTAGCGGTAGCACGCCCATCATCAAGCGAATGAGCGTGGTCTTTCCGCTCCCGTTTGGTCCAAGAAGCGTGCAAAATGAGCCTTTTTCCACGGTGAAAGCTACGCTTTTTACAGTAGGCTTATGCTTTTTATACCCACCAGTTACGTTACAAACCTCAATCATTCAATCCCTCTTTTCCTAATCCTTTCTTTAATAAGCAACAGCGTAAAAATAGGTGAGCCGATGATCGCAGTTACCACACCAATTGGAAGCTCCTGTGGGTTTAGAATGGTTCGTGCTACAAGGTCTGCCAACACAAGATAGCTGCCTCCAATCAGAATAGAAAGAGGAAGCACATGCTTGTGGTTTGCACCTACCACCAACCTTACTAAGTGAGGAATGACAAGTCCAACAAAGCCGATTGCTCCAGAGACAGATACGGATGCACCTGTCAAAATAGCTGCCGATACCAAAATGATACGCTTTCTGCTTTTTACGTTAATTCCCATAAACTGTGCAGACTGATCGCCAAACGCAAAGCCATTTAGCTCGCGGGTATTCGCAAGTAAGCCGACCGTACCGATGATGAAAAACGGGAGTAAAAGCTGAACATGTCCCCAGCCTCTCATTGACACACTTCCCATCAGCCAATACAAAATTTCACGCACTCCTTGCTCTGATGATAATGCAACCATAAGAGAAATCATAGCGCTCATGAACGATGACAAAATAATACCTGCTAAAATAATAGTTTCGTTAGCTAATGTCCCGCTCGCTAACTTTGTAATACCAAATACGAGTAAAAGCGTTAAAAAGCCAGATACAATCCCAATAATCGGTAGCGTATAGATATGCATCCCAAATAGCTGCCAGTTAAAAAAGATAGCAAGCACCGTGCCAAGAGTGGCTCCAGAAGACACCCCGATGGTATACGGGTCCGCTAATGAGTTTCGAAGCAAGCCTTGAAAAGCTGCCCCCGCAATGGCAAGAGCTGCTCCAACTAAAAAGGCAACGACTACGCGTGGAAATCGAATTTCCCAAATAATGAGCTCCATGTTACTGGGGCCATGATATAAAGATAATCCAGACATGTTTTGAACAATAATTTTAATAACGTCTGTAACGGTTAAAGACACGGTACCTACAAAAACACCAGTAATAACTGTAGTTAAAACAAGGATTATACTAAAGACATAAAATAAGACAATTTTGTTTGCGATTTTTTTCATCTTGCATCAACTCCCTCTATCGGAAACCGAGGGCCGGGATTTTAACCTTTTTGTAAAGAATCTTTTACAGATAGCACGCCCCAACCGTTTGATAGTGAATTACTTTTTATATTCACTCATGATTTCATAAATTTGTTTCATATCAATTGCTTTTCGTACATGTGCAGCCAGCTTTTGAAAAGACTCTTCCTTTCGCGCCCTACTATTAAACGTTTTCTTAATCGGCACTAATCCTTTTTGCTGTCGAATGTCGTTTAAATATGCACGTCGAAAGCCATCATTATGAAAAACATCATGTATGTATGTACCAATGACGCGACCAAAAACTGCTCCTTCTTTTATACCATTTAGCTCAGCAAAATGTACAGTTGGCTTGGTAGACGTTGTTTCGCCCATATGAATTTCGTAACCTTCAATTTGATAGGACTCATCGTGTAAAATAGCCCTTCCCGTTACCCGTTCTGTTCGCTTCTTTGTTTTCATTACAGTTTCAATAGGTAAAAGACCTAGCCCTTTAACAGATTTTTGGGTTGATTCCACTTCATTTGGGTCACTTATCACTTCACCTAAAATTTGATACCCACCGCAGATTCCAGCAATATCCACCTTATTCTTCTTTGTCAAAATAGCTTCTGCTAAGCCCGTTTCATACAAGTACTTTGCGTCTTCTAACGTATTCTTGCTCCCAGGTAAAATGATTAAATCAGGCGTTCCAAGCTGAGAAGGTTTTGTCACAAGCCTTACGTGGCAATCATCTTCAAAACGAATAGGATCTAGATCTGTAAAGTTCGACATGCGAGGATAAGAAATAACGGCAACATCAAGTTCTTTAGCTGGATTTGGAAGAGTAGGGTACGTAGTTAAAGCAAGTGAATCTTCTGCATCAATCTCCACATCATCCAGATAAGGAACGACGCCTAGAACAGGAAGTCCCGTATACTCTTCAAACCAATCAAGCCCTGGTTGCAACAGCGACAAGTCACCTCGAAATTTATTAATAATCACACCTACCACTTTTGACTTATGCTCTTTTGGAAGCAGCTGAATTGTTCCTACTAAGCTAGCAAAAACGCCTCCCTTATCGATATCTCCTACTAAAATAACGGGAGACTGTGCAATATCAGCTACTCGCATATTCACAAGTTCACGGTCGTTTAAGTTAATTTCAGCAGGACTCCCTGCTCCTTCAATGACAATATGCTCGTACTCAGAAGCAAGCTCTTCATACGCTTTGGTGATAATCTCACGTCCGGTTTCAAAGAAATCTTTCCTATACTCGTACGCATACATATTTTGCAAAGGAACACCATGAACGACGACCTGCGCCTCATACTCTCTTGTCGGTTTGATTAAAACCGGATTCATATTGGTCGTTGCTTCCACTCCAGCAGCTTCAGCTTGAATTCCTTGAGCACGTCCAATCTCTTTTCCATCCTTTGTAATATAAGAGTTAAGTGCCATATTTTGTGATTTAAACGGCGCTGTTTTGAAACCATCTTCTGCAAAAATTCGGCAAAAAGCAGTTGTAAGTAAACTTTTTCCAGCGTCCGAGTGCGTTCCTTGAATCATAAGAGGAATTGCTTTTTTCATCTGTATCACGCCTTTCATAGCAAAAAGCCTTGGCTAAAAACCAAGGCTTCATGACAACATCTTCATTCTTTTGATGTGCACGTCACCTATTTTCCCCGCCGAAAAATAAGAGTTAATGTTTAAAAGCAGGTCTCCTGGCTTGTGCTTCACTTTACTTCTGCACCTTCCTAGCTCATTGCTAGCGGTTTGTTGCAGGTTCATCCACACTTACAGTAGCGGGGGCTGCATCGGATTTCCACCGATTTCCCTATTATCCTTAAACGTATAAGGCACTTTTAAAACATAATCGTTTATAAATATTTTTTTCGAAGCTGTTCTTGTAGGTTCTTTGTTTTTGATTGTGTCATTATACTTGCAGTTACAAAAACCAATAAAGACAGAACAACGGGAAGCACAACCGTATGCATGCCAAATGGGTTAGGAGCGTATGTGTGAATTAAAATATACACTAAAAGCCCCGTCACCATTCCCGAAATTGCTCCATATTTATTTCCTTTTGTCCAATATAATCCTAACACAATTGGCCAAATAAATACTGCTTCAAGTCCACCGAATGAAAATAAGTTAAACCAAATGAGTAAATCAGGTGGGTTAATAGCAAACAAAAATACTAAAATTCCAATAATCATTGTTGTTAAGAAGCTCCATCTTTTCACCTGCTGCTCTTTTGCTTTCGGATTAACGTAGTTTAAATACAAATCTTTTACAATAGCAGAGCTAATGATTAATAAAATAGAGTCTACCGTCGACATAATGGCTGCCATCGGCGCAGCAAGTACAACTCCTGCTAACCAAGGTGGTAATACTTCAAGAGTTAACGTCGGCATCACAGTGTCTCCCACTTCAATTCCTGGAATTACAGCACGAGCAAACACACCAATAAGATGCATCCCTAACATAATCACACCAACTACTACCGTACCGATAAGCATGGCTTGATGCATCGCTTTCGAGTTTTTATAAGACATCGCTCGAACGGCCACCTGTGGCAGTCCCACAACTCCTACTCCAACTAAAATCCAAAATGATGACACATAAAGCGGTGTTAATGAACGATCTGCTCCGTACGGGCTCACAAGATTTGGATTTTCATTCACTAAGTCTTTCATGATTGCTTCGACACCGCCGCCAGCATAAATAGTAGCAATTAGTAAAATAATCGTCCCTACAAGCATTACAATTCCCTGCAGGGCATCGGTTAGTACGACAGCACGAAACCCACCAATTGATACATAAACAAGTACGGTGACTGCAAAGATGACAAGCGCACTTTTGTATGAAATGCCTACAAAACCTTCAATTAATCTAGCTCCTCCAACCCACTGAGCAGCTAAAGAAGCAAATAGAAAAAGGACAATGCTTACAGCAGAAACAATCACAACAATATTGCTTTCATATCGCTTTTTCAAAAAATCAACAAGCGTAACGGCATTCATCTTTCGCGAAACAATGGCGAATTTTTTGCCAAGAGTTGTGAGAACAAAGTAACCTGTTACAACTTGAATCACGGACAATAGTACCCAAGCAAGTCCGGTTTGATATGCTGTACCAGGACCACCAATAAAGCTGCTCGCACTTCCGTACGTCGCGACCATCGTCATGGCAAGAACAAACCCTCCAAGCTCTCTGCTTCCTAGAAAATAATCATTAATAAATGAACTTGCCGTGCTTGTTTTTTTAGCGGTAATAAAGCCAATCGCAAAAATTAATAGAACAAACACAACAAGAGGAACAACAACAGCCCAGTTCATTCGCTCTCACCTCTTTCTTCATCTTCTAAAGGAAGATCTGAAAAGAAAAAGCGAACAATAATCCAGACCAGTAAAATAATGAGCGGGATTCCAAGTATGCAGCTATAAAAAAACCAGGCCGGAAACCCCAATATGTATGTATACTCTGATACGGGCTTTGAACCAAGTCCGTACGCAAAACCAAACCACCATGCAAAGTGGAAAAGAGCCAGGCCGATACCGATTAAAGCTTCTTTATGTGCGATTCGATAACGCCAATCGGCTTTTTTCTTCATGTTCGTTCTCTCCTTCTTTGAAATGTTGCAGAAGATGTGCATAATGATTATAACGTTCCAAAACATATGAAGCTATCCCTTTTGCTAAATTCATGACATTTTTTCCTATTTACCGCTTAAATATTAAATAAATACTACTTTTTATACCAATTACTGCATTATACTAAATAGGAATAAACGATGGGAGTAGCTTATGAAAAGAAAATTTATCTACGTACTTACTTCTTTACTAATTGGATACGTGTTGTTTGCGTCATATCATATTTATTCTGCAGCTAGTTCACCTCCTCCAAAAAACGCAGACTACATTATGATTCTTGGAGCTAAGGTAAATGGAAAAGAGCTATCTTTAAGTTTACGAGAGCGCATGATTACTGCGCTGCGTTATTTAGAAGATAATCCTTCAACTATTGCTATTGTCTCAGGTGGACAAGGTGATGATGAAGACATCTCTGAAGCGGAAGCGATGTCTACTTTTTTAGTAGATCACGGCGTTGACTCTGCTCGCATTATACAAGAAAATCAATCTACTTCCACTTATGAAAACTTTCTCTATACCAAAAAGCTTATTGATATCAATGACAAACATATTGTACTCGTCAGCAACCAGTTTCATTTATACCGCGCATCACTGATTGCCAAAAGACAAGGATATAACGTATACCCATTAGGTGCAGAAACACCAAACGTCGTGAAGCTTCAATCATATGGTCGTGAGTATGCAGCAATTATTAAAACTTGGCTATTTGATCGTGAATAAGCCATTTCGTTTTTTAGATAGATAAGTAATTGGTTATTAACTAGTTTCTCTCAACAGCTTTACTTCAATACTCCTTTCGCTTACTTTATGTAAGGTTCTTCTCTTTGGTCGTGAAGTTTTAAGAAGTGTAGCACCTAATGCTTTGTGCTATAATATGTGTTATAGGAGTGAAACAAATGAATCAATCAACCTTATGTCCACGCTTTGAAAAAGCAATGACGATTTTAAGTCAGCGCTGGACCGGGCTCATTATTTATAAGCTTCTGTCTGGACCCCAGCGTTTTTGTGCCATCGAATCATCCATTTCAGTAAGCGGCCGCGTACTATCAGAACGCTTGAAAGACCTTGAACAACAAGGGATTGTCAAGCGTGAGGTCTTTCCAGAAACGCCTGTACGCATCGAGTATTCCTTGACGGAAAAAGGAAAAGCGCTTGAACCTATTATGATAGAAATTGAAAAATGGTCGCAGCAATGGCTGGAACAAGATAATTTGTCATAACGTAAACAAAGAACCCCCATATAAAAGGGGGTTTTCTTTGTTTCATTTTATTGTGCGACTGCTGCTAACTTTTCACGATACTTCTTCGTAACGTTTACCATTTGAGTTAAAGCATCGATTACCTGCTTTTCATTTCGTGTTTTCAAACCGCAGTCTGGATTAACCCAAAATTGTGCTGGGTTTAACACGCGAAGAGCACGGTCAAGATTATTTGTCATTTCTTCAAAGCTTGGAATACGAGGGCTATGAATGTCGTAAATGCCAAGCCCGATTTCTTTATCGTATGAATACTGCTCGAATGAAGAAATAATATTGCCATGACTTCTGGATGCTTCAATTGAAATGACATCTGCGTCTAGTGCAGAGATTGTGTCAATCATGTCATCAAATTTCGAATAGCACATATGCGTATGAATTTGCGTTGTATCTTCTACACCCGTTGTTGCTAGACGGAACGCTTCAACAGTAGCATTTAAATACGCGGCTTGCTTTTCAGCTCGAATTGGCAATCCTTCTCGCAGCGCAGGTTCATCTACTTGTATCATGTGAACACCGGCTTCTTCAAGCGCTTTAACTTCTTTTCGAATGGCTAATGCAATTTGATTCATGCTTTCATACTTCGAGATGTCTGTACGTGGGAATGACCAGTTTAAGATGGTAATTGGCCCCGTCAGCATTCCTTTTACGACTTTTTCGGTTAAACTTTGTGCATAGACAATTTCTTTAACCGTCATCGGCTCGACTAAATAGACATCTCCGTATACAACAGGTGGTCTTACGCAGCGTGAACCATATGATTGAACCCAACCGTTTTTCGTTGTTAACATTCCGCCTAAGCGCTCACCAAAAAATTCAACCATATCCGTACGTTCAAACTCACCGTGAACCAGCACATCAATACCAATTTCTTCTTGAACCTCAATCCAGCGCTTTGTTTCTTCTTTTATAAACGCTTCATACTGTTCGTTCGTTAACTGACCTTGCTTCCATTTTAAGCGCTTCGAACGAACCTCTGCTGTTTGTGGCAAGCTTCCAATTGTTGTAGTTGGTAAAAGCGGTAAATCAAACTTTTCTTTTTGCAAACGCTGGCGCTCAGCCACAGAAGCACGAGATAAGGCTTGATCATCAATCTGTTCTAGCTCTGCTCTCGTTTTCGTGTGAACGCGGTTTGCAACCTTCGAAAATGCCTCAATCTCTTGCTGATGTGCTTTTACTGCTTCGCTATCCCCTTTTAAAAGGTCCTTTAAAAGTTCTAGCTCAGTCAGCTTTTCTTCAGCAAAACTTAAGCCTGCTCGAATATCAGCTGGTAGCTCTTGTTCAGTTTCTACCGTTACAGGGACATGAAGCAGTGTACTAGATGGCTGAACAATTACCTCTTCTTTACCCACTAATTTTTGCAATTCACTTACAAGTGCAGCTTTTTCAATTAAGTTACTTTTCCACACGTTACGACCATCAATAACGCCTGCAAAAAGCTTTTTCCCTTTTGGAAAACCGTGTGCTTTTATCGCTTCACTATTTTTTCTCTCATCATGTACAAAATCCAACCCAAAAGCATTCACAGGAAGGTTCACAACAGATTGGTAATTATCTAATGCTTCAAAATACGTTTGGATGATAAGATTAGCACCAGGTACTTCCTCTGAAATACGCTGATAAAATGCCTCAACCTCCTTCCAGTACCCTTCTGTTTTATTCGTTACAAAAATTGGTTCATCAATTTGAATCCACTCTGCTCCCGCTTCATGTAACTCCTTAATCACTTGAATATAAAGCGGAGTTAATTGAGCAAATAAGCTCGATACTTCTTCTTGTTTAAATCCTTTGCCTAATAAGATAAAGGTTGCTGGCCCAATTAGAAGAGGCTTACCGTTAAGTGCCAATTCGTCCTTTGCTTTTTGCCAATATGCTAATGGTCTGTTTTCATTCAATGCCGGCGTTACGTCAGTAAACTCTGGGACAATGTAGTGATAGTTGGTATTAAACCACTTAGTCATCTCACATGCCTCTGCTTCTTTGTTCCCTCTTGCCATTGCATAATATGTATCAAGAGCGGATAGATTTTGCTTTTTGAAACGAGCTGGAATAATATTAAACATAACCGCCGTATCAAGCATGTGATCGTAATAACTAAAGTCACCTACTGAAACAAAATCAATCCCCTTATCTTTTTGAATACGAAGCTGATTAACATACAACTCATGAAGTTGGTTGTGCAGCTCTGCTTCCGTTGTTTCCTGCTTCCAATAAGCTTCAATTGCTTTTTTCCATTCTCTGTTTCTACCGATTCTTGGATACCCAATTGTTGCTGTATTCACTGTCATTTCAATCTCCTCGTTTCGTCTATTTTTCTGCAATAAAAAACTCTCTGGAAAGAGAGTTAGACGACAGCTTTAAGAAGTATTGAACAACATATACTTTTGTTTCAATACCAAGCTAATCACCTCTCCCTATTACGCGTAGGTTGTGAGTGCAAACAACAGGCAGGTCTCCTGACTTAGAATCATCACCTATTATCACCTTCCCGTTTCATAAACAGTGGTTTACTGATAATAGGCTCCTCCTTACAGTGGCGCGACCGCGTCGGATTTTCACCGATCTTCCCTTTTAAGCTAAAACTAGTGTCTTAGCACCTTTTGCATGAACATATTCACTTTATACACTAATTCCTTTTCAATTAGGAATTGAACATAACGATACATGATTTCGATAAGTAAATCAAGTCTGATTTTTCTAAATTTTAAAAAGAATACGCTTTCATATAACTGTGTTTTTATACAAAATAAAAATAGCAGGCTATAGGTATAGCCTATAGCCTGCTTACTTTAGTTAATGTTCATAAATCATCTTGCGCGTCATTCCACCATCGACAACTACGTTCGTCCCCGTTACAAAATCATTGTCTGGATGCGTCAGGTAAAGGCACGCTTTTGCAATATCTGCTGGAGTGCCAACTCGGTTAGACGGATGCTGAGCATGATCAACATCTCGAAGATCCTCATATTGCTGAGTTTCAATCCAGCCAGGAGAAATTGCGTTGACGGTAATCTTGTCTGGTCCAAGTGAAATGGCAAGAGCATGCGTTAGCGCCACAATGCCACCTTTTGTAGCAGCGTATGCTTCGGTGTGTGGCTCTGACATAACGGCACGCGTAGAAGCTAAGTTTACAATTGAACCACCTATTTTGTTATTTCGCATCACTTTTGCAGCTTCTCTTGAGCATAAAAATACGCTTCGTAAATTAAGATTTATGATATCATCCCATTCATCTAGCGTTAACTCATACGGAGACTTCCACTTTGTTACTCCAGCATTATTAACCAGAATGGTAATCGTACCATAAGCTGAAACAGTTTCTTTCATGAGGTTGATAACATCCTCTTCTTTTCTTACATCTGTGTGAATAAACATTGCCTGTGCACCTGCTTCACGCAGCGTTTTAGCATGCTTCTCCCCTTGTTCTTCATCAATATCTGCGATTATCACTTTGGCACCTTTTTTGGCATAGGCGCTTGCCACACCTTTTCCAATTCCATTTGCGCCACCAGTTACCACAACAACCTCACGTTCAAATGTCAAAGTCATCCCTCCTCTACACTTAGTTTATTCACTTTTTTCGTCTGGTTGAAACAAGTGGTCGGTTACAAATAGCTTGAAGGTTTCGCTCGTTAATTTGCAGCCGGATGCTTTTGGATGGCCTCCACCACCAATGTGACCCACGATTTCAGCTAAATTAATCTTATCTTTCACCGCTCGAAACCCTAGCTTTTTCCTTCCCATATCAACCATTACTGAAAAGTCGATTTCTTCATGCTCTAGGCATAATGCATTTCCCAACTCTGACTGATATGTATCTGCGAACACAATCCCTACCTTGTATTTTTGCTCTGCAATCTCTACTTCTGCTTGCATCATTTGCTTTTGTTTGTCATAGATATATTTTTCAATTCGCTTCTCTTCAGCTTCAAGTAAAATCGCGTGCTTTTCTGTAAATTCAAAGCTTTGATTGGCACCAGTATAAGATGCTTGTAGCGTTTCGTGAACCGTATCTTTAAACTCTTCATGAGAAATTAAGTAGTAAAGGTGATTAAGTCTTTTTGCTTTTTCATTTTTCTCGTGAAACCAATCCCACGTATCGAATAAACGTACAAGCTCTACGTATTCATCCAGCATCTTCGTACGTTCCAACATCTTGTTTTCTAGTAGATATGTATAAAAAAGCGATGTAGCTGCTGTTTTCGTCCCATTCTTATCTTCTGGTATCACATGGACCCAATCGTATTTTTCAGAAAGAGGAAGTGCAGAAATATGATGATCAATAAGCGTAACCTTTTGACCATTTTTCACAAGTTCATCCAGCTTAGCTGCTACTTCATCATTTACGCTAATATCCGTTATGTATAAGTCTTGTCCATCATTATCTTCTTCTATAAAATGCAGCACCGTATCGTTTATGCGTCCGATTCCTACCGTGTCGTAATCAAGGTTCTCATCACCAAATGCTAAGCGAGCTAATAAAGCTGGGCTTACCCCATCTAAATCATTATGTGAAATTAACTTTACTTTTGTCATCAAAAAACTCCTTTAAATCATTATCAATTACTCATTCACTTTAGTATGCGTGAATCTTTTTCCATTATAGCAAGGAATGAAAAAAAATGCGTACATCCTCACCTTTCATAAGGATGTACGCACAAAAATTCACGATGCTTGCTGATTCGCTTTTTCTTTTGATTTCTTCTCATATGAGTCTACAACAACAGAAGCTGCAGCATCTCCGACAATATTAACCGACGTACGGAACATATCAAGAATACGATCGATTGCTGCAATTAAAGCAATTCCTTCAACTGGAAGGTTGACGGCTGCTAGTACCATTGTTAACATAATCATCCCTGCACCTGGCACGCCCGCAGTACCAATTGATGCAATGGTAGTTGTAAACATGATTAGTAAAATTTCACTCATACCGAGATCAATTCCATAAAATTGTGCAATAAATAGCGCAGCAACACCTTGGTAAATCGCACTACCGTCCATATTCATTGTGGCACCTAACGGTAAAACAAAGCTTGCTGTTTCCTTTGAAACGCCAAGGTTTTCCTGAACGTTTTTCATTGAAACAGGTAGCGTTGCACCACTACTTGCTGTACTAAAAGCTACAAGGCCGGCTGGTGCTATTCCTTTTAAAAATGTAAGTGGATTCATCCCAGCAAAGCCTTTAACCGCAAGAGAATACACAACGAGAAGCTGCGTTAAACAACCTAATGCTACAGCAATAATCACCTTAGCGAGAGGTGCTAAAACAGCTAAACCATACTCACCAATAATTGGTGCTACCATTCCAAAGATACCAATTGGTGCAATGACCATGATACCACTTGTAATTTTAAACATGACTGTGGAAAAAGATTCAAATAGCTTTTGAATTGGCTTTGCTGGCTCTCCTACAAATAAAATCCCTAAACCAATTGCAATTGCCATAAAGATAATTTGTAGGATATTCCCTTCCATTAACGCTGCAAATGGATTTTCCGGAATCATGTTTAACAACGTCTCCGTAAGCGTTGGTGCTTCTCCACTCGGCGCAGTGGCTCCTTGCTGTAACGACACGTTAGCTCCTGTACCAGGTGATAAAATCACAGCATATACGATACCAATCGTCACAGCAATCAACGTTGTAAAGAGGTAGAAAACAATCGTTCTCCCTCCCATACTAAAAAGCTGCTTGGTATCTTGTAAACTTGTTACGCCTACAATGAGCGTCGTTAAAATCAAAGGCGCCATAATAAACTTAATGAGCCTTAGAAACAAATCGCCAAGCGGCTGCACGACAGACATCTTGTCTCCAAAGATGAGTCCGAGCGCAACAGCTACGACGAATGCTACTAAAACCTGCGTTAGTAACGATGGTTTTTTCATAGTTGTTCTCTCCTCATAATGATATTCCCGCTGTATCCCATCGCCTTAACTGCTACGCAGTAACTCCCCTTTTTTGCATATTTATACATATTTTGTTCACTGCATACTATACACTTTCCGTTTATCACACTACCATCTTATTCTCCATAAAGACACGTGTCAACCCTCAAAAAACTAAAAAACGAACAAAAAAATGAGAATAGTCATCTTTGTTCGTTTTTTTAAATCAATTGGGAGAAATCCCTTTAAAGAAGATATGTAAAATTTCCAGCGACTTATTTTTATCAAATGTAGCTATCTCATGAGGAGCTAGCTGATCAAAATG